>JAJZGK010000262.1 GCA_021798485.1 Pseudomonadota bacterium
TAGAAAGAAACCAGGTCAGACGGCTTACCAGCAGTTTCATACCCGGTGGGTCCGCTCCGTCGGTGGCAACTGATACCAACCGGCCAATGAATTGACCGGTTGTATCGTCCCTCGCCGGGCGGCGGCATCCGCCGCCTTGGCCGCTCGCTCAAGGCTCGCTGGAAACCGGCCAACCCGCCACCTCAACGGTTGGCCGGTCTGAACCGCGCGGGAGGGGCAAAACAAAGGCCGTGGAAGGGAGCCCCTCCACGGCCTTTTTTCATGATGGCGCGACGCGGCTTATTCGCTGCGTTCCGCCAGCATTTCCTTGATGCTGCCGATCGCCTTGGCCGGGTTCAGACCCTTGGGGCAGGTGTTCGTGCAGTTCATGATGGTATGGCAGCGATAGAGCCGGAAGGCATCCTCCACCGCGTCCAGGCGTTCGCCGGTGAACTCGTCGCGGGTGTCGTGGATCCAGCGGGCGGCCTGCAGCAGCACCGCCGGGCCCAGATAACGCTCGCCGTTCCACCAGTAGCTGGGGCACGAGGTCTGGCAGCAGAAGCACAGGATGCATTCCCACAGGCCGTCGAGCTTGGCGCGTTCCTCGGGGCTTTGCAGCACCTCGCGGTCCGGCGGCTGCGGCGACTGGGTCTGCATCCAGGGCTTGATGGAGGCCAACTGGGCGTAAGGCACCGAAAGATCCGGCACCAGATCCTTGACCACCGGCATATGCGGCAGCGGCGAGATCACCGCCTGGCCCTTGATGTCCTCGATGGGCTTCAGGCAGGCCAGGGTGTTGGCCCCGTCGATGTTCATGGCGCAGGAGCCGCAGATGCCTTCACGGCAGGAGCGGCGCAGCGTCAGGGTGCTGTCGATCTCGTTCTTGATCTTCAGCAGGGCGTCGAGAACCATCGGGCCGCAATCGTCCAGATCGATCTCGAACAGATCCCAGCGGGGATTGGCCCCGGTATCGGGGTCGTAACGATAAATCTTGAAGGTCTTCACCTTCTTGGCGCCAGCCGGAGCCTTGTGGCTTTTCCCCGGCTGGACCTTGGAATTGGCGGGCAACGCGAATTCAACCATGATCGGTCCCTTATGTCTGGCGGGGCGCGTCTTAGTAGACGCGCGCCTTCGGCTCGATGTACTGGACTTCGTCCGTCAGGGTGTAGGTATGCACCGGACGATAGTCCAGGCTCACCTTGCCGCTGGCATCCACCCAGGCCAGGCTGTGCTTCAGCCAGTTGACGTCGTCGCGCTCGGAGAAGTCCTCGCGGGCATGGGCGCCACGGCTTTCCTTGCGGGCTTCGGCCGAATAGATGGTGGCCTTGGCGCAGTCCATCAGGTTCTCCAGCTCCAGCGCCTCCATCAGATCGGAGTTCCAGATCAGCGAGCGGTCGGTGATCTTCAGCTGCGGCAGGGTGCCATAGACCTCGTCGATCTTCTTCACCCCTTCCTCCAGCGAGGACTGGGTGCGGAACACGGCGGCGTCGTTCTGCATGGTCTTTTGCATGGCCAGGCGGATTTCGCTGGTGCGCAGCGAGCCGTTGGCATGGCGGACGCGGTCCAGACGCGACAGGGCCAGATCGCCGCCGTCGGCGGGCAGCGGCTTGTGGGCCTGGCCGGGCTTCAAGACCTCGGCGGCGCGCAGGGCGGCGGCGCGGCCGAACACCACGATGTCCAGCAGCGAGTTGGTGCCCAGACGGTTGGCGCCGTGCACCGAAACGCAGGCGGCTTCACCGATGGCCATCAGCCCTTCCACGGTGGCGTCGGGGTTGTCCTTGGTGGGACGCAGCACTTCGCCGTGGATGTTGGTGGGAATGCCGCCCATGTTGTAGTGCACGGTGGGCAGCACCGGGATCGGTTCCTTGGTCACATCGACGCCGGCGAAGATCTTGGCGGTTTCCGAGATGCCCGGCAGCCGCAGCTCCAGGGTTTCGGCGCCCAGATGCTCCAGGTGCAGGTAGATGTGGTCGTTGTTCTTGCCAACGCCCCGGCCTTCGCGGATTTCCATGGTCATGGCGCGCGAGACGACATCGCGCGAGGCCAGATCCTTGGCGGTGGGGGCGTAGCGTTCCATGAAGCGTTCGCCGGCCGAGTTGGTGACGTAGCCGCCCTCGCCGCGAGCCCCCTCGGTGATCAGGCAGCCCGAACCGTAGATGCCGGTGGGGTGGAACTGCACGAATTCCATGTCCTGCAGCGGCAGACCGGCGCGCGACACCAGACCATGACCGTCGCCGGTGCAGGTATGGGCCGAGGTGCAGGAGAAGAAGGCGCGGCCATAGCCGCCGGTGGCCAGCACCACCTTGTGGGCGCGGAAGCGGTGCAGCGAGCCATCGTCCATGTTGAGGGCCACCAAACCACGGCAGGTGCCGTTCTGATCCATGATCAGGTCGATGGCGAAATATTCCACGTAGAATTCGGCGTCATGCTTCAGGCACTGCTGATAGAGCGTGTGCAGGATGGCATGGCCGGTACGGTCGGCGGCGGCGCAGGCGCGCTGCACCGGGGCTTCGCCGAAATTGCGCATATGGCCGCCGAACGGGCGCTGGTAGATCTTGCCTTCGTCGGTGCGCGAGAACGGCACCCCGAAATGCTCCAGCTCGTAAACGGCGGGCACGGCCTCGCGGCACATATATTCGATGGCGTCCTGGTCACCCAGCCAGTCCGACCCCTTCACGGTGTCGTACATGTGCCAGCGCCAGTTGTCCTCGGCCATGTTGCCGAGCGAGGCGCCGATGCCGCCCTGCGCCGCCACGGTGTGGCTGCGGGTGGGGAAGACCTTGGTGACGCAGGCGGTCTTGAAACCGGCCGCGCCCATGCCGAGAGTGGCCCTGAGGCCGGCGCCGCCAGCGCCCACAACCACCACGTCGTAGGTGTGATCGACGAACTTGTAAGCAGCCATTGGGTTTACACTCCAACAAAGGCGGCGCGGAGAACCGCCACCGCGGTGAACACGCCGACCAGAACGGTGCCGAGCTTGATGGCCAGAAGCGTCACGGCATGGGCGCAGCCGCCATGCACGTAATCGTCGACCACCATCTTCAGGCCGAGCTGCACATGCAGCACCAGGGCGAACAGCAGGCACAGCAGCAGGGCGCTGGTGTGGGTGGAGCCGAGCCAGGCATGCATGGTTTCATAGCTGGCGCCGACATGGGACACGATCGAGGCGATCAGCCACAGGCACAACGGCACCAGGGCCATGGCGGTCAGACGCTGCATGGCGCCTTCGCGGGTTCCGGACTTGGCCGAACCCAGGCCGCGGACGCGGCCGAGAACAGTACGAAGGGACATCCCCGTTCCTCCTTAGATCGAAAGGCCGATGGCCCAGGTCAGCACGGTCAGGATGGCGGTGGCCGCCAGCAC
Source organism: Pseudomonadota bacterium (assembly GCA_021798485.1). Lineage (GTDB taxonomy): Bacteria > Pseudomonadota > Alphaproteobacteria > Rhodospirillales > Magnetospirillaceae > JAJZGK01. Next base: position 3,343 of record JAJZGK010000262.1, read on the forward strand.
GATGTAGCCGGACTTGTAAGCCCGCGGCAGCTCGAAACCCCAGCCCGAATCCCACAGCAGATGGCGGATGCCGTTGCATAGGTGGTAGTAGAGGGCGACGGTGAACCCGAACAGCACGAGATAGCCGATGGGCGAGCCGATCACCGCGGCGGCGAAGGCGTAGCTGGCCGGGCCATGGGCGGCGGCCCCCAGCCAGAAAGCCAGCAGCAGCATGCCCGCCGCCAGCGCCACGCCGGTGGCGCGGTGGGTGATGGACATCAATGCCAGAAGCGGCAGGCGATAGACCTGCAGGTGCGGAGAGAGTGGCCTGGTGCGCGACGTCATGTGGAAGCCTCTCAAGGTTGAGCCCCCCAGAACCCCGTCGACATTCGTTATCGACCGTCGAGCCTCTGGGACTGAAAGTTTCGCGAAAACTGAGTGTCTCAATGCGCGACCGGTTTAACCGCTCAACCGCACGGAGTCAACGCCAAGACCGGCGGAGCCCCAGAAGGCTCCGCCGTCCGGAGCCGGTCATCCCCGGCGGGGCATCAGCACGGTATAATCGAAATCCAGCACCACGCTGGGATCATAATCCTTGCCGCCTTCGGTCTTGAAGGGGAAAGCGGCGCAGGCCTGATCCTTGGCGGCGATGGTTCTTAAACGCAGCGCCCCCACATCGGTGCGGCCCGGCAGTTCCAGCCGCGCCTCGACCCGGGTCCAGGCGTAGATGGTGTCGCCGGCGAAGGTGGGGGCCACATGGCGGCCGCCGTTGATGGCCACCAGCTTGAAGGCGTTGCCCAGGCCGTTGAAGGACAGCGAGCGCGCCAGGCTGATGATATGGCCGCCGTAAATCAGGCGGCGGCCAAAGCGGCCCTGGCCTTCGGTATGCTGGTTGAAATGCACCTTGGCGGTATTCTGGTAGAGACGGGTGGC
>JAJZGK010000263.1 GCA_021798485.1 Pseudomonadota bacterium
GCCGAAGGCGCGCTGGACGGCGCGGCGGCGGGCGGCCTGTCGGGGCGCAGCGGCGCCGCAGCCGGCAGCCGCGACTGGGCATAACGGTCCACCGGCGCCTCGCCGATGGTTTCGTCCACCCCGGCCTCGAGGTACCAGCGCAACAAATGCTGGGGCGACATATCGAAGGTCATGCCGATGCTGCTTCCATCCTGTACGGGCCGCCTGCGCCTCCCGCCCCGGACAGTAGAAGATCGCACCGCCCTTGTCATCCGTCTCCCTGTTTGTGCCGGACGGGCGGGCGGCTTTGGGCCAGCGCCTTGGGGTGCGGTGCACCAGGGTCATCGGATGAACGCGCGGATGTTGTTTTTACATCATACCGTCTTCGCCGCGATGGCGCGGCGTTCGCGCGCAAGCCAAGCTGGCGGTACGCCAGCGCCCGGCGATTGAGGGACGCCCATCAAACAGGGCGATCGGCTTCACCCGATTGCCCTGTGCGGTGCACAGATGGCCGTCGATACCCGGCGCGAGACATGGTATAGAGAACGGCTCAATTGGTCGTCAGAACCAAGGCTGCAGGGGGCAAAACCAGAGTCTCAGGGTTCGGAAGAGGGTCCAAATGGAACGGGAATCGATGGAATTTGATGTGGTCGTCGTGGGCGGCGGGCCGGCGGGCCTGGCGGCGGCGATCAGGCTGCGGCAGCTGGCCCTGGCCAGCGAACGCGATCTTTCGGTGTGCGTGATCGAAAAAGGATCGGAACTGGGGGCGCACACCCTGTCGGGCGCGGTGATTGAAACCCGCGCCCTCGACGAGCTGATCCCCGACTGGAAAGCCAAGGGCGCGCCCCTGCATACCCCGGCCACCAGCGATCATTTCGTCTATCTGACCGAAAGCAAGGCCATCCGCCTGCCGGCGCCGCCGCAGATGAACAACCACGGCAATTATATCGTCAGCCTGGGCAATGTGGTGCGCTGGCTGGGCCAGCAGGCCGAGGAACTGGGCGTGGAGGTTTATCCCGGCTTTGCCGCCGCCGAGGTGCTGTACGACGAGCAGGGCGCGGTGCGCGGCGTGGCCACCGGCGATATGGGCGTGGGCCGCGACGGCCAGCCCACCGGCAATTACACCCCCGGCATGGAGCTTCTGGCCCGCCAGACCCTTTTTGCCGAAGGCTGCCGCGGCTCGCTGACCAAAACCCTGTTCGAGCGTTTCGACCTGCGCCAGGGCGCCGATCCGCAGACCTACGGCATCGGCATCAAGGAGCTGTGGGAAATCGATCCGGCCAAGCATAAGCCCGGCACCATCATGCACACCATCGGCTGGCCGCTGGACAGCAAAACCTACGGCGGCTCGTTCCTTTACCACCTGGAAAACAATCAGGTGGCGGTGGGCTTCGTGGTGGGGCTGGATTATCAGAACCCGCATCTGTCGCCGTTCGAGGAATTCCAGCGCTTCAAAACCCATCCGGCCATCCGCCCCACCTTCGAGGGCGGCCGGCGCATCGCCTACGGCGCCCGCGCCCTGTCGGAAGGCGGCCTGCAGTCGCTGCCCAGGCTCACCTTCCCCGGCGGCCTGCTGATCGGCGATACCGCCGGCTTCCTGAATGTGCCCAAGATCAAGGGCACCCATACCGCCATGAAATCGGGCATGATGGCCGCCGAGGCGGTGTACGAGGTGCTGACGGTGGAAGAGGGCGGCCCCTTCGAGGTGGGCTCGTACCAGGACAAGGTGAAGGAATCGTGGGTGTGGAGCGAGCTTTACAAGGCCCGCAACATCCGCCCGTCGTTCCACAAGGGCCTGTGGGCCGGCATCGCCTACTCCGCCATCGACACCTACCTGTTCCGCGGCCACGCCCCCTGGACCTTCCACCACCACCCGGACCACAGCGCGCTGGGCAAGGCGGCGGATTTCCCCAAGATCGCCTACCCCAAGCCCGACGGCAAAATCAGCTTCGACCGGCTGTCCTCGGTGTTCATCTCCAACACCAATCACGAGGAAAACCAGCCCATTCATCTGCAGCTGAAGGACACCGACGTGCCCTTGTCGGTCAATCTGGCTTTGTACGATGCCCCCGAACAGCGCTATTGTCCGGCGGGCGTTTACGAAATCATGACCGACGACGCCGGAACGCCGCGTTTGCAGATCAATGCCCAGAACTGTCTGCATTGCAAAACCTGCGACATCAAGGACCCCACGCAAAACATCAATTGGGTGGTGCCCGAGGGTAGCGGCGGACCGAATTATCCCAATATGTAATCGGGTCATCCCCGGTTTTTGGGGGTCGTTCCTAGTCTCGTGGAGTGTGGTGGATATGCAAGGATTGGCGGCTGGCGGAACAACCCTGCGGCAGCGCCTGTGCGCCCTGGCCCTGGCGGCGGCACTGCCCGTTGCCCTGGCCTCTTGTAGCAGCGGGCTGAACGGCATGAGTTACCGGCTGGGCCAACCCCTTGCCAACCAGGGCGATTCTCCGGCCGGGGCTTTCCTGGCCGGACGCTTCGCCCAAAGCCAGAACGACCCCACGGTGGCGGCGCATTATCTGCTGGAAGCGCTGGCCGCCGATCCGGAAAACGTGGAACTGCTGCAGCGCAGCCTGCAGGCCCTGGCCGACGACGGCAAACTGGCCGAGGCCGAAACCGTGGCCCGGCAGCTGCTGCGCTTCGATCCCGATGCCGCCCTGGCCGCCCTGCTGGTGGCCGAACAGGACGCCCGCGACGGCCATTGGAGCGAAGCCCGCGATCAGGTGGCCAAGCTGCCGCGCCGCGGCCTGAACGCGGTGATGGTGCCCTTGATCACCGCCTGGTCCTATATGGGCGAGGACCGGGTGGACGAGGCCCTGGCCGCCCTGGAGCCCTTGCGCCGCTCGGCCGCCTATGAGCCCCTGCGCCTGTTCCATTCGGCCCTGATCAACGATCTGGCCGACCGCCGCGCCGCCGCCAGCCGCGATTATCAGGCGCTGTCGGGCAATACCATGCGTCTGGCCCTGCGCAGCGTCGAGGCCGCCACCGCCTTCTACCGCCGCACCGGACAGGCCGACAAGGCCCAGGATCTTTTGCGCCGCTACGCCCTGGATCATCCGGAAACCGCGGCCATTCTTTCGGATACGCAACGCGGTCGCGTGGTGAACAGCGCCAAGGCCGGCCTGGCCGAGGCCTATTTCAGCGGCGCCGTCACCCTGCGCCAGAGCGAGGCCAATGATCTGGCCCTGATCTTCGGCCATATGGCCCTGGCCCTGCAGCCCGATCTGCCCAGCTGCCAGGCCATGGTGGCCGATCTTTTGCAGGATATGGGCCGCCTGGGCGAGGCCAATGCCATCTTCGCCAAGATCCAGCCCACGGCCGCCGCCTATCCCACGGCGCGGCTGCGCATCGCCCTCAATCTCGACAGCATGGGCGATACCGATGGCGCCGTGGCCGAACTGAAGCGGCTGGCGCAAATCCCCGCCGTGAAGCTGGATGCCCTCTCCACCCTGGGCGACATCCTGCGCAGCCACCACCGCTGGATCGAGGCGGCCTCGGCCTACAGCCAGGCCATCGCCCTGTTCCCCGCGCCGGAACGCAACCAGTGGAGCTTTTATTATTCGCGCGGCATCGCCTATGAGCGGGCCGGCCAATGGCCCCTGGCCGAGGCCGACCTTCTGAAGGCCCTCGATCTGATGCCCGACGAGCCGCATGTGCTGAACTATCTGGGCTACAGCTGGATCGACAAGGGCATGCATCTGGAACGGGCCCAGCGCATGATCGAAAAGGCGGTGGAACAGCTGCCCAACGACGGCGATATCGTCGACAGCCTGGGCTGGGCCTACTACCGCACCGGCCATTACGCCAAGGCGGTGGCCACCCTGCAAAAGGCGGTGGAACTGCATCCCGAGGAAGCCACCATCAACCACCATCTGGGCGATGCCCTGTGGGCCACCGGCCGCCACGAGGAAGCCCGCTACCAGTGGCAGCGGGCCCTGGTCTTCAAGCCCGACGCCGACGAAAAGGCGGTGCTGGAGCAGGAACTGGCCCACGGCGGCACCCTTCCGGCCCCGCTCAAGGCCGGCAAGACGGATGACTGAAACGGTTTGGCCGGCCCGGGCCAAGGTCAATCTTTACCTGCATGTGGTGGGCCGGCGGGCCGACGGCTATCACCTGCTGGACAGTCTGGCGGTGTTTCCCGATATCGGCGACAGCCTGACCGTCCGCCCGGCCGCTGACCTGACCCTGGCCCTGGCCGGCCCCGCCGCCGCCGCCCTGGCC
>JAJZGK010000039.1 GCA_021798485.1 Pseudomonadota bacterium
CGATCTGCGGCCACCCCGGCCTGATACAGGAAGTCGTAGTCCTGCACCGGGATGACCCCGCCGGCCACCACGATGATATCCGAGGCCCCTTGCGCCTTCAGCTCGGCGATGAGCTGCGGCACCAGGGTTTTATGGCCGGCAGCCTGCGACGACACCCCCACCACATGAACATCGTTTTCGATGGCCTGACGGGCCGCTTCGGCCGGAGTTTGGAACAACGGCCCGACATCGACGTCGAAGCCGATATCGGCGAAGGCGGTGGCGATCACCTTGGCGCCGCGGTCGTGGCCATCCTGGCCCATCTTCACCACCAGCATGCGCGGGCGGCGGCCTTCGCTCTTGGCGAAGCCTTCCACGGCATCCTGGATTTTCCTGAAGCCGTCGTCGCCTTCATAAACGCCGCCGTAAACGCCGGAAATGGTGCGGCCCTCGGCACGGTGGCGGGTGAACACCGCCTCCAGGGCGTCGGAAATTTCGCCGACGGTGGCGCGGGCCCGGGTGGCGTCCACCGCCAGGGCCAGCAGGTTGCCCGCGCCCGAACGGGCGGCCTCGGTCAGCGCCGCCAGCGCCGCCTGGGTTTTGGCGGTATCGCGGCTGGCCTTGATCTGGTTCAGACGGGCGATCTGGGCCTCGCGCACCTTGGCGTTGTCCACATCGAGGATCTCGACCGGCACTTCGTCCTTGGGCTGGTACTTGTTGACGCCGACCACCACTTCCTCGCCGCGGTCGATGCGGGCCTGGCGGCGGGCGGCGGCTTCCTCGATCTTCATCTTGGGCATGCCCGAGGCCACGGCCTTGGTCATGCCGCCCATCTCTTCCACGTCCTGAATCAGGCTCCAGGCCTGCTCGGCCAGGGCATGGGTCAGGCTTTCGATGTAGTAGCTGCCGCCCAGGGGATCCACCACATGGGGAATGCCGGTTTCCTCGGCGATCACCAGCTGGGTGTTGCGGGCGATGCGGGCCGAGAACGGCGTCGGCAGGGCGATGGCCTCGTCCAGGGCGTTGGTGTGCAGGCTCTGGGTGCCGCCCAGAACCGCGGCCATGGCTTCGATGGTGGTGCGGATGACGTTGTTGTAAGGGTCTTTTTCCGTCAGCGACACGCCGGAGGTCTGGCAGTGGGTGCGCAAGGCCAGCGACATGGGGTTCTTCGGATTGAACTGCTTCATCACCCGGGCCCACAGCAGGCGGGCGGCGCGCAGCTTGGCCACTTCCATGAAGAAGTTCATGCCGATGGCGAAGAAGAACGACAGGCGCGGCGCGAAGGCGTCGATATCCAGGCCCTTGGCCAGGGCCGAACGGGCATATTCCAGGCCATCGGCGATGGTGAAGGCCAGTTCCTGCACGGCGGTGGCCCCGGCTTCCTGCATGTGGTAGCCGGAAATGGAGATGGAATTGAACTTCGGCATGTGCCTGGCGGTGTATTCGATGATATCGGCCACGATGCGCATGCTGGGCGCCGGCGGATAGATGTAGGTGTTGCGCACCATGAATTCCTTCAGAATATCGTTCTGAATGGTGCCCGACAGCTTATCCTGGGAAACGCCCTGCTCCTCGGCGGCAACGATATAACCGGCCAGCACCGGCAGCACGGCGCCGTTCATGGTCATGGACACCGACATCTTGTCCAGCGGAATGCCGTCGAACAGGATTTTCATGTCCTCGACCGAATCGATGGCCACGCCGGCCTTGCCCACATCGCCCACCACGCGGGGATGATCGGAATCGTAGCCGCGGTGGGTGGCCAGATCGAAGGCCACCGACAGCCCCATCTGCCCGGCGGCCAGATTGGCGCGGTAGAAGGCGTTGGAATCCTCGGCGGTGGAGAAGCCGGCATACTGGCGGATGGTCCAGGGCCGGTGCGAATACATGGTGGCGCGCGGGCCGCGCAGGAACGGCGGGAACCCGGGCAGGGTATGCACGTCTTCCAGGCCTTCCAGATCGGCCGCGGTGTAAAGCGGTTTCACCCGGATGCCTTCCGGCGTTTCCCACACCAGGCTCTCGGGCGAGCCGCCCTTCAAATCCTTGCTGGCCAGGGACTGCCAGTCATCGAGGGTCTTCTTGGGAAAGTCAGCCATGTTTCCTTGTCTCCTGGTCCCACTATGATTTTGGCCGGAGTGTACAAAGACAAACCCGCTCTGTCCATTCAACCTGCACGCATGGCATGGTCTATATTCCCCTGGGGGACATGTCTTGACCTTCCCCCGGCCAGGCCCCACCCTCTGATGATGAGCTATCTTGAGCATATCCGCGCCTGCAACGCCTGCGATGCCGCCGCCTTCCGCCCCTTCCGCCACGGCGGCGAAACCGTTGGCCGGGTGCATGTCTCGCTGCTGCCGCATCTTCTGGCCCTGAGCGGGATTTTCACCGCCGGCGACGATGGCGGCGTGGCCCTGGCCCCGCACCACGACACCCCCGGCCACGGCGACACCGCCATGACCCAGGCGACCAAACTGCTGGTGCGCGCCGGCCGGCTGCCGCCGCCGCGCGGCGAGGCCTACGCGGTGAAAACCGCCTGGCACGCCCCCACCCGCTTTCTGCTGGACCGCGCCCATGTGCCGTTGTTCGGCTGCCGGGCCTTCGGGGTGCATCTGAACGGCTTCGTGCGCCAGGGCGGCGCCCTCAAGCTGTGGATCGGACGCCGGGCCGACGACCGCCCGGTGGCCCCCGGCAAGCTGGACAACATGGTGGCGGGCGGCCAGCCCGCCGGCCTGTCCCTGGGCCAGAACCTGCTGAAGGAAGCCGCCGAGGAGGCCAGCCTGCCCGCCGCCCTGGCCGCCGCCGCGCGCCCGGTGGGGGCCATCAGCTACTGCCTGCAGGACGGGATGCTGCTCCGCCCCGATACCATGTTCCTCTACGATCTGGAACTGCCCGCCGATTTCATCCCCCGCAACACCGACGGCGAGATTACCGGCTTCACCCTGATGGATGTGGACGAGGTGGCCGACCGGGTGCGCGGCGGCCACGATTTCAAATACAACGTCAATCTGGTGCTGATCGATTTCCTGATCCGCCACGGCCATCTCACCCCGGACGACGAGCCCGATTATCTGGCCCTGATCGCCGGCCTGCGCCACCCCGCCCTGGCCTGAGATCAGTAGGTTTTGTCGTCGCCCCACATGTCCTTGTCGAAGCGCACCACGCGGTTGCGGCCCCGCTCCTTGGCCTGATAAAGCGCCACATCGGCGAATTTGACCGCCTGCCAGAAGGTTTCGCTGTCGCTGGGGAAATCGGCCACGCCGATGGAAATGGTCTTCTTCAGGCGGGTGCCGCCGGTCAGCACCTCCATGCGCTCCACCGAGGCGCGGATGGTTTCGGCCACATGATCGGCGGCGGCGCCCACCGTTTCCTGCAGGATGATCAGGAACTCCTCGCCGCCGTAGCGGATCAGCAGATCGGAGCTGCGCACCGACTGGCGCAGCACCTTGGCCAGGGCCTTCAGCACCGCATCGCCGGCGTCGTGCCCGTAGGTATCGTTGACCATCTTGAAATAGTCGAGATCCAGCATCAGGATCGACAGGCCGATTTTGCGGCGCTGCACCCCGGCCAGCAAAGTTTCCACATATTCTTCCAGGAAACGGCGGTTGTTGAGTCCGGTCATGGGATCGCTGAGGCTGGATTCCCGCAAGGTTTCCATCAGCCGCTTGGTTTCCAGCACCGGCGCCGCCTCGCGCAGGTAAACGTTGATATAGGGGATCTGGGCCTTCAGCCACTCCTGATCGGCCTTGCGGGCCACCAGCTGCAGCACATTGCCCACCGAGCCCGACTGGATGATGGGCAGACAGTAATGCACGCGGTCCTCCGCCTCTTCGGGCGGCTGGAAGGCGTAGCAAAGGCCGGGCGTGCGCACGCCGTCCACCTCGTGGCCGGTGCGGCGCACACGGCAGGCCTCGCTGCGCACCAGGATTTCGGGATCGCACCAGCGGCAGGGCTCGCCCATCTGGCCATCGACGAACACCGGCAACAGCTGATTTTTATTGCTCACCGCCTCGTACATCGAAAATTCCGTCAGGCCGAACTCGCCGCTCAAGGTGCGGGCCAGGCGCTGGTGAATCTCGCCCTTGGTCTCATCCTCCTCGATGGCCTGCTTGAAGTGCGCGGCATGGGTCAGGGCATCCACCATGTCGATGGTCACGCTGAGACGGTTTTCGTCGGCATGGGGGGCGCGGTTGGTCAGATGCGCCACATTGTGGCCGATGCGCTCCAGCCCGTCGTCGAGAAAGGTGAGCAGGCGGTTCATATCGTCGGCGATCTGGCCGATCTCGTCATGGGTGCGCCGCTCCACCTGGGCCTTGAAATCGCCGCGCAGGGCCCGCTGCACCGCCGCCTCCACCTCGGTGGCGGTGGAGGCCACCGGCTGGATCATGCGGCGGATCAGGAAAAAGGCCAGGGCGGCGAACAGGGCGATGGCCATGGAGGTGGTGGCCACCGTCCACATGGCCTGGGATTTCAGCCGGGTGATGGAGACCGCCAGGGTGACCGCCCCCAGCACCGAACCATCGCTGACCTGATGGCATTGCAGGCAATTGGGGGTGCCGCGATCGGAGGCGATGAAGGGAATGGTGCCGCGGAACTGGGTATCGCCGTTAACCTCCACCACCTGATATTCCGGTACGCCGTCGCGCAGCACCCGCCGCTCCACATCATCGATGGGAGACTCCTCCTTGAAGCCGCTGCCGAACTGCTTGACCACCAGGGGCGAGCGCACCACCCGCGCCTCGGCCAGGCCCTGCACCTCCAGCAGCCGCTTCAGAAAACTGGCGCGCTTGTCGATGACGCCGTTGATCATGGCCTCGGTCAGATGCACGCGCACGATCTCGGCGGCGGTGCGGATATCCTCCGACGACGAGGCGATGGAAAAGGATCTGAAAGCATAAAGATTGATGGTGGTGACGATCACCACCAGCAAAATGGCCGTGGCCACGAAAAACAGCGCCACCTTGGAATTGAGCGTGCGCGTAAAGGCTTTCAGATCAACCATGGAGGGCCCCCCTTCCCATCCCGTCTCCTTCATACGTTAAAAGGTTCGCTATACCTTCGCAATAGCCACGAATATCAAAAGGGTATTCACGCCACGCCGCCCTTGCCATTGACATTCCTGCCGCACTGCGGCAAATAACATTCTTTCTTATTTTGCGCCACGTGCGCACGAATATGATCCCTTGCTGAAAGGTTTGCCGCCATGTCCATAAAGCCGCCCAAGAAATTCTTCGAGCCGTTGGCCATCGGCGCGCCGCAGCCCTACCGGGAGATTCCGGTGGCCCTGGAACGCATGATCCACTTCTTCCCGCCGCATGTGGAAAAGATGCGCGCCAAGCTGCCCGACATGATCGCCCAGGTGGACGTGATCCTGGGCAACCTGGAAGACGCCATTCCCGCCGACGCCAAGGAAGCCGCCCGCCAGGGCTTCATCGAGGCGGCGCGCGCCAACACCTTCGGCGCCACCGGCCTGTGGACCCGCGTCAACTGCCTGAATTCGCCCTGGTTCCTCGATGATGTTACCGAGATCGTCGCCGCCGTGGGCGACAAGCTCGACGTGATCATGCTGCCCAAGGTGGAAGGGCCGTGGGACATCCACTTCCTCGATCAGCTGCTGGCCCAGCTGGAGGCCCGGCACGGCGTCAAAAAGCCGATCATGATCCACGCCATTCTGGAAACCGCCTTGGGCGTGGCCAATGTGGAAGGCATCGCCAGTGCCAGCCCGCGCATGCACGGCATGAGCCTGGGTCCGGCCGATCTGGCCGCCAGCCGCGGCATGAAAACCACCCGCGTCGGCGGCGGCCATCCCTTCTACGGCGTGCTGGAGGATACCCGTCCCGATCAGGCCGTCCGTACCCTTTATCAGCAGGATCTGTGGCACTATACCGTGGCCAAGATGGTGGATGCCTGCCAGTCCAACGGCATCAAGGCCTTCTACGGCCCCTTCGGCGATTTCGCCGATGATGCCGCCTGCGAGGCCCAGTTCCGCAACGCCTTCCTGCTGGGCTGCGTCGGCGCCTGGTCTTTGCACCCCAAGCAGATCGAGATCGCCAAGACGGTGTTCAGCCCCAACGTGGACGAGGTGCTGTTCGCCAAAAAAATCCTGGAGGCCATGCCCGACGGCACCGGCGCGGTGATGATTGACGGTAAGATGCAAGACGACGCCACCTGGAAACAGGCCAAGGTGATGGTGGATCTGGCCCGCCGCGTTGCCGCCCGCGATCCCCGCCTGGCCGAGGCCTACGGGCTTTAATACCAACCGGCCCGCGCCGCCCGGATACAACCGGGCGGCGCATTCCCCCCTTTGCATCCCTCCATAAACCTTCTATCCTGGCGATAAAACGAACGTCCTCGGCGCAACTCCGTCCGGTGTCCCCATGCCCGTCCGTTCCGAACATTGGCTGTCGTTTCTCGCCATCGACAGCGGCACCCTTGAGGCCCTGGCCGCCTTTTCGGCGCTGCTGCCCCCGCACATGGACGCCATCATGGAGGCGGTGTACGCCCGCATCACCGCCAATCCCCGGGCGGCGGCCCTGTTCCCCTCGCCGGACTCCATGGCCCGCGCCCGCGAACGGCAGAAACGTCATTGGCTGGAGCATGTTTTCGCTGGACGGTTCGACGCCGCCTATCTGGCCGCCACCCGCGCCATCGGCGAAACCCATTACCGCCTGGGCGTCGACATGATCTACTACGTCGGCGCCTATTCGGTGGTGCTGGGCGAACTGCTGGCCCTGGTGCCCCGGCTGATCCCCGGCGAGCCCGCCCGCCAGCAGCAGGTGCAAGACGCCCTCAACCGCGCCATCTTCCTGGATATGGGGCTGGCCACCTCGGTCTATTACGACATGCAGGTGGGAGCGGTGGAGGAAATGTCGAACGAGCTCAATTTCAGCCTGGCCCGCGCCGGCGAGTTCCGCGACAACGAAACCGGCCGCCATCTGATGCGCATGAGCCGCATGTGCCACGCCCTGGCCCTGGCCCTGGGCCGCGACGCCAAATGGGCCACCATGCTGAAGATCGCCAGCCCGCTGCACGACGTCGGCAAGATCGGCATCCCCGACGCCGTGCTGCTGAAGCCCGGCCGCCTGAACGCCGACGAGATGGACGTGATGCGCGCCCATCCGGCCATCGGCGGGCGGATCATTCCCGATCACCCGGCCGAGGTGATCCGCATGGCGCGGCGTATTTCCCTGACCCACCACGAGCGCTGGGACGGCACCGGCTACCCCGCCGGGCTGCGGGGCGAGGAAATCCCCCTGGAAGGCCGCATCGCCGCCATCTGCGATGTCTACGACGCTCTGGCCTCGGCCCGCCCCTATAAGCAGCCCTGGCCCAAGGCCCGCATCATCGCCCATCTCAGCGAAAACAGCGGCCGCCATTTCGACCCGGCCCTGGTGGCAAGCTTCCTGGCCATCCTGCCCCAGATCGACGAGATCCAGCGGATCTACGCCGACCAGGAGGACGCGGGGGAAACGCCGCCCCTTATACCAACCGGCCAATGAATTGACCGGTTGTATCGTCCCTCGCCGGGCGGCGGCATCCGCCGCCTTGGCCGCTCGCTCAAGGCTCGCTGGAAACCGGCCAACCCGTCACCTCAACGCTTGGCCGGTATTAGCGGCAACGGCTGAAATCGGGAGCGCGTTTTTCCCGGAACGCGGCCACCGCCTCCTTCAGCTCGGCCGATTTCAGGCAATCGACGAAGCGTTCGGCCTCGCGGGTGATGCGGGCCGGCACCTCTTCCGGCGCCGCCTTCAGCAGCGCCTTGGTCCAGGCCATGGCCTGGCGCGGCTTGGCGGCCAGGCGGCCGGCCAGGGCCAGAGCGGCGGCCTCCAGCGCCTCTGCGGGCACCACCCGGTTGATCAGGCCGGCGGCCAGAGCCTGCTCGGGGCCGAAGGGATCGCCCAGCATCAGCAGCTCGGCGGCCCGGGCATGCCCGGCCAGGCGCGGCAGCAGCAGGGTGGAGGCCGCTTCCGGCACCAGCCCCAGATTGATGAAGGGAAACTGGAAGCGGGCGGTTTCTGCGGCCAGCACCAGATCGCAATGCAGCAGCATGGTGGAACCGATCCCCACCGCGGCGCCGCTCACCGCCGCCAGCAGCGGTTTGCGGGCCGAGGCCAGGGCCTGCAGGAAACGCTCCAGCGGCGTGCCGAACAGCGTGGTCAGGGTGAGAAAATCCCCCAGATCGTTGCCAGCGGAAAAATCGGCGCCGCCGGTCAGCACCTGGGCCCCCACCGCAGCGTCGGCGCCGCCCGCCGTCAGGGCGTCGGCCATGGCGCCGTACATCTCCAGGGTCAGGGCGTTCTTCTTGTCGGGGCGGTTCATGCGGATCACCTGCACGCCGCCGGCCACCGTCACCTGCACCAGTTCACTCATGGATCGCTCTCTCTTTTCGATGTTTCCCTATAGGACTATCTATTAACGTTAGGTGCAGTTCAACCGGCAAAACGCCCGGAGCCGGCTCTTCCCAGGGCGGCCCGCCTGTGATACAAGCCACGATCATGAACTTTCTCGATTTCGAAAAGCCCATCGCAGAGCTTGAGGGCAAGATCGAAGAGTTGCGGCATTTAAGCGACTCCGATGAGATCAACATCGCCGAAGAGATCAACCGTCTCCAGGTGAAGGTCGACAAGCTGCTGCGATCCACCTACGGCAAGCTCAGCCCCTGGCAGAAGGCGCAAGTGGCGCGTCATCCCGACCGCCCGCATCTGACGGACTATATCGCCCGTCTGATCACCGACTTCACGCCGCTGGCCGGCGACCGGCTGTTTGCCGAGGACAAGGCCATCATCGGCGGTCTGGGCCGATTCCGCGGCCGCTCGGTGATGGTGATCGGGCATGAGAAGGGCAACGATACCGAAAGCCGCGTGCGCCACAATTTCGGCATGGCCAAGCCCGAGGGCTACCGCAAGGCCCGCCGCCTGATGGAAATGGCCAACCATTTCCATGTGCCGATCATCACCCTGGTGGATACCGCCGGCGCCTTTCCCGGCGTCGAGGCCGAGGCGCGCGGCCAGGCCGAAGCCATCGCCCGCTCCATCGAAACCTGCCTCGACGTGCGCGTGCCGCTGATCTCGGTGATCATCGGCGAGGGCGGCTCGGGCGGGGCCATCGCCCTGGCCAGCGGCAACAGCGTGCTGATGCTGGAGCATTCCATCTATTCGGTCATCAGCCCCGAAGGCTGCGCCTCGATCCTGTGGCGCTCGGGCGAGGCCGCCAAGGACGCCGCCGAGGCCCTGCGCCTGACCGCCCAGGACCTGCACAAGCTGGGCGTGATCGACGAAATCGTTCCCGAACCCCTGGGCGGCGCGCACCGCAATCCTGAACAGGCCATCGACGCCCTGGCCGACCGCCTGGACGAAACCTTGAAAGCGCTGCTGCGCCAGGAAGGCGGCACCTTGAGGGCCCGCCGCCGCGACAAGTTCCTGGAAATGGGCAAGCTGGGCCTGGCCTGAACACCTGGATGACCGCACGATCAATGCCGCCCTTCGGGGCGGCATTTTTCTTTATGGCGAACCTCCCGTTTTTACGGCGAACAATTCTCAATCCCGCCCTAATCTCGCCATAGTCATTTTCTAATCTTCTCAGCATGGTGATGACGGGAAACGGTCGCCTGCCCCCTTCAGGCGGCATCGAACACCCCCAACGGATGCCAACCGCACCCTTCATCACTGTCTGTCCTGCGGTTCTCGTTGTCTTCCCGCAGGCAGACGTGGTCTGTACCGCTTCGGTTTTCGCGCCTCCCCCCTGGCGTGCCCCCCAGAAAACCGGCCCGGCGGCGGACCATGTTCAAGACTGCGGCGGGACCGGACGCAAAGGGTGCCCCCAACCCTTCCGGCCCGCCGTTTCTTGCTCCTCTGAAAATGTCATGCCATGCTCCGAAAAAGGGCCGCTTTCCCCTCCCCCCGGGAAAGCGGCCTTTTCGTTTCGGCGCCTGCGCGGGATCAGATCCCGCACAGGCGATAGGGGCCCACATCCAGATGCATGTGGCCGCGATGAAAGGCGTTGTAGTCGGGAGTCAGCACCACGCTGAACAGGCCGCAGGCGCCTTTGGCCACATCATGCAGAAACGCCGCCTTGTCGCCGGGCACGAACCAGTCACGCCGCACCGAGATAAAGCTGCCGTCCTCCAGTTCGAAGCCGGTGATGTCGATGGCCTTGCCATAGGCATGCTGCGACAGCCGTCGGCGACGGCGGGAGCTACGCTCGTCACGGCAATTATAGGTGCCCACATTGGCGATGCGCCGCACTCTTTGGCGGAAATAGCGCCAGGCGGCGGGCTGCACCACCTGCAGTTCATAGCGATCCAGCTGCTCGGCCAGATGGCAGGTCATCAGCAGCGGGCGGCTCCAGGCCACATCGTCGCGGCGCAGGCGGATGGCGCCTTGAATGCCGCACTGGCCGGGCCGCCCCCAGTCGCGCACCCGGTCGTAGCGCACATGGCGCTGGCCGAGCGTCCACAGGCAGGCGGCCAGGGAGCCTTGCGGCGGCAGCGGCGATACCGACGGCGGCGGCGGCGCTTCACCGGCACAGGCCGCCAGAGCGGCCAGCAGCAACGCGCATCCCAAAATCCGCCACCCCGTTGCCGCCACCATGCCTCTCCCGGTTTCCCGCCCCCCTTCACGCAAGGGGCGGGGTCGTCATCCGGGAGAAGTTTAGCGGCGCGTGGCGATTAAGGCGATATCCAAACCAACGGTGCCGCCGACGAAGGTGGTGGCGCTCCAGGCTCCCTCGCCCACATGAAAGGCGGTGCGGTCGATGGAAAGCGTGCCCGACACCGAGGCCTGAGCGCCGCTCAGCGCCAGGGTGAAGGGCAGCACCACATCGTGGCTGATACCCTTGATGGTCAGACTGCCCACCGCCTCGTAACGGCCGGGGCCGGTTTGGCGAAAGGTCTTGGCCACGAAACGGGCCTGCGGGTAGGCCTTGGCGTTGAACCAGTCCGACTGGGGCAGCGCCTCGTCTTTCTGCGGATCCCCGGTCTGGGCGCTGGCGGTCTCGATCACCACCTCGGCATGGCCATCGGCCGGATGGGCGGGATCGAAGGCGATCGCCGCCGTCCAGCGGGTGAACCGGCCCTGGAAGGACTCCCCGGCCTGGGTGCCGGTAAAGGTCAGATGGCTTTTCGCCGGATCGACCTGCCAATCGGCGGCCCGTGCCGGAACGGCGGGCAACAGCAGAGCCAGCGCTCCCCAGACGGCAACGCGCTTCAACAGCATGATATGAAATCCTTCAGAGCTTGAGCCAGCGCGGCAGCATGCGCCGCAGCACATCGTCCTTCAGGAGGATGTGATGGCGCAGCGCCGCCCCCGCATGCCCGGCCAGCACGATCAGCAGCAGCGTGGCCGTGCCCTCATGCAGGGCCCCCAGCGCTTCGGCCACCGGCTTTTTATCGGGCAGGGTGGACAAGATGGGCAGATGCGGCACCGGCAGCACGCCATAGAGCACGGTGGGAATATTGTAGACCGATGCCGACACCACCGCCCAGCCTTCCAGCGGCAGCAGGAACAGCAGCCCATAAAGAACCCAGTGGCCCAGATGCGCCACCCGCTGCTCCCACGGCGGCATGCTGGCCGGCAAGGCCGGCGGCGTATGGGTCAGCCGCCAGGCCAGACGCAGCACCACCAGCAGCAGCACGGTGAATCCGAAGGATTTGTGCAGTTGGTAAAGGAAGAACTGCGCATGGCTGCCGGGGGTGAGATCGGTCATGACGGGGCCGATCACCAGAAGCGCCAAAATGAAGGCCGCCACCAGCCAGTGAAGAGAGATGGCGACGCCACTATATCGGGATGCATCCTGCATGATCGGCTCCTTAAAGTTCATGGGGGTCCGCGCCCGGACCCCTGTTCTGATTATTGCACGCGGTCGAACTCGCCGCTGATGATCAGCTTCACATCGTCGCCCACGGCCGGAACGTAAGCCTTGACGCCGAAATCGGAGCGCTTGATCAGCGCGGTGGCGTTAAAGCCCACTTCATAGGCCTTGGTCATCGGGTTGGTGCCGCCGCCGTTGAAGCTGGCATCGAGCACCACCGGCCTGGTGACGCCGTGCAAGGTCAGATCGCCATAGATCTTACCGGTGGTGGCGCCGGTCACCTTGATCTTGGTGCTCTTGAAGGTGGCGGTGGGATATTTGGCCACATCGAAGAAGGCGGCCGACTTCAGATGCTCGTCCAGCTTGGGATTGGTGGTGTCGATGCCGTTCAGATTGACCGTCACCGCCAGTTTGCTCTTGGTCACCGCCTTGGGATTGAAGGCCAGCTTGGCATCAAAATCGGTGAACATGCCGTAGTAGGTGGAAAAGCCGAAATGGCTGATGGAAAAAATGATCTTGGCGTGATTCTTGTCGACGGCGAACTGGCCGCCTTCCAGCTTGGTCAGATCGGTGGTGGGGCCGCCGTCGGCATAAGCGGGCAGGCTGGCGGTCAGACCACCGGCGACAAGGGCGGCGGACAGCAGAACGGCTTTGATCGACATGGATCGGACTCCTGACAAGAGGACTTAAAGGACACGGACATGAAGGAGACGGGCCGGATGGCCGCCTTTCCTCCTGCCAAGATGGGAGAGGACCACTTGCCGGAGAATACCCCTTCTTGGCAAATCATTGTTGCCCGAAACAGAACAACGCCGCCCCATTCCCCCTTCCTGCTGCACATGTCCCTTTCTCTTCCCCGGATCAATCCCGCCGCCTGAAAAAACTGCGGCCACCGCCGGTCAAAGCGCGGGAAACCCTTTACGGCGTTTCACAGCAGGATATTTTAAACGAAATCCATTGATCCGACACAGGATAACAGAACCCACCATGGGGCAATCCAGCAGCACCGCCGCCCAGGCCACCGCCGCCCTGCAACCCACCTTTCTGAAGCGCTTCGGCCGGCTGGCCGGAGCCTATTGGTCGTCGGAGGCCAAATGGAAAGTGCGCGGCATGACCGCCGCCCTGGTGGTGCTGACCGTGGCCCAGGTGGTTTCCCCCATCCTGATGAACATCTGGAACCAGAAGCTGTTCGATTCCCTGGAACAGCGGGCCATCGGCCATATCCCCATGCTGATCCTGGCCCTGGGCGGCATCATCCTGGCCAATGCCCTGGTCACCAGCACCCATCTCAACATCAAGCGCCGCCTGCAGATGGGCTGGCGGCAATGGCTGGTGCGCACCGTGCTGGATGAGTGGATGCGCGAGGGCCGCCACTATCAGGTGGGCTTCATGCCCGGCGAGCACGACAATCCCGACGGCCGCATCGCCGAGGATATCCGCGTCACCACCGAAAACGCCATCGGGCTGGCCCATTCGCTGTTCTATTGCATCCTGCTGCTGGTCAGCTTCACCAAGATCCTGTGGTCGCTGTCGGGCGAGGCCTCCATCGACTGGGGCGATGTCAGCATCTCCATTCCCGGCCATCTGGTGTGGATCGCCCTGCTGTACGCCGCCGTGGGCAGCGCCATCGCCATGCTGCTGGGCCGCCCCCTGGTGCGGGCCGTCAACAACCGCCAAACCTGCGAAGCCAATTTCCGCTTCGGGCTGGTGCGGGTGCGCGAGCATTCCGAGGCCGTGGCCCTGCTGCACGGCGAACCCGACGAACGCCGCCGCTTCACCGAGCTGTTTCTCGACGTGGCCTCGGCCTGGCACCGCCAGACCCGCGCCCTGGTGGAGATCTTTCTGTTCTCCTCCAGCTATTCGGTGCTGTCCAACGTCTTCCCGGTGCTGATCGCCTCGCCCAGCTTCATTTCCGGCGCCATCACCCTGGGCGGACTGATGCAGACGGCCCAGGCCTTCCAGCAGATGGAGGCCGCGCTGTCGTGGCCGGTGGACAATCTCTCCACCCTGGCGGAATGGAAGGCCTCGGTGGAACGCGTGCTGGGCCTGCACGAGGCCCTGCAAACCCTGGATGAGGAAATCGCCAGCGCCGGCCACAAGCGCATCCAGGTGGCGCGCGGGGCGCGGGCCGTCCTCACCTTCCGCGATCTCACGGTGAGCAGCCCGCGCGAGGAGGTGGCCATCCAGGGCTATTCCGCCGAGTTCCATCCCGGCGAGCATGTGCTGATCTCGGGCGATTCCGGGGCCGCCCTCAAACTGTTCAAGGTGGTGGCCGGCCTGTGGCCCTGGGGGCGCGGCCAGGTGGAACTGCCCAACGACGGCGCCATCTTCTTCATGCCGCAGCGCCCTTATCTGCCCATCGGCCGCCTGCGCAGCGCCGTCAGCTATCCCGCCGGCCCCGACGCTTTTTCCGACGAGGTCCTGGCCGCCGCCCTGGAACGGGTGGGACTGGACGGCCTGATCCCCCGTCTCAACACCACCGAACCCTGGGACAAGATCCTCACCGCCGCCGAGCAGCAGCGCCTGGGATTCGCCCGCCTGCTGCTGCATCGCCCCGGCTGGATCTTCATCCAGGAGGCCACCGACGCCCTCGACCCGGTGAGCGAGGCCGACTTCATGCAGTTGCTGCACGAGGAGTTCCAGGAGGCCACGGTGCTGACGGTGGGGCACCATTCCGGCCTGGACTCCTACTTCCACCGCAAGCTGGTGCTGGTCAAAGCGGAACAGGGGCCGGTGCTGATCACCGATCGCCGCAAGACCGATCGTTCGGGCGGGACAAAACGGGCCCAGCCGCGCTTTTACGACCGCATGCTGGGCCTTTTGAAGAAAAGCGCGCCCCCCACCCCGCCGCCGGGGCGCTGAACCGCGGGGATCAGTCCCCGCGATGCTCGCCGGCGATCAGGCCGCGATACCAGTCGTAGGACTGTTTGGGCGTGCGCTTCAGGCTGTCGAAATCCACATGCACCAGCCCGAAGCGCTGGCCGTAGCCGCTGCCCCATTCGAAATTATCCAGCAGCGACCACACCATATAGCCGCGCACGTCGGCGCCCTGGGCCACCGCCTCGCGCAGTTTGGCGATATAAAGCTTCAGATAGGCGATGCGGTGCTGATCGAGGATGGCGCCATCGGGGCCCAGCTGATCGGAATTGCCGCCGCAGCCGTTCTCGGTGACATAAACCGGCAGCTTGTAGCGGCGGGACACCAGAAGCAGCTCATCGCGGAAGGCATCGGGGAACACCGGCCAGCCCAGCTGCGATTTATCGGCATCGGCGGGAGCGTCGCCCCAGCAGAAGCCCCAGATCCAGTCGGGGGCCTTGCGGGCGAAGATGGGGCCGTAGTGATTGAGACCGAACCAATCCTGGCGGCGGCAAATGCGCGCCATGTCGCCGCCCTTGACGTAGGGCTCGATCAGTTCGGCCAGGCGCGGCGGATAGTGGCCGAGAATCTGCGGATCGGGGAAGGCGCGGTTCCAATGCTCGTCCAGAAACTCCGCCGCCTCCTGATTGGCGGGATCGTTGTGTTCCGGCAGCACCTGCTGGCGGTTGTGCACGGCGCCGATCCGGGCCTCGGGCACCAGATCGCGCAGCACCTCCACCCCGGCGCCATGCGCCAGATTGACGTGATGGATGGCGCGCAGATGCGCCTGCCGGTCGGTCACCCCCGGCGCCGCCCAATCGATGGCGTAGCCGAACAGGGTGAAGACGGAAAATTCGTTGAAGGTGCACCAGTGCTTGACGCGGTCGCCGAAACGCCGGGCGCACAGGGCGGCGTAATCGGCATACCAGCCGGCGCAGTCGCGGTTGGTCCAGCCGCCCAGATCGTGCAGGCTTTGCGGCAGATCCCAGTGATAGAGGCACAGCCAGGGCTCGATCCCCGCCTCCAGCACGGCATCGATCAGGCGGTCGTAGAAATCGAGGCCCTTGTCGTTGATCCGGCCCCGCCCGCGCGGCAGCACCCTGGGCCACGACACCGAGAAGCGGTAGGTGTTGAGGCCAAGCCCCTTCATCAGGGCCACATCCTCGGCATAGCGGTGGTAATGATCGCAGGCCACGTCGCCCACATCGCCGTTCACCACCCCGCCCTTGGTGCGGCAGCGGGTGTCCCAGATGCTGCGGCCGCGGCCATCCTCGGCCGCGGCGCCCTCGATCTGATAGGCCGAGGTGGACACCCCCCACAGGAAGTCATCCCGCAGGCCGAGGGCCCGGTTGGTTTCGGTGGGCGGGGCGATGGGCATGCTGTCCTCCGGCAATCTTTTTCGTCCCCGAACTGTACGCCGATGCTCCGGCGCGTCAATCGGGGCCCGGCGCCGGAAGAGATCAGGCGAAGCCGCTTTCGCGCAGCAGGCGGTGGAATTCGCGCAGATTGCGTTCGGCCTGGCCGGCATCGCCCAGGCTGGAAAGGAACTTCTCCTCGAACTGCGGCTGACGCAGATGCTCGATGACGCGGGCCCGGGCCATGTTCAGGCTCTTGCCCTGGATCAGCACCCCCGAACCGCAGAACTTCACCAGGCGGATGGCGCGCAGGGCCAGGGGATCATCGGCCTTGTCGATCTTTTCGATCACCCCCTCCTCCTGCAGATAGCGCACCAGGGCGTCATCCAGGCATTCGGCCAGGGACTCGCGCGGCGGGTTGGGCACCACCTCCGAGGCGGCCAGGGCGCCGTTGGTCTGGGTCAGGGAGTCCATGCGGTCACGCGGCGGCATGCGCTGCGGCACCCAGTAATTGATGTGATCGGCGGTGCGCACCACATTTTCCAGAAGCCCCAGCAGATCGCCGGGCAGACCCAGCGGGCTTTCCCCCAGGGACAGCAGCAGATGCACCCGGCGGCAGCAATCGTTCAGGGAACTCAGCAGCCCTTCGACGGCGCGCAAGGTGGACCCGGCTCCGGCCACCGACACCATCTGCCCGTAGCGCTGCACCAGCGCCTCGGCCATGGCCGGGCCGCCGGTCATGCCGGTATCGCCGATCAGCCGATGGGCCAGACGGCTGAACATCTCGTATTCCTGCGCCGGCTCGTTGCGCGACAGCGGATTGACGCCGCGCAGTTCGCGCGCCACCCGGCTTAACAGCACCTGCCGGGTTTGCGGCAGGTGCCCGGCGGCGAACAGGGCGTTGAGGCCGGCGAAGCCGGGCGGCGCGAATTTGGCCGCCTCGGCCCGGCCATCGGCCAGATCGCAGATCTGCCCCAGGGCCATGCCCAGATTGGGCTGGAACCCCAGCAGATCCTGCACCAGCTGCGCCGGGATCAGCAGGTCGGCCATCACGCCGTCGAGCAGAGGCCGCTCGGCGGCGGCCTCGGGCTCGCCGGACCAGCCCAGTAGCAGATCCAGCTTGCCCAGCCAGGCCCGCTGCTCGATCAGGCGGCGTGCCATCAGCGTCAGCAGGCGATAGTCGCGCTCGGCCCCCTGGCCCGGCGCCAGACGGCGCAGGGCGGCGAAGCTTTTGTCCTCGGGCAGCTTCAGCGCGGCCAGGGCGCGGGCGCGGGCCAGGCCCTGGTCCCAGGCCTTGTAAAGGGCGTCGCGCCGGGCCTTCTGCTCCAGGCCGAACTGCCGGGCCTGCAGGGTGGCGATGCTGTCCACCGCCGTCATCAGCAGACGATCCTTGTCGGCGAAACGTTTCATCTCGGCGGCGTTGTGCAGCAGCTCGGTGGGGGTGAGCACCATCTCGTCGAGATATTTGCGGGCCAGCCGTCCGAAGGCCAGCCGCGCCGACAGCCCCAGAAAATCATCGGCCGAGTGGCAGAGCGGCGCTTCCTGCACCAGGGCGATGGCGGTATCGGGTTTGCCCTTGCCGTCGCCGGTCTTTTCCATCACCACGGTTTCGCTGTGGGTGCCGTCCTGGCGGGAAAAATCGCGCACCACCCGCACCGCGTCCAGATTGCCCTTCTGCACCTGTCTTGCGGCGAAAACCACCGCCTCGTCCTCGGCCTCGATCACCTCCTGGATGATCCAGTGCTTATCCTGCAGGATCTGCACTTCGTAGCTGGTGCGCCGGCTCATGGCCCCTCCTCCCCCGTGGCGGCGGGGGCCCGGGCCAGCAGGGCGGCGGCGCGGGCATTGC
>JAJZGK010000264.1 GCA_021798485.1 Pseudomonadota bacterium
GCGCGCCGCCGACATTCCGGTGATCATGCTGACCGCCATGGTCGAGGAGGCCGACCGGATCGTCGGCCTGGAAATGGGCGCCGATGATTATGTCTGCAAGCCCTTCAGCCCGCGCGAGCTGCTGGCGCGCATCCGCGCGGTGCTGCGCCGGGCCGAGCCGGGGCGGGCCAAGGCGGCGCGGGCCGGCGCCGCCCGCCGCCTCCGCTTCGACCGCTGGCTCCTGGATCCCACCCGGCGCGAGCTGACCGGCGAGGATGGCGTCAGCCTGGCCTTGAGTTCGGCCGAATACCGCCTGCTGGAGGTGCTGACCGAGCGGCCCGGCCAGACCCTGAGCCGCGATCAGCTGCTGGATCTGAGCGTGGGGCGCAGCGCCGAACCTTTCGACCGCAGCATCGACAACATGATCAGCCGCCTGCGCCGCAAGATCGAGGACGACCCGCGCACCCCGCGCCTCATCAAGACGGTGTGGGGCGAAGGCTATTGTCTGGCGGTGCCGGTGCGGGAGGAGGGCCCGGCATGAGGCTGGCGCCCCGCACCCTGTTCGGCCGCGTCAGCCTGTTCCTGCTGCTGGCGGTTGTGGTGGCGCAGGGCGGCAGCGTGGCCGATTTTTTGATTTCCGATCACGCCGCCCATATGGGCATCGTGCGCAGCCAGGTTTTCGAGCAGACCGAGGCCACCCTGCGGCTGCTGCGGGCCACGCCGCCCGCCCTGCGGGCCGGGGTGGCCGATCAGCTCAGCCTCTTCACCCTGTGCTACAGCCTGGATGCCGCGCCCCGCGCCCATCCCGGCGGCGAGGAGGACGAGGAGGCCGGGCATCTGCAGGAGCGCCTGCGCAATCTGCTGGCCCCCTATGCCGCCGGGCCGCCCCGGCTGGAACTGCGCGATCAGGCCGATCACGGCTGCGACCGCTATCGCGCCGTCAGCGGCCTGCCCTTTTCCGGCCGCCCCGATCATCACCATCGCTTCAGCGGCCTTCTGCTGTCGGTGCCGCTGGAGGATGGGCGCTGGCTGAACGCCGATGGCCGCATCGTCATCCCCTCTTATTGGGAGATGGCGCCGCTGCTGCCGGTGCTCAGCATGGTGCTGGCGGTGCTGCTGACGGCCTTTTTCATTCTGGCCCGCGAAACCGGCACCCTGCGCCGTCTGGCCGAAGCCGCCGAGCGGCTGGGCCGGGGTGATGGCGGCACCCGCCTGGAGGAAAGCGGCCCGGCCGAGGTGGTGAGCCTGATCCGCGCCTTCAACACCATGCAGGACCGCATCACCCGCTTCATGCAGGACCGCACCCGCCTGCTGGCCGCCATCAGCCATGATCTGCGCACGCCCCTGACCAGCCTGCGCCTGAAGGCCGAACTGATCGAGGATGAGGAGGTGGCGGCCCAGATCACCGCCACCGCCGAGGAAATGGAGGCCATCGTGCGCTCCACCCTGGATTTCGCCGGGGCCGATGCCCTGAACGAGGCGCCGCGCGTCATGGATCTGGCCTCGGTGGTGGAAAGCCTGGTGGACGACATGGCCGAGCTGGATCTGCCGGTGATTTTCCAGCCTTCGCCGCGCATCGCCGTCAGCTGCCGTCCGGTGGCCTTGCGCCGCGCCGTGCGCAATCTGCTGGAAAACGCCCTCCGCTACGGCGGCTGCGCCCGGGTCTGCTGCCGCCGCGAGCCGGGGCAGGCGGTGATCGAGATCGCCGACGATGGCCCCGGCATTCCGCCCGCCCTGCTGGACGAGGTGGTCAAGCCCTTCGTGCGGCTGGAAGCCTCGCGCAATGCCGCCACCGGCGGCATCGGCTTGGGCCTGGCCATCGCCCGCACCGTGCTTCTGGCCCACGGCGGCGATCTGCGCCTGGAAAACCGCCCCGAAGGCGGGCTGACGGCGCGGCTGATCCTGCCGCTGCCGGCGGCGTGATCAGGGCTTGACCGGGGCCAGGAACGAAACGAACTCCTCCACCACCCGGTCCCAGCCGAAGCGGCGGGCGTAGGCGCGGCAATGGCCGGGATCGAGGGTCAGGGCGGTTTTGGCCGCCGCCGCCAGATCCTCGTTCAGCACGCCGGCGGGGGTTTGGGGATTTTGTTCGGCCAGCACGTCCAGCGGCCCCGGCACCGGGAAGGCGGCCACCGGCACGCCCGAGGCCATGGCCTCCAGCATCACCAGGCCGAAGGTGTCGGTGCGGCTGGGAAAAACGAAAACATCGCCGGCCGAGAAATAGCGCGACAGTTCGCCATCGCCGTGGGCGATGAGGAAATGGGCTTCGGGATAGCGCTTCATCAGCGCCTCGCGCTGCGGCCCCGATCCCACCACCACCTTGCTGCCCGGCAGATCGAGATCGAGGAAGGCCGGCAGGTTCTTCTCCACCGTTACCCGGCCCACGTAAAGATGGATGGGGCGGGGCAGATCCAGGGCCTCCTTGCCCTGGGGGTGGAACAGCGCGGTATCGACGCCGTGCGACCAGGCCCGCACATTTTTGAAGCCCCAGTGGGTCAGTTCCTCGTAAACCGAGGGCGAGGGCACCATCACCGCCGACGAGGGGGCGTGGAAACGGCGGATGGCGGCGTAAAGCCAGGGCAGCGGCAGCTTGCTGCGGGCATGGATATATTGCGGGAACTTGGTGTGATAGGCGGTGGTGAAGGGCTTTTTGTGCTTCAGGCACCAGCGCCGCGCCGCCCAGCCCAGCGGCCCCTCGGTGGCGATGTGGATGGCCTCGGGGCGGAACAGCGCCAGCCGCCGCGCCACGCCGGCGAAGGGAAACAGCGCCAGGGGGATTTCGGCATAGGTGGGGCAGGGGATGGTGGTGAAGAGATCGGGCGACAGCATCATCACCTCGTGCCCGGCGCTTTGCAGGCGTTGATGCAGGCTGCTGAGAACCCGGACCACGCCGTTGGGCTGGGGATGCCAGGCATCGGTGACGATGGCGATACGCATGGAAAGACCGCTCCTGCCGGTGAACGCTGTTCCTCTCGGGGGTACGTCGGCGCGGGCCGCCAGGCAAGGGACAGTCCTGTGAAAGCTTTTCCTTGACCGGCGACGGCGGCGGGCTTACCTCCCCCCTTATGAGCTATTCCGTGAAAGAACTGTTTTACAGCCTGCAGGGCGAAGGGGCCCGGGCCGGGCGGGCGGCGGTGTTCTGCCGCTTTTCCGGCTGCAACCTGTGGTCTGGCCGCGAGGCCGACCGCGCCGCCGCCGTCTGTGATTTCTGCGATACCGATTTCGTCGGCGCCGATGCCGGAAAATTCGCCGCCGCCGCCGATCTGGCCCGCGCCGTGGCGGCCCTGTGGCCGGCCGGGGCCGGCGGCGCGCCCTATGTGGTCTGCACCGGCGGCGAGCCGCTTTTGCAGCTGGATCAGGCCCTGTGCGACGCCCTGCACGAACAGGGCTTCGAGGTGGCGGTGGAAACCAACGGCACCCGCCCCTGTCCGCCCGGCGTGGACTGGCTGTGCGTCAGCCCCAAGGCCGATGCGCCGCTGGCGCTGACGGCGGGCGACGAGCTGAAGCTGGTTTATCCCCAGGCCAAGGCCCGGCCGGAGCGCTTCGCCGGTCTGGCCTTCCGGCATTTCATCCTGCAGCCGCTGGACGGGCCGGACCGCGCGGCGGCGGTGCGCGCCGCCGCCGCCTATTGCCTGGAAAATCCCCAGTGGCGCCTGGGGCTGCAAATGCATAAGGTCGTAGGCCTGAGATAAGCGGGATCATGGCAGCAAGATGAGCACCTTCACTATTTCGCGGCAGATCTACATCGATGCCGGGCACCGCGTGCTGACCCATGGTTCGAAATGCCGCAACCTGCATGGCCACCGCTACATGATCGAGGCCTTCTGCGCCGCCGGACGGCTGCAAGACAGCGGCGAACAGGCCGACATGGTGCTGGATTTCGGCTTTCTGAAAGAGGAAATGCTGGCGGTGATCGATACCCCGTGCGATCACGGCTTCCTGGCTCATGTGGAGGATGCCGGGCTTCTGGCCATGTTCCGCCCCGACGGCGCCGGGCCGGAGTGGCTGGAGGGGGTGCGCGCCGCCGTGGCCCGCGACGGCTACTGCCTGACCAGCGACACCCGCATGGAGAGCAAGCTTTACGTGCTGGACGCCAATCCCACCGCCGAACAGCTGGCCCGCCACTGGTACCGCCGCCTGAAGCCGGTGGTGGCGGCCCGTAGCGGCGGTCTGGCCCGGCTGGCCGAACTGGTGGTGTGGGAA
>JAJZGK010000265.1 GCA_021798485.1 Pseudomonadota bacterium
CCGTGCGTTTGGAGTTCTTTTGATGAGCGATCTGGCTGCGGGCATGCTGAGCCCGCCCCGCGCGGTGATCTTCGACTGGGACAATACCCTGGTGGATTCCTGGGGCTGTATCCTGGCGGCCATGAACGCCACCCTGCGGGCCATGGGGCAGGAGGAATGGAGCCTGGAGGACGCCAAGGGACGGGTGGCCCGCTCGCTGCGCGATTCTTTTCCCGAGCTTTTCGGCGAACGCTGGCAGCAGGCGCGCGACGTGTTCTATGCCGCCTTCGAAGCCATTCATATCGAGCATCTGGCGCCGCTGCCCGGCATCGAGGCCATGCTGCGCGATCTGGCCGGGCAGGGGGTGCTGCTGGCGGTGGTCAGCAACAAGAACGGCGCCTATCTGCGCCAGGAGGCCGAGCATCTGGGCTGGAACGGCCTGTTCCATCGCCTGGTGGGCGCCGCCGACGCCGACGCCGACAAGCCGGCCCCGGCCCCCGTCGGCCTGGCCCTGGCCGGCAGCGGCATCGCGCCGGGGCCGGATGTGTGGTTCTGCGGCGATGCCGAGGTGGATATGCACTGCGCGCGAAATACGGGTTGCATTCCTGTTCTTTTGCGCGCGCATGGTCCCGAAAGCGGTGAATTCGACCGTCATCCCCCCTGTTGCCATATTGACGGCGGCGCCAGTTTGGCCGACCTTATCCGGGCCCTGTCTTAAAGGGGCGCCCTTGAACAAACAGTTCACATCTCTCCCATTTGGTGATACCCAAGGAGACGGAAGGGTTTTTTCCTCTTTTGGCTGGGGCAATAACAATAGGTAATCCCATGACGTCTGATCGCTCGCAAAACGTACAGGATGTATTCCTCAATTACATCCGCAAGAATAAAACACCCGTCACCGTCTTCCTGGTGAACGGCGTCAAACTCCAGGGCATCGTCACCTGGTTTGATAATTTCTCGGTGCTGCTGCGTCGGGATGGGCATACCCAACTGGTCTACAAGCACGCCATTTCCACGGTGATGCCGTCCACGCCCATCAGCCTGTTCGAGCCCACCGGGAAAGAGGGCTCCGAGGAGGAGTGAACTCTCCGCAGGATGAAACCGGCGCGGCGGCGGATCCGTCCCGCGTCATGGTGGTGCACCCCGCGCCGCGCGCCACAAGCGCGGCGCGGCACCCCGAGTCGCGGCTGAGCGAGGCCGTGGGCCTGGCCGAGGCCATCGCCCTTAAGATCGTGGCGGCGGAAATCGTGCCGCTGGCGCGGCCGCGTCCGGCCACCCTGATCGGCCAGGGCGCGGTGGAGCGCCTGGGCGTTCTGATCCGCGAGCACGGCATCGGTCTGGTGGTGGTGGACAGTCACCTGTCGCCGGTACAGCAGCGCAATCTGGAAAAGGCCTGGAAGGCCAAGGTCATCGATCGCACCGGCCTGATCCTGGAAATCTTCGGAGCCCGGGCCCGCACCCGGGAAGGGCGGCTGCAGGTGGAGCTGGCCTCTCTCAGCTATCAGCGTTCGCGCCTGGTGCGCTCCTGGACCCATCTGGAGCGTCAGCGCGGCGGCTTCGGCTTCATGGGCGGGCCGGGCGAAACCCAGATCGAGGCCGACCGCCGCCTGATCGGCGACCGCATCGTCAAGCTGAAGAAGGAACTGGAAGAGGTTAAGCGCACGCGCGACCTGCACCGCAAGGCCCGCCGCCGCGTGCCTTATCCCATCGTCGCCCTGGTGGGCTACACCAATGCCGGAAAATCCACCCTGTTCAACAGCCTGACCCGCGCCGAGGTGCTGGCCAAGGATCAGCTGTTCGCCACCCTCGATCCCACCATGCGGGCGCTGGCGCTGCCCTCGGGGCGCACGGTGATCCTGTCGGATACCGTGGGCTTCGTCTCCGATCTGCCGCATGAACTGGTGGCGGCCTTCCGGGCCACCCTGGAAGAGGTGCTGGAAGCCGATATCATCGTGCATGTGCGCGATGTGGCCCATCCCGACAGCGCCGCCCAGAAAGCCGATGTGGAACTGGTGCTGCGCGATCTGGGCGTGGCCGAGGCGGTGGATCGCGGCCTGATCGAGGCGCACAACAAGATCGATCTTCTCGATCCGCAGCGGCTGCTGGAAGTCACCAATCAGGCGGCGCGGGCGCAAGACAAGGTGGTGCCGCTCTCGGCGGTCAGCGGGCAGGGGCTGGCCGACATGCTGGCCCTGCTGGACCGCTGTCTGGCCTCGGAACGCCAGGAGATGCTGCTTGAACTGCCCTTGTCGGACGGCGCCACCCTGGCCTGGCTTTACCGCAACGGCGATATTCTCAGCCGCGAGGACGGCGAGGAAACCCTAACCCTGAGAGTGCGGCTCGATGCGGCCAATGCCGCCCGCCTCCGTCTCATGGTGGATCATAAACACATCATAGCGGGTTGATTTTCCAAGTATCTGATGAGACGGCTTCGGCAGCCCCGGCAAAAAATCGGCGCGCAGAGGCCATTTCAGCACCACCCGCTTCACGGCGGTGGCCAGGGCCGCCGCCATCAGCTCGGCGGCATCGGGATCGGCGCCCACCAGCTCGCGCAGCAGCCGCATGTCTTTTTTCACCAGGGCGCTGTTGCCGCGCGGCGGATGCATGGGATCCACCAGCACCACATCGGGCCGTTCGGGCAAGGCGGGCAGAACGGCACGGGCATCGCCCCGGATCAGGGTCATGCGGGCGGAGATGGCGGCATACTCCGGCCCGGCGGCGGCGGCGCGGGCCAGGCCATCGGCCAGCAGCGCCTGCACCGCCGGGGCGCGTTCAATCAGGATGACCCGCGCCCCCTCGGCGGCCAGCAGGAAGGCATCGCGGCCCAGGCCGGCGGTGGCATCGGCCACCAGGGGCGGCGGCCCCTTGCCGAACCCCACCGCCTTATGCAGGGCCTGGCCCTTGCCGCCGCCATGGCGATGACGGTAGCCCAGGGCGCCGCCGACGAAATCCACAACAACATCATCTGGCGGGGTCATGAAGGCGATGGCATCCGGGTTTGGGCAAGTTTTGCCGCGCATCCTAGCATAAAGCCGCCCCGCCGGAACAATATTGCCGTGCCGAGGCGGAAACTTGAGGAAATCCGCCATTTTTTATCTGGCACACCCTTTGCTTATCCCCTCGGCAGTTCATTGATCTCCGAGGGAGAGGATCATGGTTTCCAGCGTCAATACCATGCTGTCGCAATATCGCAGCCTGGGCCGGATGGGCAGCGGTTCGTCGGCGTCCTCCGGTGCCTCGCTCGATAACGCCTTCGCCGCCTTGAGCGGCCTCAACGCCTCATCGGCATCCTCCTCCACCTCGCAGGCCATGGCGTCGATGCTGCTGAACCAGCAGGGCGGCGGCAGCTCCATCGCCAATGCCGGCAATGCCTTCCAGCAGATGTCGTCGTCCATGCAGTCGCTGCTGCTGCAGCAGCAGGAAGGCGGGGCCGGGACCAGTTCCAGCGATCCGCTGTCGGCCTTAAGCGGCACCGGCAACACCAGCAGCTCGGCCACCGCCCAGGCCGGCCAGCACCATGGCTGGTTCGACAACACCTCGGACCAGAGCGCCCTGTCGAACGATCCGTCCAGCGATCCCACCGCCAACGCCATGGCCGCGCAGCTGCAGGGCAGCATGAACGCGCCCGGCCTGGCCGCCCTGGCGGCGTAATCCCCAACCGGGCGGCACATCCGCCACCCCGAGAATATCTTGGCAAAATCCTCTGCTCATGGTTCAAAGAACACCATGAGCAGAGTGGACCCCCTGGCCGTTGCCGCCATCATCCGAGACACCGCCCTGGCGGTGATTTTGCCTCGTTTCCGTCAGCTGCACAGCGACGAAATCCGCGAAAAACATCCCGGCGATTATGTGACCATCGCTGATACCGAGGCCGAGGCGCTGCTGAGCCGCCGCCTGTCGGATCTTCTGCCCGAAAGCTGCGTGGTGGGCGAGGAGGCGGTGGCGGCCAATCCGGCCATTCTCGAGCGGGTGGCCTGCGAGGGCGCGGTGTGGATCATCGATCCGGTGGACGGCACCGCCAATTTCGCCCGCGGGCACCGCAAATTCGCGGTGATCGTGGCCCTTTCGGTGGGGGGCGAAACCCTGCAAGGCTGGATTCACGATCCCCTGTCCGGCGAAACCGCGCTGGCCGAGCGCGGGCGCGGCGCCCGGCTGCAAGCCGCCGATGGCCGCAGCACGCCGCTGCGGGTGG
>JAJZGK010000040.1 GCA_021798485.1 Pseudomonadota bacterium
AGGAACTCGCTCTTGGCGCGGTTGGCGGCTTCGGCCTGATGCCGGGCCTCGGCCATCTCCCCCGCCGCCCGCTTGGTGGCGGTGATATCGGCCACCACACTGATGATTTCGCGGATGCCGCCGGCCTGGTCGGCGATGGGGGCGGCGGTCAGGCTGCCCCAGCGCTCGTCGCCGTCGCTGCGCAAAAAGCGCCCCTCCAGACGGAAATCCTCCAGCGCCCCGGACTGGAGCTTGCGGTAGAAGTCCTCGGCCAGGCCGCCGTCGCCGGGGTCCATCAGCGCGGTCAGGCGGCTGCCGGCCAGCCGCTCGCGCGGCAGCCCCAAAAAGGCGCACAGCTGGTTGTTGACTGTCAGCAGGCGGCCGGCGCCGTCACTGCTGGCGATGCCCACCCCCACATGATCGAAAATGGCCTGCAGATAGGCCTCGCGCTCGCTCAAGGCGCGGGTGCGCTGCGCCACCATCTCCTCCAGATGTTCCTGATAGCGCACCAGCGCCTTTTCGGCCACCCCCTCGCGCTCCAGAAGATCATTGTAGGAGGCCACCACCAGGCCCAGCTCGTCGCGGCTTTTCCAGCGCACCGGTTCGCGAATATGCTCCTGGGCGCAGCGCAGAAGGGATTGCTGCAATTCGGCCAGCGGACGGCTGATCTGGCGGCGCAGCACCAGGGCGATGGTCAGGGCGCTCATCAGCAACGCCGCCAGGGTAACGGCCAGCGCCGCCTCGACGCGGCGCCGGTGATCGCGCCGCAAACGGCCATCCTGGAACGAAACATTGAGATCACCCAGGTGGATGGTGCGGCCATCGTGGTCGATATCGATGCTTTTCCACAGCGCCAGCGTATGCTCCGGCGGTGTTTGTTCCCCGGCGGGCGCCGTTTGCATCAAGAGCGCGCCGTGCGGATCATAAAGGCGGACCTGATCCATATCGGGCTGCTCGGCATAGGCGCGGAACAGGGTCCGCAGCGCCTGACTGTCGAAATTCCACAGCGCCGGCACCATGGCGGCCTGCTGCATATCGGCGAAATTCTCCAGCGAGAAGCGCAGATCCTCCTGTTGCAGACGATCCTCACGCAGCGTGAAGAACAGCGACAGGGCCACGGTGAAGGCCATGATCACCGGCAAGGTCAGCAGCAGGATTTTTGCGGACAACCCAAGCCCCTTGCCGCCGGGCTCCAACCGCCAAGGCCCGCCTTGCGCGCTCCTTGCCGTTCCGCTGATCGGTGATGCCTCCAACAGCCCAACTCCAGCCCAGGCCACCCTTTAAGGATATGCCTAAAATCCCATACCCCGCACCATGCCGCCTTAGCATCCGCAGAGTCCGCATTCCCCCGCCGGCGCGCAAGCGCATCTTTAACAAAAAGTGAATTTTTCACAAAATAGAAACATTTTGATACATCCTTGGCGGGATGAACATCAAAAATATCAACCTGTCCGCACCATTCATTACGAATAATTCAAATGATTGATATTAATTCTCATGCATAAGCCCTCAATCCATTGCGCAAACGTAGTGCATCCTCAGGACTGACACCCAAAGATAACTTGCCATAACCAAAACATCGTTTTTTTAATATTATATCACAACACCATCTTGAGGCATGTCATGCGGATCTCTCGGATCGTCGGCCTGTTGACCCTGGCCCTGGTCGCCCACACCGCCGCCGCCGCCGCGGCGCCGCTTACCATCGTGACGGAGGATTATCCTCCTTTCAATATGCCCAAGGCCGGCAGCCAGGAGATCGTCGGCATCTCCAGCGATCTGTTGCAGGCCGCCTTCAAGAAGGCGGGCATCGCCTACAGCGTTGCGCTGTTCCCCTGGGCCCGCGCCTACGACATGGCGCAGAAGGATCCCAACACCTGCGTTTACTCCACCACCCGCACGCCGGAACGGGAGCCGCTGTTCAAGTGGGCCGGGCCGCTGGTGCATAACGACTGGGTGCTGTTCGGCCGCGCCGACAGCCCGCACCTGACCTCGCTGGCCGATGTGAAGCCCTACACGGTGGGCGGCTATCAGGGTGATGCCCTGACCCTTTATCTGCAGTCCCAGGGCGTGCGGATGGACGTGGCCAACGCCGACCGCCTCAATCCGCGCAAGCTGGCGGCCAATCGCATCGATTTCTGGGCGGCGGGCGCCATTCTCGGCCCCTATGTGGCGGCGCGCGAGGGCGTGAAGGGTCTGGTGCCGGCCCTGAAGATCAAGGAAACGGAGATGTATCTGGCCTGCAACAAGGCGGTGCCCGACGACGTGGTCGGCAAAATCAACGGCGCCTTGAAACAGCTGGCGGCCGATGGCACCGCCGCCGCCATCGCCAGAAAGTATCAGTAACCCCTGCGCCGGGAGGCCGCCCATGACCAGCTCAACCCTGCCCCTGCATTCCGATCTGCTGGCGCGGTCGGGCGCCGTGGGCGCACCCGCCGCCAAAAGCAGCCTTAAACGCCGGGCTCTGGCCATGATCGGCGGCCTGCTGGCCGTGGCCATCGCCCTGGCCATGGCCCTGCTGGCCAGCCAGCGCCTGGAGGAAAGCCGGGCCGATCTCGCCACCCGCGCCCAACTGACCGTATCGATCCAGGCCAACGCCATGGCCCAGGCCCTGTGGGATCTGGACGGCGATGCCGAAACCGCCCTGCTCACCGCCTTGAGCCGCGACCCCGACTATATGGCCAGCATTCTCACCGATGCCGGCGGCAAGCTGGTGGCCCGGCACGGCGATGTGACGGCACCCAGCGGCTTCATCAGCGCCAGCAGCCCGGTCACCCGGCTCAACGGCGGCAAGACCACGCTTCTCGGTCATCTGGAACTGCGCTTGTCCACCCGCGCCATGGAACAGGCTCTGCACCGGCGCCTGCTGCTGTGGGCCGCGGGCGGCCTGCTGCTGTTGGCCGTGGTGGGGGCGGCGGTGATGGCCATCCTGTCGGCCATTACCCGGCCGGTGGAGCAGATGACGGCGGTGATGGGGGCCCTGGCTCTGGGCGATTACACCATCGCCGTGCCCGAACCCCGGCATGACGACGAGGTGGGGGCCATGGCCCGCGCCATGGCGGTGTTCAAGGCCAACCTGAAGGAAATGGCCGATCTGCGCGCCGAGCAGGATGCCCTGAAACATCAGGCCGAGGCCGAACAGGCCCGCCTGCGCGGCAGCCTGGCCGCCGATTTCGAGAAAAGCGTCGATGTGGTGGTCAAGCGGGTCTCGTCGGTAGCCGACGGCCTTTCTGGCGAGGCCCGCGATCTTTCGGCGCGCATGGCCTCCTCGGACGGCCATTGCCGCCAGGTGAGCGAGGCGGCGGCGGCGGCCAACGCCAACCTGCAGACGGTGGCCTCGGCGGTGGAAGAGCTGTCCATCTCGATCCGCGAGATCACCAGCCAGGTCAACCAGTATTCGGTAATCGCCCGCACCGCCACCGAGGACGCCGCCACCACCAACCGGCTGGTGACCGATCTGGCCCAGAACGCCATACGCATCGGCGACGTGGTGGATCTGATCAACACCATCGCCAGCCAGACCAACCTGCTGGCCCTCAATGCCACCATCGAGGCGGCCCGCGCCGGCGAGGCCGGCAAGGGCTTCGCCGTGGTGGCCGGCGAGGTGAAGAACCTGGCCAATCAGACCGGGCGGGCCACCGAGGAGATCACCGGACAGGTGAGCAGCATCCAGAACGCCACCCATCAGGTGGCCCAGGCCATCGAACGTATGGCCCAGACCATCGGCGGCATCACCACCATCGGTCAGAGCATCGCCGCCGCCATCGAGCAGCAAAGCGCCGCCACCGAGGAAATCGCCCGCAGCGTTCAGCATGCGGCGGGCAGCAGCCAGTCGGTATTCGACGATGTGGCCGAGGTGTCGCGCTCGCTCAGCGCCGCCGGCGGATCGGCCAAGGACATGATGACCTCCTACGGCGCCCTGATCGATCAGTTCCGCATGCTGGACAGCCAGGTGGGAAGCTTCCTCTCGGGCCTGCAATTGCGTTAGGAGCCAGGCTCCGCCCTCTCCTTCAAAAAAACCGGAGCGGGGATCGCCCCCGCTCCGGCTTTTCGTTATTTCTGCAGCACGTATTCGCCCGGCGCCTCGCCCAGCGGCGGATAGCCGGCCTCGCGCCGGCCCAGGGGCGGCGGCGCGGTGCGGGCGCCGCAGCGTTCCTCCAGCCACTCGGCCCAGGCCAGCCACCACGAGCCCTCGCGCCGGGGCGTGAGCTGCGCCCAGCTATCGGGATCGACATAGCGGTCGAGATCGTGATGGGTGCCGATCTGGTAGGAGCGGTGCTTATGCCCCGGCTCGCTGACGATGCCGGCATTGTGGCCGCCGCCGGTCAGGATGAAGGTCACGTCGGAATCGGTGAGGATGTGGATCTTGAACACCGATTTCCACGGCGCGATATGGTCCTTGGTGGTGCCCACGGCGCAGATATCGGCGCGGATATCGGACAGGGCGATGGCCCGGCCATCCACCTGATAGCGGCCCTTGGACAGATCGTTGTCCAGGAAGAGATAGCGCAGATATTCCGAATGCATGCGGTAGGGCATGCGGGTGGTATCGGCGTTCCAGGCCATGAGATCGTTCATGAATTCCGGCTCGCCCAGCACATATTCCTTCAGCATGCGCGACCAGATGAGATCGTTGGAACGCAGCAGCTGGAAGGCCCCCGACATCTGCTTGGTGTCGAGATAGCCCTGGTCCCACATCATGTCTTCCAGGAAGGTCACCTGGCTTTCATCGATGAACAGCATGATCTCGCCCGCTTCCTCGAAGTCGGTCTGGGCGGCCAGCAGGGTCATGCTCTTGATGCGTTCGTCGCCGTCGCGGGCCAGGGTGGCGGCGGCGATGGACAGCAGGGTGCCGCCCAGGCAATAGCCGCAGGTGTGGATCTTCTGGCCGCCGGTGATGGCGCTAATGGCGTTCAGGCTGTCCAGCACGCCGAAGCGCATATAGTCTTCCATGCTGAAATCGCGCTCCTCGCGGCCGGGATTGCGCCACGAGATCATGAACACCGTGAAGCCGCGTTCCACCAGGAACTTGACCATGGAATTATGCGGGCTGAGATCGAGAATGTAATATTTCATGATCCAGGCCGGCACGATCAGGATCGGCTCGGCCTGCACGCTGTCGCCGGCCGGGGCATACTGGATCAGTTCGATCAGGCGGTTGCGGAACACCACCTTGCCCGGAGAACAGGCGATGGTTTCGCCGACGCGGTACTCCTCCGACACCTTGGCCGGCCGCCCCGACAGACTGGCCTCCAGATCCTCGGCCCATTTCATGGCGCCGCGCCACAGATTGAGGCCGCCCTGCTCCCAGGTGGTTTTCAGCACCTCCGGGTTGGTCAGCGGATTGTTGGAGGGCGACACCATGTCCAAAAGCTGGCGGGCGGTGAAGCTCACCACATCCTGATGATGGCGCGAGACGCCGCGCACGTCGGTGGTGGCATAGTGCCACCACTGCTCCGACAGCAGGAACGACTGGGAGATCACGTTGAAGGGATAGCTTTTCCAGGACTCGGCGGCAAAGCGGCTATCCTGCGGCAGCGGCTCGATGAAGGGCTCGGCATTGGGATCCTGGGCGGCATGCCGGGCCCACAGGGCGAAGCGCACCGATTTGCTGAGAATGTTCTGCCCCACCTCGGAAAGCTTGCCGGCGGAATTGCCGAGATGCACCGCCCAATCGAGATAGGACAGCAGCAGCGAGGCCGGCGACAGCCCGGCGGTAAGCTTGCCCTGCATGGCATGCATCAGCCGGTCGGCGCTTTCGGTGAAGGGCGGCACCAGCCCGGCCTCGTTGAAGCGGCTCCACGGCTCCTGATGGCGCGGCGCCGGGGCGCGCTTGAAGGCGCCGGGATTGAGCTTGTCGGCGGCGGGCGCCAGGGGCGCGGCAACAGCGGCGGGAGCATCGGCGGCAACGGCGGGCGGACGGCGGCGCGAGGAAGGCGATTCGGTCATGCGAACTCCTTAAAGTTTTTGCTGCATTGCGGAAGATTATAGCGCCAATTGTGGCCTTCCGATGACGTTTTTCGGAAATTCTCCGCCTGAATGCGCCTAATACGGGTATTTTCTACATCTTCAGAAAGATGACGCCCTCCTCCACCTTCAGCGGCACGGTGGGAGCGCAGCCGTTGTCGGGAGCATCGGCCTTGCCATTTTCCAGGTCGATCACCCAGTTATGCAGGGGACAGGTCACCTTGTGGCCATGCACGATCCCGTCCGACAGCGGCCCCTGGCGGTGCGGGCAGCGGTTATGCAGGGCGAAAATGGAGCCGTCCAAGGCTTTGAACACGGCGATCTGGCCCTGCCCGGTTTTGATGACACGCGCCCCCAGAGCTGGGATATCCTCGATACTGCCCACTTCGATCCATTGCTTGCTCATGATTAACCCACCTTGCACAGACTGTTGAACTCATGGTGATCAACCCCCTGGGCGGCACGCGCGGCCCAGGGATCGGCCTGAGCGCTTGTCTGCGAGGCCAGAAAGCGGGCGAACGCCGCCTTGCGCCCGGCCTCGTCCTCGACGATGCGGGCGTGGACGTACCCGATGCCGACGCGCTCCAGCCAAGGCGCGCTGCGCTCCAGGTACCAGGCTTCCTCGCGGTAGATCTGCATAAAGGCGCCGGCATATTCCAGCACCTCGTTTTCGGTGCTCACCCGGCACAAGGGATCGGCGCCGCGCAGTTCGGTACCGCCATTGCCGCCGACCATCAAGGTGTAACCGGCCTCGACGCAGACGACGCCGAAGTCCTTGATGCTGGCCTCGGCGCAATTGCGCGGGCAGCCGGAAACGGCCATCTTGAATTTGTGCGGCGTCCAGCTTCCCCAGGCCATCTTCTCCAGCTTGACGCCGAGACCAGTGGACTCTTGCGTGCCGAAGCGGCACCATTCCTTGCCGACGCAGGTTTTAACGGTACGCAGGCCCTTGGCGTAGGCATGGCCGGAAACCATGCCGGCGGCATTGAGATCGGCCCAGACCGCCGGCAGATCGTCTTTGGCAACCCCCAACAGATCGATGCGCTGACCGCCGGTGACCTTGACGGTGGGAATCTCGAACTTGTCCACCACATCGGCAATGGCCCGCAGTTCCCTGGCGCTGGTCAGACCGCCCCACATGCGCGGCACCACCGAGTAGCTTCCATCCTTCTGGATGTTGGCGTGAACCCGCTCGTTGATGAAGCGCGACGGCTGGTGATCCTCGTATTCTCCTGGCCAGGCGCACAGCAGGTAGTAGTTCAGGGCCGGACGGCATTTGGCGCAGCCATCCCGGTTCTTCCAGCCCAGCGCCAACATCACCTCGGGGATCGACTTCAGCCGCCGGGCGATGATTTCCCTGCGGACATGGTCATGGCCGTGGCCGGTGCATTTGCAGAGGGTGGGGGGCACATCGATGAGGGCATCGGCGCCGATGGTGGCGGCCAAAATCCTCTGCACCAACCCGGCGCACTGACCGCAGGAGGCGCTGGCCTTGGTATGGGCCTTGACCTCGTCCAGGGTGGTCAGGCCATGTTCGGCAATGGCTTTCACGATGGCGCCTTTCGAAACACCATTGCAGCCGCAGACCTGCAGGTCGTCGGACAGGGATTTGACATCCACCTCGCCTTTGCCCTGCCCGCCGCCGCAGGCATGGGCCGGCCCCAGGATCAGGCGGGAGCGCTGTTCCGAGATATCGGCCCCGCTGCGGATCTGCTCGAAATACCAGGGGCCGTCGGCGGTTTCACCGTAGAGCACGGCCCCCACCAGGGTGTTGCCCCGCAGCACCAGCTTCTTGTAGATGCCGGCCTGAATATCCGTGTAGAGAATATCCTCGGTCTGGGCATTGCCGATGAAATCCCCCGCCGAGAACAGCTCGATGCCGGTCACCTTCAGGCGGGTGGCGGTCACGGTGCCTTCGTAGGGCATGGCCTCGACTCCGGCCAGATGGGCGGCGCAGACCTTGGCCATATCGAACAGCGGCGCCACCAGGCCATAGCAGTGGCCGCGATGCTGCACGCATTCCCCCACCGAAACGATAGCCGGATCGCTGGTCCGCAGAAGATCATCGACGATCACCCCCCGGTCGCATTTGATGCCGCCATTCGCCGCCAGCTCGGTATTGGGGCGGATGCCCACCGCCATGACGATCAGATCCGCCGGCTCTTCAGCGCCATCCTTGAAACGGATGCCCTCGACCTTTTCCCGCCCCAGAATGCTGTCGGTAACGGCTTTCATACGGAAGCGGAGACCGCGATCCTCCAGCGCTTTTTGCAGCAGCGCACCGGCGGCGGCATCGAGCTGGCGTTCCATCAGGGTGTCCATCAAATGCACGACGGTCACCGACATACCCCGCGCATTCAGGCCGTTGGCGGCTTCCAGCCCAAGCAGACCGCCGCCGATGACAACCGCCCGCGCCCCGGGCTTCGCGGCCTCGATCATAAGAGCCACATCATCCACATCGCGGAAGGATACCACCTGCGGCAACTGCGCCCCCGGCACCGGCAGGATGATCGGGCGGGCGCCGGTCGCCAGCAGCAGCCGGTCGTAGGGCACCGCCTCGGCGGCTTCGGTGATCACCTTCCCGGCCGCGCGGTCGATGGCGGAAACACGGATGCCGGAACGCAGGCTTATGCCATTGGCGGCATACCATTCGGCATCATTCAGAACGATATCGGTGAAGGTTTTCTCGCCCGACAGCATGGGCGACAGCATGATGCGGTTATAATTCACCCTGGGTTCATCGCCGAACACCGTGATGTCGTAAAGATCCGGCGCCAGTTTCAGCAATTCCTCTACGGTGCGGATACCGGCCATGCCGTTGCCCACCACCACCAGCCTTTTCTTGTCCATTCCACGCTCCCTGGGCTGCGAGACAGCAAAAAGGCGTTCCACGACGCCAAAGCGGCAGAGACAAACTCCGGGCTTTGGATCGCGGAACGCCTTTGTTCCGATCACCCTGCGGCATCATTGCCGGTCGGGCCTATGCACACCCCCAAGGCTCGCCGTTGAGCCTTGGGGAGACTCGCTTTTCCCAATGCAGGCGGCATGCCAAAAGGAATATATGAGAGAAATCAATTGGCTGGACGGAAATCGGGCCGGGCGGCCCTCAAGTTAATTGCCTATATTTTATACACTGATTAAAATATAGGCAATTAATCCAAGCAATCATCATAGAAGCCAAGGCGATAGACCCGCTGCGCCACCTCGGCCTTATCCACCCCGGGCGGCAGATGCCCCCAGCGGTCCATCTGCTCCAGATACCATTGCGCTTGCACCGGATCGGGCCGATTGGGCAGGCCGCCATAAAAGCGGATCGCCGCCAATCCGGCCCGCACCGCCCCGAAAGAGGCATCCAGATAAGGTCGTCGCGAGAGGATATCGGCCACCTCCGCGCGGTTTTCTGGGGCGTCGCTCCAGCGGCAGGCCGCCAGCAGGGCCCGAACCAGGGCCCGTACGGTCTGGGGATTTTCCTCAGCCCACTCCCGGCGCAGCGCCAAGACCTTTTCGATGCGTTCGGGCAGAAAGTCCGGCACCGAGGCCACCACCCGCCCCAGCCCCAGCTGCGCCGCCAGACTGTTCCAGGGTTCGCCGGCACAGAAACCGTCGATCTTGCCGGCCGTCAGGTGCGCCACCATTTGCGGCGGCGGCACCACCACCAGCCGCACCTGGCGGTCGGGGTCGATGCCGGCCCCGGCCAGCCAACAGTTCAACGCGTAGTGATGGGTCGAGAACGGATAAGGGATCGCCAGCCGCGGCGGCTGCGGCCAGGACGGCAACACCGCCTGCAATGCCTGCGCGGACACTTCGCCGCCCAGGGCCGACAAAAGCGCGCCGCCCAGGGTGATGGCATTGCCGCCGCAGCTCAAGCCCAGCACCGCCACCAGCGAGGCTTTGACATTGCCCAGGCCCAGAGCGCAAGACAGCGGCATGGTTGCCAGCATCTGGGCGGCATCGAGGAAGCCATAGGCCAGCTTGTCGCGGATGTTCGACCAGGAGGGCTCGCGCGACAGCTCCACCGACAGCCCCTGACCGGCGAAGAAACCGCGCTCCTTCGCCACCACCAGCGGCGCGCTGTCGCACAAAGGCATGAAACCGATTTTCACATCTGTCTGCTGCATGCGCGCTATCCCAAAAGCTCGGCGGCTTCGATGATCTTGTTGGCGATGTCCGCCAGCCTGGCCTTCTGATCCATGGCCATCTTACGCATCAGGCGATAGGCCTCATCCTCATCGCAGCGGCGGCGCTTCATCAAAATACCCTTGGCCCGCTCCACCAGTTTGCGTTCGGCCAGGGTGGAGCGGGCCTTCTCCAACTCCCCGCGTAAGGCCTGAAACTGGGCAAACCGGGCGATGGCCACCTCCACCACCGGCCTGACCCGCTCGGGCTTCAAACCATCCACCACATAGGCCGAAACCCCCGCCTCGATAGCGGCGCGGATGGTTTCCGGCGCGCCGTCTTCGGCAAACATCACCACCGGCCGCCCCTGTCCGAAACTGACCTGCCGCATGCTTTCCAGCACATCCCGGTCCGGGCTGGCGATATCGATCACAATGATATCAGCCCGCAAATCGGCAATCCGTCGTTGAAGCCCGGCACCGGTGGGAAGCACCCCCACCACCGCGAATCCCTCGGCCCGCAGAGCCGCCGACACCTCGGCAGCCCGCTTGGCCTCGTCATCGATCAGGATCACACGTAAAGACATGGCGCCGTCCGCCGCTTCGGAGGTCGGCAGCGTATCAGCAAATCGCACTGCGGGGAAACAGGCGCCGACGCGTGGCAGAGAAAGTTGGCGCCGCCGGCAGCGATGGCTACAGCCTGCTTGCCGCGATCGGCCGCGACTGCATCGGCGCCCTGCAATTCATCTGCGACGGCGATGATGAGGCCGATGATCAGATTTCCGGCGAAGCCCTCGACGATGGGGCGGTGGAAACACTGCTCAACGGATTGGCCCTCGCCCCTCTGGGCCTGACTCGCGATGACGCCTTCCGGATCTCGGTAGCGGGAGCGCAGGAAAAGACCGCCTTGCTGCGATATCAGAACCGCTGGCTGAAACCTCATGGCACGACCCCGACAACGCATATTTTCAAGACGCAGATCGGCCGTTTGCCCAATGGCATCGACCTCTCGCATAGCGTCGAGAACGAATATTACTGCTTGAAATTGGCCGCCGCCTTCGGCCTGCCGGTCAACCGGGCCGAAATCCACACCTTCGGAACGACCAAGGCTCTGGTCATCGAGCGCTTCGACCGGCACTGGACGGCGGATGGCCGATTGCTACGCCTGCCACAGGAAGATTGCTGTCAAGCCTTGGCGATCCCACCAAGCCGGAAGTACCAAAGCGATGGAGGCCCCGGCATGATCGATATTCTCAAGCTGCTGAAAGGCAGCGACGATCCGGCCAAAGACCAAACCACCCTCCTGCAGGCGCAGATTCTGTTTTGGCTGATCGGAGCCCCTGATGGCCACGCAAAGAATTTCAGCCTCTTCCTCGGCCCCAGCGGCGGCTACCGCCTGACACCGCTTTACGATGTCCTCACGGCACAACCCAGCCTGGACCCGCACCAGATCGAACGCAAACAACTGAGTTTAGCCATGTCAGTCGGCCGCAATCGGCATTACCGGATCAGTGAGATCACCGGACGGCATTTCATCCAGACCGGCCAGGAGGCAGGCCTGCCCAAATCTCTCGTCAGCGACGCCATCGAACAGATTGCCGCAAAAGCCGAGGATGCTCTCTGTCAGGTTGCGCTCGGCTTGCCCGCCAGTTTCCCGGAAGCCATTCATGCTTCCGTCAAAAGGGCCGTCAGCGAACGCCTGCGCAACCTGATCGCGACGAATTAAATCTTCACTTGTGTTCTTAATACCGGACGGTCTTTTCACGGCCCAATTCCGTCATTGGACAACACCATCGCCAATGTTCAACCGCCTGCATCCCTCGATATCATGGTAGGAACCGCGTCACCAACCAGCCACGCGTTAACCTCGCAGTTTTCCTCGCAGAATTGACGATATTTCGCTTGAGAGGACGAAGCCACAAAATAAAGGGGTCCAGACCGAATCTGAACCCCTAAATTTGGTAGCGGAGGAGGGACTTGAACCCCCGACACGCGGATTATGATTCCGCTGCTCTAACCAGCTGAGCTACTCCGCCGCAACGCGAGGACGGCTTTTTAGCGGGATGGCGGGGGCTTGTCAACACCCGAAATCACGGCAGCCGCGCGGAAATCCAGCCGCCGCCCAAAACCCGTTCGCCATCGTAGGCCACGCAGGCCTGGCCGGGGGCCACGCCGTCTTCCGGTTCGTCCAGCACCACCTGGGCGGTGCTGTTTTCGCCCAGGGTGAGGGTGGCGGCGGCGGGGGCGCGGGCCGAGCGGATTTTCACCTGGCAGCGCAGTGAACGCCCGGCCTCGGGCGTGCCGTCGCCCAGCCAGTTGACGCCGTGCAAGGCGATGCGGCTGCGGCCCAGGGCCTCCCTGGGGCCGACGATCACCCGATCCCGTTCGGCATCGAGGCGCAGCACGTAAAGCGGCGGGCCGCCGCCCAGGTTCAGGCCGCGCCGCTGCCCCACGGTATAATGGATGATGCCCTGGTGGCGGCCCAGCACGCGGCCATCCTCCACATGCACGATCTCGCCCGGACGCACGGCGCCGGGGCGCAGGCGCCGCACCACGCCGGCATAATCGCCATCGGGCACGAAGCAGATATCCTGGCTGTCGGGCTTGCCGGCCACCGGCAGGCCGAAGCGCTGGGCGATGGCCCGGGTTTCGTCCTTGCCGGCCATGCCGCCCAGGGGAAAGCGCAGAAACTCCAGCTGCTCGCGGCTGGTGGCGAAGAGAAAATAGCTCTGGTCGCGGCCATGATCGGCGCCGCGCAGCA
Source organism: Pseudomonadota bacterium (assembly GCA_021798485.1). Classification (GTDB taxonomy): domain Bacteria; phylum Pseudomonadota; class Alphaproteobacteria; order Rhodospirillales; family Magnetospirillaceae; genus JAJZGK01. Next base: position 12,823 of record JAJZGK010000040.1, read on the forward strand.
GCCGGGGGCCGTCGTCCCCCTCCTCGCGCCGCACATAATGGCCGGTGGCCAGGGCATCGGCCCCCAGATCCCGCGCCACCCGCATCAGATCGCGGAACTTCACCGTCTGATTACAGAGGATGCAGGGAATGGGGGTTTCGCCCTTGAGGTAGGAGTCGGCGAAGCGCTCCATCACCTCGTCCAGGAAGCTGTTTTCGTAATCCACCACATAATGGGCGATGCCCAGGGCATCGGCCACGCGGCGGGCATCGTGGATATCCTTGCCGGCGCAGCAGCTGTTGGCGCGGCAGGTGGCCTGGCCATGATCGTAAAGCTGCATGGTGAGCCCCACCACCTCCCAGCCCTGCTCCTTCAGCAGGGCCGCGGTGGCCGAGGAATCCACCCCGCCCGACATGGCGACAACGATGCGCGCCATCGCTTCCTACTTGTCCACGCCCATATTGCGGGTGGCGGCGGGCAGATGCGCCACCAGCCCATCCAGCTGCGGCGTCATGATCAGCTGGCAGGCCAGGCGCGAGGTCTGGGTCAGGCCGAAGGCCAGATCCAGCATGTCTTCCTCGTCATCGGCGGCGGCGGGCAGACGGTCGAACCAGGCGGCATCGATCACCACATGGCAGGTGGAACAGGCCAGCGACCCCTCGCAGGCCCCTTCCAGGTTGATCTTGTTGCGGTGCGCGATTTCCAGCACCGACAGCCCTTCCGGCGCCTCCACCTCGTGACGGGTGCCATTGGGTTCCACAAACGTCATCTTCGGCATTATAAGAGTCCTCTTCTTTTATGTCCCTCAGGCGCCGGGCGCTGGCGTGCCGCCAGCTTGGCTATCCTCACTTACCCTCCGATGCCCCAAGGGGCATCTCCGGCCGTTCCGGCGGCCTCAATGGCCTAGTCAGCCGCGATGCGGCTTCCAAAGTTATGTCCCTCAAGCGCCGGGCGGCGGTCTCCGCCCGCCTTGGCTATCCTCACTTCCCCTCCGATGCCCCAAGGGGCATCTCCGGCCGTTCCGGCGCGCTCAACGCGCTAGTCAGCCGCGTGCGCGGCTTCCAAATTTATGTCCCTCAGGCGCCGGGCGGTGGCGGCCTGTCCTCACTTATGCCTTTGCGCAGGCGCTCCGGCAATGCTCAGGCGTCGGGGGGCAGGGTTTGGTCCAGCTGGTCCACGCTCACGCCGGCCAGGGCCTGGCGGATGCCGCGGTCCATGCGCCGTTCGGCGAAGATCTTGGTGGCCGCCTCCAGGGCGTCGATACCGGCCTGCACGGCGGCGCGGTCGGCCGTCGTCAGCAGCGTTTCCAGCGCCGCGAGGCTGGTTTCGATGGCCGCCAGTTCCGAGGCCGACAGCAGATCGCGGTCCGCCGCCAGGGCCGCCCTCACCGCCAGCAGCGAACGCCCGGCCTCGACCTTGGTTTCGGTCAGCAGGCGCAGTTCCATATCCTCGCGGGCATGCAGCATGGAGGCGCGCAGCATCACCGCCATTTCCTCTTCCGACAGGCCATAGGACGGCTTGACCGACACCTGCTGCTCCACCCCGGTCACCGTTTCGCGGGCCGAAACGGTGAGCAGGCCATCGGCATCCACGGTGAAGCTGACGCGGATGCGCGCCGCCCCCGCCGTCATCGGCGGAATGCCCTGCAGCACGAAGCGGGCCAGCGACCGGCACTGATCCACCATTTCGCGCTCGCCCTGCACCACATGGATCAGCATGGCGTCCTGGCCATCCTGATAGGTGGTGAATTCCTGGGCCAGGGCCACCGGAATCGGGGTGTTGCGGTGGATCACCTTTTCCACGATGCCGCCCATGGTTTCCAGCCCCAGGCTCAAGGGCGTCACATCCAGCAGCAGGGTATCCGAGCCCACGGTCAGGGCCTCGGCCTGCAGGGCTGCGCCCACCGCCACCACCTCGTCGGGGTTGATATTGGCCAGCGGCGGGCGGCCGAACAGCTCCGCCACCCGGCGGCGCACCAGCGGCACGCGGGTGGAGCCGCCCACCAGCACCACGCCCTTGACCTCGGCGGGGGTCACCCCGGCATCTTCGAGAACGCCCCGGCAGATGCCGATGGTGCGCTCGACGAAGGGCTCGGCCAAAGCCTCGAAGGTGGCGCGGTCCAGGGCATGGCGGCTGGGCTGATCGCCCAGATCGATGAACCATTCCCCCTGCCCGCTCACCGACAGGCATTCCTTGGCGACGCGGGCGGTGGCCAGGGCCTGCTTGGCCTCGGCCGGGGTCAGGGTGGTCTGGCCCAGGGCGGCGGCCCGCTCGGCCAGGAAATGCTCGGCCACGGCATGGTCGAAGTCATCGCCGCCCAGGGCGGCATCGCCGCCGGTGGCGCGCACCTGGAACACGCCCTTTTCCATATGCAGCAGCGAAATATCGAAGGTGCCGCCGCCCAGATCGTAAACGGCGTAAAGCCCCTCGGCGCCGTTATCCAGGCCATAGGCCAGGGCGGCGGCGGTGGGTTCGTTGACCAGGCGCAGCACCTCCAGCCCGGCCAGACGGGCGGCATCCTTGGTGGCGCTGCGGGCGGCATCATCGAAATAGGCCGGCACGGTGATCACGGCGCGATCCACCGTTTTACCCTGCGCCGCCTCGGCGCGGGCCTTCACGGCGCGCAGAATATCGGCCGAGATCTCCACCGGGGTCAGGGTGCGGCCCGCCACCTTCAGGCGCACCATGCCGCCGGCGGCGGCGCTGTCCAGCTCGAAGGGCAGGGTTCCGGCCACCGTCTTCACATCGGCCACGCCGCGCCCCATCAGACGCTTGATGGAACTGACCACCGATTCCGGGCGCTCCAGCAGCTGGCGGCGGGCCTCGCGGCCCACCAGCACCGAGCCGTCCTCGCCATAGGCCACCACCGAGGGGATCAGGCCGTTGCCGTCGCCGTCGCGCAGCACCTCGGGCTGGCCCTCGCGGGAAACGGCCACCACCGAATTGGTGGTGCCAAGATCGATGCCCACGGCCAGGCCGCGATCATCGGCATGGGGATCGGGGGTCTGGCCGGGTTCGTGGATTTGCAGCAGCATCAGAAATCGTGCCTTGTCAGTCGCATGCGGCGCGCCTTGGCCTCGTCGGCCAGCTTGCCCAGATATTTCAGTCGGGTGGTCAGGCGGCCAGCGCCGTCCAGGTCGTCGGCGGCGAAGGCGGCGGCCAGATCCGCAACGCAGGCGGCCACATCCCGCTCGGCCTTGGCCTGCAGCGCCGCCACCGCCTCCGGCTCGGCGGCCTCGGCCAGGGCCTCGCGCATTTCCATGGCTTCCATCAGCAGGGCCGGATCATCCACCGTGCCGGCCTGCTCCACATCCACCACCCGCCCGGCCAGACGCAGCAGATAGGCGGCGCGGCGCAAGGGATCCTTCAGGGTTTCGTAGGCGTCGTTCAGGGCGGTGGCCTGCTGCTGCGACAAAGCCCGCTCCTTGGGCGAGCGGGTGGCGAAGCGGTCGGGATGCAGGCGGCGCTGAAAGCCGAAATACTGGCGGTCGAGATCGGCGGCGGCCAGGGCGAACCCCCGCGGCAGCCCCAGCCGGGTGAAATGATCGGCCTGGCCCGGCGCCTGCACGGCGCCGCAGGTGGAACAAAACAGCGCCCGCGCCGCCACCGGCCCCTTGCACGACCAGCAGGGCAGCAGGGCGGCGGCAGCGGAAAAGGTTTCCTGGTTCATCATCGTCACAAAGCGGCCGGGCGGCCCCGCCCCCGTTCAGACATGGAAGGATTCACCACAGCCGCAGCGGCCCTTTTCGTTGGGATTGCGGAAGACGAAGCCGTTTTGCATCTTCTCTTCCACAAAATCCATCTCGGTGCCCAGAATGAACATGGTGGCCTTGGGATCGATCAGCACCGTCACGCCGTCGGTTTGCACCACCTCGTCCATGGGCGAGGCCTCGTCGGCGAATTCCAGGGTATAGGCCAGGCCCGAGCAGCCCTTGCTGCGCACGCCGATGCGGATACCCGCCGAAGGCTTGCCCCGGCTGTCCAGCAGGGCTTTCACCCGCTCCACCGCGGCCTCGGTCAACGTCAGGGGCGCCATGCGTTCAGCAGCCATGATCATGTTCCTTCCACCAGACCAGAAATCCGTGCATCCGCCAACGCCGGGCCTAGTCGGCCTTGGCGTCGTGCTTCTTTTTGTAGTCGGCGACGGCGGCCTTGATAGCATCCTCGGCCAGAACCGAACAGTGGATTTTGACCGGCGGCAGGGCCAGATGCTGGGCGATATCGGTATTCTTGATCTGCTCGGCCTCGTCCAGGGTTTTGCCTTTCACCCATTCGGTCACCAGCGAGCTCGAGGCGATGGCCGAGCCGCAGCCGAAGGTTTTGAACTTGGCATCCTCGATGATGCCGTCGGCGCCGACCTTGATCTGCAGCTTCATGACGTCGCCGCAGGCGGGCGCGCCCACCAGGCCGGTGCCCACGTTTTCCTCTTCCTTCTGGAACGCCCCCACATTGCGGGGATGTTCGTAATGGTCGATGACCTTATCGCTGTAAGACATGGCGTACTCCTGTTCGTATCTTTAATACCAACCGGCCAATGAATTGCCCGGTTGTATCGTCCCTCGCCGGGCGGCGGCATCCGCCGCCTTGGCCGCTCGCTCAATGCTCGCTGGAAACCGGCCAACGAGTCATTTCAACGGTTGGCCGGTATTAAGTGGGCGGACGAGGCGGCTTCAGTGCTCGGCCCACTGTATGGATTTAATATCGATGCCTTCGAGATGCATGTCCCAGAGCGGACTTAAACTGCGCAGCCGGGTCACCGCCTCGGCGAT
>JAJZGK010000041.1 GCA_021798485.1 Pseudomonadota bacterium
CCGGCCACCGCCAGCACCGCCAGCAGACCGGCGGCCAGGGGCGGGGCCAGCCGCGCCAGGGCGCCGCCGCTATCCTGGACGGCCCACACCATCAGGCTGGCGGTGGCGGCCAGGGCCAGCCAGACCGAAAAGGAGCGCAGGGCCTCAGCGGCGGTTGAACGGGCCACGATGCTTCTCCTTCAGGCGCATGACGTAACTGATGACTTCGGCCACCGCCTTGTAATGCTCGGGCGGGATTTCCTGGTCAAGATCCACGCTGGCGTAAAGGGCGCGGGCCAGCGGCGGGTTTTCCACGATGGGGATTTCGTGCTCTTCCGCCAGGTCGCGGATGCGAAAGGCGACGGCGTCGATGCCCTTGGCCAGCAGCACCGGCGCTCCCATGCTGTCCATGTCGTATTTGAGGGCGCAGGCGTAATGGGTCGGGTTGGTGACGATAACGTCGGCCTTGGGCACGGCGGCCATCATGCGCCGGCGGGCGCGGGCGATGCGCAGGGAGCGCAGGCGGGCCTTGATCATGGGATCGCCTTCGCTGTCCTTGTGCTCGTCCTTCAGTTCCTGGCGGCTCATGCGCAGTTTTTTCATGTAGGTGAAGCGCTGATAGAACCAGTCGGCGGCGGCGATGACCATCATCATCATCACCACGGCGACCACCAGTTTCACCAGGATGTGGTGCAGGTAAAGGACCATGGTGGACAGATCCATGGTCATCAGCAGTTCCAGCTCGTGCAGGTGCGGCTGCAACAGAAAATAGCTGCCGGTGCCGACGATGGCCATCTTCAGCACGCTCTTGACCAGATCCAGCACGGCGTTGATCGAGAAGATGCGTTTGAGACCGGCCAGGGGATTGATCTTGCTGAAATCGGGCAGCAGTTTCTGCGGCAGGAACAGCAGCCCGGTCTGCCCCAGCGAAACAAGCAGGGCGAAGGCCAGCATGATGGACAGCGGCACCGCCAGGGCGATGACCATGTGCAGCACGATATCGTCGCCCAGCAGCACCATGGCCTGGGGGGTGGAATCGTCCACCTCGCCCAGATGGGCCAGGATGCCGCTTAAAAACAGCTTCAGATGATTGACGGTAAAGGGCAGGCCCAGCCACACCACCACCAGCATGGCCACCAGCATGGCCAGCGTCTTGACTTCGGTGGATTGCAGAACATTGCCTTCCTCCCGCGCCTTGCCCAGGCGGCGGGATGTCGGTTGTTCCGTTTTGGAGTCTTCATCCTCTTCGGCCATGGCTCACTCCGGCACGAACGGCAGCAGGCCGTTGGCGATGAAGTGCATGAACAGGGCCATCATCGGCGGCAGGGCGATCATCAGGATGGCCGCGCCGGCCAGCAGCTGCAGCGGCATGCCCACGAAGAAGACGTTGACCTGCGGCACCAGGCGGTTGATCAGGCCCAGGGCCACGTTGAACACCAGGGCGAACACCAGCAGCGGCGCCGCCAACTGCATGCCCAGCACGAAGCTTTGCCCCAGGGTATGCACCAGGGTTTGGGAAAAATCACCCACGGGCAGGGCGGCACCGGGGCGGAACAGCTCGTAGCTGGCCACCACGGCGCGCAACACCAGATGATGCAGGTCCGACATCAGGAACAGGGTCAGGGCGACGTTGTTGAGAAAGCCGGTGATGATGCCGCTCTGTTGCTCGCTCAAATTGTCGTAGACGAAGGAGTTGGTCATGCCCACGGCGTAGCTGATGAAGCTGCCGGCCAGGCTGAGCGGGGTCATCAGCACCTGGGTGAGCAGGCCGAAGTAAAGCCCCACCGTCACCTCGCCGGCCATCACCAGCAAAAGGCCGGCGGGGCCGGGCGGCAGGGCGGGAATTTTCGGCGACAGCACCGGCAGCAGCAGAAACGAGATGCTGAGCGCCGTCAACAGCCGCGAGCGCGCCGAAACCAGGGTGCCGCCCAGTCCGGGCAGGAACATCACCGCCGTGCCGATGCGCGACAGGATCAGCAGCAGTTTGTAGAGATCGGTGGTGAGAAGCTGGCTCAGCATGCGGCGGCTATCCGCCGGCCACCATGCGGTCCATCAGCGACCGGGTGAAATCCATGAGCGTGTGCATCATGAAAGGCAGGGCCAGCAGCAGCACCAGGAACACCGTCAGCACCTTCGGCACGAAGGTCAGGGTGGCTTCCTGGATCTGGGTCACCGCCTGGAACAGCGAGATGACCAGACCGATGGCCAGGCCGGCCAGCAAGGGCGGGGCGCTGATCTTCAGCATGACCACCATGGTCTGACGGGCGATCTCGATCAGCTCTGCTTCGGTCATGCCGCCAATCCGTCAGAACGACATTTTAAGAATGTCGTTATAGGCGTTGACCACCTTGTCGCGCACCGCCACCACGGTTTGCAGGGTAAGCTCGGCATTGCTGACGGCGGCCACCACCTCGGGAATGTCGGCCTTGCCGGCCAGGGCCTGCTGCGACAGCTGTTCGCTTTTCTTGCCGCTGTCGATGGCCGATTCCACGCCCTTGCGCAGCAGGGCGGCGAAATCGCTGCCGCTGCCGGTAACGGCCTGATCGTCGGCGGGGGCCGCCGTGGTGTCGCCGAAGGACTTGGCGACATTGGCGTAGGCGGAAAGGGCGTTGGCGATGCTGGTGGTGGCCATGGCGGTAATCCGGCAGAAAGACGTGGCGGTAGGCGGCTAAACGTGGAAAGGCGCCGCTATTTTAGCATGTTCACGGTTTCGGACAGCATGCTTTTTGAGACGTTGACCACGTCGAGGTTGGCCTCGTACGAGCGCTGGGCCTCGCGCATGTCCATCAGCTCGATCAGCGGATTGACGTTGGGGGTCAGCACGTAGCCGTCGGCATCGGCGGCGGGATGCTTGGGGTCGTACTTCTTCTGAAATTCCGAGCGGTCCACGTCGATCTTGGCCACCTTGACCTCATCGGCGCCGGTCTGCTTGTCGAGAACGTCGCGGAAGGTGACGGTCTTGCGGCGGTAGGGCTGCTGATCGGGGGCGGTGGGCAGCGAATCGGCGTTGGCCAGGTTTTCCGACACCACCCGCAGACGTTCGGACTGGGCGCGCAAGCCGGAAACGGCAATCAGCGAGGATTTGTTCAGTTCGTCCATGGTGGGCCTCCGCTATCGTCCTCAACCGTTTTTGTCGACGGCGGTTTCCAGCATCTTGATGTTCTTTTCCAGCAGGTTGAGGGCCAGCTGGTAGTTGTTTTTGACATCGCCGATCTTCTGCATCTGATCTTCCAGCAGTACGGTGTTGCCGTTGGGTTTGGTTTCGCCGGGAGCTTTCTCCGCCTCCGCCTGATAAGGGCTTTTCTCCACCGGCGGCTGGATATGCATCGGATTGTCCACCACGGCCTGCAGCGGCTGCTGGCCCTGGGCCTGGAACAGGTTCTTGAAGCTGAGCGCCTTCAGATCCTTGGCCTGGTATTTGGGGGTGTCGGCGTTGGCCACGTTCTCGGCCAGAACCTCCTGGCGGCGGGTCAGCCAGTCCATGCTTCTGCGGGCCATGGCCAGAAGGGTCAGATCCTCGAACATGCCGCACTCCCTCGCAAGACGGGCCGGGTCGGGTCCCGGACGGTTTTTGCCTGCGCGTACTCTAGACTCGCGCGGCTTAACAAAGAGTGAAGATCGGCGGCAAAAGCGCTGCGGACGGCGCGGCGAAACGCTTGGCACGCATCCTGCATTAATAGGGGCGGAACAGAGGCCCGCCCAGACCGGCCGGATCTGGAAATGGCTGGAAACCCAGGGGAAACCCTGGTGGGCAGGCGGTTCCATCAGGGCAAGAATTGCAGCCTGGGCAAAAAATTCCCAGGGGCCAGGTAAGATTAATTCGGGATCGCCGACGGAAAAGAGGCCGGGGCGGAACGGGAGCAAAGACGATGACGACAGTTTCATCCAGCACGTCCTCCAACGCGACATCGTCGAGCGCAGGCTCGACCAGCAGCGTCGCCGCGTCCTCGGCCAGCAGCGTCTACAACACCTTTCTGCTGCTGCTGACCACACAGCTGAAGAACCAGGATCCCACCAATCCGACCGACACCACCGCGTTCACGCAGGAAATGATCGGCCTGGCCAGCCTGGAGCAACAGGTCAACACCAATACCGATCTGGCCGAGATGCAGTCGAGCCTGAGCACGCTGACCAACACCAACGGCGTCGGCTATCTGGGCAAGACGGTGGTGGCCACCGGCTCGACCGAGCCCCTGACCTCGGCGGGCGGCACGGCGGAGTGGAAATACACCCTGGGCTCCACCTCGGCCACCACCAAGCTCAGCATCACCAACAGCAGCGGCCAGACGGTGTGGTCGGGCAGCGGCGATACCGCCACCGGCACCCACACCTTGAGCTGGAACGGCACCGACAGCAGCGGCAGCACGGCCAATGCCGGCGATTATACCCTGACGGTGGCGGCCACCGACGGCTCGGGAAATACCGTGACCACCACCACCAGCATCGTGGGCACCGTCACCGGCGTCGACAGCTCCAGCGGCAGCACGGTGCTGTCCATCGGCGATGTGAATGTGGCGCTGAGCAACGTCACCGGTTTCAGCAGCTGACCGCCGCCCGGCAGATAAGGATCTAGGAGAGAGACCATGGATGCAGCAATGAATGCAGCGGTGTCGGCGCTGATTTCCGAAAGCCAGGCGCTGTCCACCATCTCGAACAACCTCGCCAATTCCGGCACCACCGGCTACAAGGCGGTGTCGACCCAGTTTTTGAGCCTGCTCAGCACCGGATCGTCGGGCAATAATTACCCGGCGGGCGGCGTCGAGGCGGTGGCCCGCCAGAATGTGAGCCTGCAGGGCAATATCGTCAGCACCACCTCCTCCACCGATCTGGCGCTGGACGGCAACGGCTTCTTCGTGCTGTCCGACGGCACCAGCGCCCAATCCTTTTATACCCGCAACGGCGCCTTCGAGACCGACAGTTCGGGCAACATGTATCTGAACGGCACCGGCTATTACCTGATGGGCTGGCCCACCAGCTCCACCGGTTCGATCACGTCGGCCAATTCCAGCAATACGGCCTCGCTCAGCAAGGTCAATCTGGACAGCTTCAACTCCAGCGCCACCGCCACCACCGATTTCGCGCTGACCGCCAACCTGCCCGACGAGGGGCAAAGCTCGGTGAACTCCACCAGCTACACCAACACCTCGGGCAGCACCGAGCAGCTCAATTATTCCTGGGTCTCCACCGGGACGACCACCTCGGGCGACAAGACCTATCTGGTCAGCGTCACGCCGTCCAATTCCAGCGTCACCTTGAGCGACGGCACCACCAGCGGCGCCTCGCAGCTGACCTATTCGGTGGTGACCGACAGCTCGGGCAATATCGTTTCGGTGCATGGCACCACCAACAATACCGCCGGCTACAGCGGCACCGTTCTGCCCACCAGCATCACTCCGAGCGATTCCTCCTCGGCGGTCACCGGACAAACCTGGGCCAATGTGCTCAGCAATACCGGGTACAGCGCCACCCAGAGCCTGACCACTTACGACTCCTTGGGCACGGAGGAGGATTATCCGGTGACCTGGACGGCGGCGGGTGACAATACCTGGGTGATGACGGTGAAGTCGCCCACCGATTCCACCGGCTCGACGGTCACCGGCGAACTGGCGGATTCCAGCGGCGTCTCCACTTCGTCCTATTCCTATTCGGTATCATTCAACAGCGACGGCACCCTGAAAAGTGTCACGCCGCTCAGCACCGATACCAGCGGCACCCTGTCCACGGCGCCCACCAACGCGGCTGGCGGCGTGGCCTTGAAAACCTACAGCTGGACCGATGGCGCCGCCAAAGCCGATGTCTCGGTCAGTCTCGGCACCTACGGCAAGGCCGACGGCCTGACCCAGTACAATACCGGGCAGACCACGCCGACCATTTCCAAGGTCAGCCATACCCAGAACGGCGTGGAATACGGCTCGCTCAGCAGCATTTCCATCAGCAAGACCGGTCTGGTCGAGGCCACCTACAGCAACGGTCAGACCGTGGACATCTATCAGCTGGCCGTGGCCACCTTTCCCAATGTGAACGGGCTTTCGGCCCTGAACGACAGCGTCTATCAGCAGACCACCAGTTCGGGGGCCTACACCTTGAATGTGGCCGGGCAGAACGGCGCCGCCACGGTGACGGAAAGCGCCCTGGAAAGCTCGACGGTGGATACCTCCACCGAGTTCAGCGACATGATCGTCTGCCAGCAGGCCTATCAGGCCGCCTCGCAGGTGATCTCCACCGGCAAGACCATGTTCTCCACCCTGCTGCAGGCCGTGCAGTAAGGTGGACTGACGGGAGGGCTGGGGCCATGCGCTGGGACAAGGAAGGCAAGCCGGTTTTGGAGGCCCTGCAGATGCGGGCGCAGTCGAAGATCGAGCAGATCCGCGCCCAGCTGCTGCCGGACTCCTCCCCCGGGCTTACCCCCGACGAGCTGCGCGCCGCCCTGGCCCGCAAGTTCGAGGGGCTTACGCCCGAACAACGGGTTCAGTTCAAGATCGAGGCGGGGATCGCCTTCCTCGAATTGAACCGGATGATGGACGACCTGAAACAGCATTTGGGGCAGCTCGGACGCGAAGTCTCCTTGACCAAGCGCAACGGGCAGGCTATCGGTGCTTATGGCCAGGCCAATCGTATGAGCCGGGCCGTGGACACCGATAGCTGGTAGGGACCTGAAACGGGATGGACCGCGATCACGATCCGCTTTTCCACGCCGCGTCCAAGGGGATCGATCCCCAGGCGGCGGCCGAACTGTTCGCCGCCATGGACGAACTGAAGGCGGTGATCGATGGCGAGAACGAGGTGCTGGCTCTGGGCCTGCCCAATACCACCCTGGAACTGAAGGCCCGTAAAGCCGCCCTGCAGGCCAAATGCACGGCCCTGCTGCTGGAGGTGTCGGAAGACGTGCGGGCCCTGGCCATGGACCAGGGCGTGCTCGATCAGCTGGCGACGGTCACCGCGGACATGCGCCGCCTGACCTCGGAAAACGCCAAGCTGCTGGATGAAACCGCCAAGGCTTCGCGTCGGCGCATCGATGCGGTGATGCAGGCGATCCAGACCGCTTCCGACGAAAATTAACCGCCGTTCAGGGCGTCCGTCATAAAGGTGATGTTAAGGGTTTGCCCCTTATCATGGCCGTGAGATGGAGTAACGCCAATGTCACTCAATATCGCCCTGTCGTCGGCCGTCAATTCGCTGCTCGTCATCGAGCAGCAGATGTCGGTAACGTCGAACAACATTTCCAACGCCAACACCGCTGGCTATACCCAGGAGACGGTGCAGACCCAGTCCGTGGTCACCAACGGCGTGGTGTCGGGCGTGGTGGGCGAGGCGGCCAGCACCTACATCAACACCTATCTGGAACAGTCGATCATTTCCAACGCCTCGTCCTCGGCGCAGGCATCGACCTACTATTCCTATTACCAGACCCTGGCCCAGGCCATGGGCACCATTTCCACCAGCGACAGCGGCGGTACCGACCTCGCCTCGGAGCTGTCGTCGCTGCAGACCACCCTGACCTCGCTCAGCAACAGCCCGGAAGACACGGCGCTGAAGACCAAGGCCATCAGCGAGCTTTCCACCCTGTGCGACGATCTGCGCACCACCTCGGCCTCGATCCAGGAACAGCGGGCTCAGGCCGATCAGGGGGTGTCGTCGGCGGTGAACGACGCCAACAGCCAGCTGCAGACCATCGCCACCCTGAATTCCCAAATCGTGCAGGCCCAGGCCACCGGCGAATCCACCGCCGCCCTGCAGGACAGCCGCTATCAGGCCCTGCAGAATCTGTCGTCCGATCTTGGGGTCAGCTACTATATCAGCAGCAACGGGGCGATGCAGGTCTACACCACCGACGGCACGCCGCTGCTCACCGGGGCCACCCCCAACACCATCAGCCACGCCGCCGCCAGCACCATGGATTCCTCCATCAGCTATACGGCGGGGGCTTCCACCGGCATTTCCGGCATCACCGTGAACGGCAAGGACATCACCTCGGACATCACCACCGGCAAGATCGCCGCCCTGGTGAAGATGCGCGATACCGATCTGGTCAACGCCCAGTCGGAGCTGGATAATCTGGCCTCCAGCGTGGCCAGCACCCTGAACGCCACCAGCAATCTCGGCACCTCGGTCACGGCGCCGCAGACCCTGACCGGCGAATCCTCCTCGGCCTTTTCCAGCAGCTCGGCGGTGACGGTGGCGGCGGGCACCACGGTGCGCATCGCCCTGCTCGACAGCTCGGGCAACGCCACCAGCCATATCGATGTGTCCCTGGCCGGCGACACCACGGTGGGCGCTATCGTCAATTCCATCAATACCGCCATTTCCGGCGCCTCGATGGGCATGACCTGCAGCCTGAGCAGCTCGGGGCAACTGGTGCTGTCGTCCTCCAGTTCCAGCTACGGTGTCGGCATCACCACCTTGAGCGGCAGCATCAGCGGCACCGCCAGCAGCACCGCCACCGATTTCTCCAACTATTTCCAGATGAACGATCTGCTGGTCAGCACCGATGCCAGCAAGACCATCTCGGCCGAAACCATCACGGTCCGCTCCGACATTCTCTCCACCCCGGCCTATCTGGCCTCGGGCGTGCTGAGCAGCGCCGCGACCATCGGCTCGCCGGCGGTCACCAGCGGCGACGGCTCCATCGCCGGCGATCTGGCCTCGGATCTGACCTCGAACCAGAGCCTGTCGGCCTCGGGCTACCTGTCGGCCATCACCACGTCGTTCTCGTCCTACGCGGCCTCCATCGTCTCGGACATTTCGCAGCGCAACACCAACGCCTCCAGCACCGCCACCACGGCGACCTCGGCGCTGACCACGCTGCAAACCACCTTCAGTTCGCAAAGCGGCGTCAATACCGACGAACAGACGGCGGCTCTGACCGAGCTGCAGAATCTCTATCAGGCCTCCGCCAAGGTGGTCAGTACCGTACAGACTATGTTTCAGGCCCTTCTCACCGCGGTGAACGGCTAAGGCAGGTGAATGATGGAACGCGTCTCGACCTATAATCTGCACAACATCACCATGGGTGCTGCGCTTAATGTGGAAGCGCAGCTGGCGAATGCGCAGCTTCAGGAAGCCTCGGGCCTGACCGCCACCGATTACAGCGGTCTGAGCGGCCAGCAGAGCTATGAAGTTCTGAACATGGAGAACGAATACAATCAGGCCACCACCTGGGCGGCGGAAGCCAGCACGGTGGAAAGCCGCAGCGAGGCCATGTATTCGGCCATCGGCAGCATGACCTCGGTGGTGACCAAGCTGGAAAGCTCCATCAGCGGCGCCCTGAGCTCCACCGACAATTCCACCCTCAGCACCACCGCCCAGAGCCTGATGGATCAGCTGGTGTCGGCGATGAACACCCAGGAAAACGGCCGCTATCTGTTTTCGGGAAGCAATATCAGCACCGCCCCCATCAACATGGCGAACTACAGCTCCACCAGCATCAGCGCCAGCAGCTACAATCCCACCACCCAGGACTTCTCGTACTACCAGGGCAACGATACGGTGCTGACGGTGCAGACCGACAGTTCCACCACCGTGAGCTACGGAGTGTGCGCCGGCACCACCGCCACCACGGCGTCGGCCACCAACCCGGCCTCGGCCTTCGAGGCGGCCATCCGCGCCACCGAGGCGGTGATCAAGGCGGGGTCGCTGACCACCGGCTCCACCAGCCAGACCACCTTGCTGAAGCAGGCCATGACCGTGGCCCAGTCGGCCCTGACCCAGCTGGCCAATCTGCAGGAATCGGTCTCGGATATCGCCAATCAGCTCACCAGCGCCAGTGCCGCTCAAACCAACTACGCCACCTTGCTGCAAACCTCCATCAGCAACATCAAGGAGGTGAACACCGCCACGGTGACCACGCAGATCGCCCAATATCAGACCCAGCTGCAGTCCTCGTTTTACGCGGTGTCCACCATCGGCAAATTAAGCCTGGCATCCTATCTGTAAGGGGCGGCGCCTCAACCTTTCGGCGTTCTCTCGTGCCGGAGTTGCAATAAAACCGTGGCGCATTTCCCGGCATAAGGATAAGATTCGAGCTGTTCACAAGGGCCATGGCTGGGGGAACAGCATGTCCATCGAATGGCGCAACGTGATGAGCGTTGGCGATCCAACCGTTGACGGCGACCACAAGCATCTGATCGATCTGATCAATGCCTTTGAAACCTCCATTTCCGGCGAGATCGATCACCGCAAGATCGCCCGCGTGCTGCTGGGGCTGGTGCAGTATACCGGTGAGCATTTCGCCCGCGAGGAGGAGCTGCAGCTGAAGGTGCGCTATCCTTATTACGAATCGCACCGCAAGCAGCACCGCGATGTGCTGCGGCAGCTGCAGCATGTGCTGACCGAATATACCGAGGCGCACGGCGTGGTGCAGGATTCCATGATCCGCGAGATCAGCCGTTTCCTGAAGGACTGGCTGGTGGGGCACATCATCGAATCCGATCTGCGCATGAAACCCTATATCGAGAAGATGCGGGCCGAGCAGGCCGCCTTCCGCCGCGGCCGCCGTCCGTCGCCGCCGCCACTGGGCCTGAAGCCGCCACAGTCCCTCTGATGCCAACCGGCCAACGTGTCACGTCAACGGTTGGCCGGCATGACCCCGCCCGGGATCAGCGGGTGAACACCGCCACCGCCTCCAGATGCGCCGACCAGGGGAACTGATCCACCGGGGTGGCGCGGCGCAGCCGGTAGCCGCCCTGCGCCAGCAGGCGGGCATCGCGGGCCAGGGTGGCGGGATTGCACGAGACCGCCACCACCAGCGGCACGGTCGAGCGGGCCAGCTGCTCGGCCTGGGCGGCGGCGCCGGCGCGGGGCGGGTCGAACACCACCGCCCGATAGCGGGCCAGCTCTTCGGTCAGCAGGGGCTGGCGGGCCAGATCGCGCTGTTCGGCGCTGACGCGGACGCCGGCATGGCCGGCGGCGGCCTTGAGGGCGGCCAGGGCGGCGCCATCGCCTTCCACCGCATGCACCGGGGCCTTCTGGGCCAGAGGAAAGCTGAAGCTGCCGCAGCCGGCGAACAGGTCGGCCACCGGCGCGGCTCCGCCCACGGCGTCGAACACCAGGGCGGACAGAGCCCGTTCGCCTTCGGCCGAGGGCTGCAGGAACGCGGCCGGCGGCAGCTCGACGCCGACACCGGCAAAGCGCACGATGGGCGGGCGGCGGCGCGCCAGGGGTTCGGTCAGGCCGGTGCCGGGGCGGCGCCACGACAGCCGGGCCAGATCCTGCTGCTCGGCGAAGGCGGCCAGACGTTCGCGGTCGAAGAGATCGAGGCGGGCTTCGGCCTCCACCAGCAGATCCAGGCCGGTTTCGGTCAGGGTAACGGCCACGTCGCCTTCGGTGCCGTCCTCGATCACCGCCTCCAGCAGGGCGCGCAGGGCGGGCAGCAGGGCCAGCAGCGGCGGCGCCAGCAGCAGGCAGCTGTCCAGATCCACCAGGGTGTGGCTGGCCCGGCCGTTGAACCCCAGGTGCAGCAGCTTGCGCCGCTTGGCGAAGGCGAAGGTGGCGCGGCGGCGGCTGCCGGGGGCGATGGCCACTAAAGGCGCCACCAGATCGGCCTCGAATCCGGCCCGGCCCATGGCCTCCACCAGCAGGCCGCGTTTCCAGGTTTGGTAGGCTTCGGGCGCCAGATGCTGCAGCGCGCAGCCGCCGCAGCGGCCGAAATGCGGGCAGGGCGGCGTCTGCCGGTCGGGAGACGGGGTCAGCACCTGCAGCAGGGCGGCGGCCAGACCGTCGCCGCGCCGGCTGTCCACCTGCACCGCCACCCGTTCGCCGGGCAGGGCGCCGGGCACGAACACCGCTTCGTCCTGATGGCGGCCGATGCCGTCGCCGCGTCCGCCCAGAGAGCGGATATCGAGCTCCAGGGTACGGGGCAGGGATCGGGAGGGGCCACGCGGCTTGCGCGCGGGCGGGCGTCGGCTCATGCTGGGACCGGGCTGGTTGAAAAAATGGTGCGCCCGATATAGCCGACAACCGGAGCGGACGCCACCCCTATAGAAGGAGCCCGCCATGACCGCCGACCGCCGCGCCCGCCTGCTGCCCACCTTTCAGCGCTACGCCGCCGAGTGCCGGACCCGCGCCCAGGCCCTGGCGGCTCTGACCGCGGCCGAGGGGGCGTGGGATCTGGCCGCCATCGTGCACGAGGCGCACAGCCTGGCCGGATCCGGGGCCACCATGGGGGCCGAGGCCCTGGGAACCGGGGCCCGGGCCCTTGAACAGCGGGCCCAGGACTGCCGCGAGGCCGGCCTGGCCCCCGATGACGAGACCCGGCGCCAGATGGCCGCCCAGGCCCAGGCTCTGCTCGATCAGGCGCGGGGCTTCGCGGTGGAGCGCATGCTGGACGCCTTCATGGCGAAGATGTTTCGGTCTTCCTGACCAGCATCAGCAGGCCGGGCACCGGCTGGCCCTGCTCGGTGCGGGTGGAGACCGCATCGAGGCGCAGCACGGTAAAGCCCTGGGCGGCGGCCAGACGGCGCAGATAGGCGGCGGAATGGCCGAAGCGCCGCGACGGCAGCACCGTCCAGTCGTCGCCGTCGGCGATCCGTTCCACCGAAAAGGCGAAGGCGCCGCCGGGGCGCAGGGCGGCGGCCACGGCGGAAAACACCGGGGCCAGATCGCCCAGATAGATCAGCACATCGCCCGCCGTCACCAGATCATAGGCGCCGGGGAAACGGGCGGCGGCCAGCAGGTCGCCCTCGTCCAGCCGCTGATAGCAGCCGCGTTCGCGGGCCTTGTCCAGCATGGCCGGCGACAGATCGAGGCCGTGCAGGCTGCGGGCGTGGGGGGCGAAGGCGGCTCCCACCAGGCCGGTGCCGCAGCCCAGATCGAGAACATCGAAGGGGCCTTGCCCCAGGCTGGCGGTAACCGCCGCCAGCAGCAGGGCCGGGCCGCGATAGGCCAGGCCCCGCAGCAGGTCTTCGTCGAACACCTCGGCGTAGCGCTCGTAAAGCTCGGTGACGAAGGCGCTGGGGGCGCGGTCCGGGGCTGGCCCCGCCTCCAGGCGGGCCAGGGCCAGAGCGGCGCCGAAGGGATCGGCGGGATCGGCCTTCAGCAGGCGGCGCCAGGCGGCGGCGGCTTCGTCCGAACGGCCCAGCCGATCCAGGCATTCGCCTTGCAGCCACAGGGCCTCGGTCAGGGTTTCGGCGCCGTCCAGGGCGGCCAGGGCCTCGGACCAATGCTCCAGATCCTTCTCGGCCAAGGCCAGTTCCAGGCGGAAGGAGGCGGCGGCGGGGGCCAGGTCCACCGCTCTTTGGGCGGCGGCGCGGGCCTCGTCGGGGCGCTTCAGCAGCCGCAGCACGGCGGCCAGATTGGCCTGGGCCGGGGCATGGGCGGGATCGAGATCAAGGGCGCGGGCGAAAGCCAGGGCGGCGGCGGCCAGATCGCCCAGAGCTTTTTCCGCCAGCCCCAGCAGATTGCAGGCGATCGGGCTTTGACGGCCCTCCAGCGGGCGCAGCAGGGCGGCGGCCTCGGCGGCGCGGCCCCGGCGCAGCAGCAGGGCGGCCAGGGACTCCTCGGCGGGGGCGATCCCGGGCAGGCGGCGCAGCAGGGCTTCGGCTTCGTCCAGACGGCCTTGCGCCTCCTGGGCGCGGGCCATGGCCAGCAGCAGCGGCGGCGCCCCGGGGGTGGCGGCCAGGGCCTTGGCCAGATGCTGGGCCGCCTTGCGGGGCTGGCCCTCGTCCAGGGCCAGCAGCCCTTGCAGATAGGCCAGGCCGGGCAGGGCGGGCTGGCGTTTGCCAAGCTCGCGGGCCAGTGTCCGCGCCTCGGCGGGGCGGCCTTGTTCGTAGTGGCGGAAGGCCTGGGCCAGGGCTTGCCCTAAATCCAACTGCCGGGTCATGGTCTGTCGATCCGTTTCTGGGAGGGGAGCGGGAAACATGGAAAAGGAAACGCAAACAAAGAGTCGTGAAAGCTTCGCGCCCCGGAGGGCGGGGTTTTCGCTAAGCTGCCGCGCAGGCAATGGCTGGGAGCGGCAAAATGTCGGGCATCCGCAACGTTCTGTTCCTGTGCGACGAGGACTGCGACAGCGGCCTGATGGCCCAGGCCATTCTGGCCCGCGAAGGCGCCGGGCGCTTCCGGGCCTATCAGGCCGGGCTTCATCCCCAAGACGGCATGCACCCCCTGGTGGAGGGGCTGTTGCGCAAGCTGAACCATGGCACCGCCGAGCTGTCCACCGCGCCGTTGCAGACCTACTGGTCGCCCCAGGCACCGGTGATGGATTTCCTGTTTACCCTGTCCGAATCCTTGCGCGAGCAAACGCCGCCCCGGTTGCCGGGCCCGCCCCTCACCGCGCATTGGGGCGTGCCCGAGCTGACCTTTTCCGGCAAATCCGACGCCGAGCGGGCGCTGGCGGTGGCGGAAACCTACCGCATGCTCAGCAACCGCATCGGCATTTTCGTCAACCTGCCGATGACGGCGCTGGACCGCCTCAGCCTGCAGCGCCGCCTGGGCGAAATCGGCGCCGCCTGACCCGTTCCGGCGCCGGTTCTCAGGGCTGCTCGCGGGTGGCCGAAAAGCGCAGCTTGGGATAATCCTGCTGGGCGCGGTTCAGGGTCCAGCCGTTGCGGGCCAGGAACACCGGGGCGCCGTCGCGGTCCTCGGCCATGGCCGACAGGTTGGCCTCGGTGAAGGCCTTGATGTCGGCGGGGTCGTCGGCATGGATCCAGCGGGCGGTATCGTAGGGGGCGTCCTCGAAACCGGCTTTGAGGTTGTATTCGCTTTCGATGCGGTTGGCGATGACGTCGAACTGCAGCATGCCCACCACGCCCACGATCCAGGTGGCGCCGTTCAGCGGCTTGAACAGCTGGCTCACCCCTTCCTCGGCCAGATCCTCCAGCGCCTTCCTGAGCTGCTTGGCCTTCATGGGATCGTCCAGGCGCACGCGGCGCAGCACTTCCGGGGCGAAACTCGGAATGCCGGTGAACCGCAGATCCTCGCCCTCGGTCAGGGCGTCGCCGATGCGTAAGGCCCCGTGGTTGGGAATGCCCATGATATCGCCGGGATAGGCCTCTTCCGCCAGTTCGCGGTCGCGGGCCAGGAAAAAGACCGGGTTGCCCAGGGCGATCTGCTTGCCCGAACGCACATGCTTCAGCTTCATGCCGCGCCGGAAGCGGCCCGAGCAGACGCGGAAAAAGGCGATGCGGTCGCGGTGGTTGGGATCCATGTTGGCCTGAACCTTGAAAACGAAGCCGCTCACCTTGTCTTCCGCCGGATCGACGGCGCGCGGGCTGGCCGGCTGCGGCCGGGGCGGCGGCGCCAGGCGGCCGATACCGTTCAGAAGTTCACGCACGCCGAAATTGCGCAGCGCCGAGCCGAAAAACACCGGGGTCAGATGCCCGGCGCGGTAGGAGTCCAGGTCGAAGGCCGGGCAGGCGCCGCGCACCAGCTCGATTTCCTCGCGCAGGCGGGCGGCAGCCTCGGCGCCCACCAGGCCGTCGAGGCGCGGATCCTCCAGCGGCATGTCGATGCCGTCGGGAATGTGATCGCCGCGGGTCTGATCGAACAGCAGCACCTGATCGGCGGAAAGATCGTAGACGCCCTTGAGGTCGCGGCCCATGCCGATGGGCCAGGTGACGGGGCAGACATCGAGGGCCAGGGTTTTTTCGATCTCGTCCAGAATGTCGAAGGTGTCGCGGGCCTCGCGGTCCACCTTGTTGACGAAGGTGATGATGGGCACGTCGCGCAGGCGGCACACCTCGAACAGTTTGCGGGTCTGGGTTTCAATGCCCTTGGCGGCGTCGAGCACCATCACCGCCGAATCGACGGCGGTCAGGGTGCGGTAGGTGTCCTCGCTGAAATCCTCGTGGCCGGGGGTGTCCAGCAGATTGAACGACAGCCCGCCATGCTCGAACGACATCACCGAGGCGGTTACCGAAATGCCGCGCTCCTTTTCGATGCTCATCCAGTCCGAGCGGGCGCGGCGTTGCTCGCCCCTGGCGCGCACGGCCCCCGCCATCTGGATGGCGCCGCCGAACAGCAGCAGCTTTTCCGTCAGGGTGGTCTTGCCGGCGTCGGGGTGGGAGATGATGGCGAAGGTGCGCCTTTGCGCGATGGCGGACAGCAGTGAAGTCATGATGACGGTTTTCCGGCTTCGGAGCAAAAAAAGCAAGGGGCGATTTGGCAGAAGAAAACATGGTCTTTTGCCATAAGTGAAGGCGTGGCGGGAGTATAAATTTCGGCCTGTTGCGCCACTTTTGGGAAATATGTGGCTTATTATTTTAGATGTTCAAGCTTTAAATGATGTAATTGAAGGTAACACGACCTGTTACGGTGAAATAAATATTTTTTACGACGGTGTGGTTGTGGGGTCCGCCGCGAAGTCTTGAAATATTTTAAAAATCTTTATTAGCATTATAATGCTATAAGTTGGGTGTGGTGTCCAATTATAGTTATCTTTAGCGTCAAGGTTGTGCTAAGTTGCCTGCGGCGGATGGGGTTGGTGTGGAGAACACAATGAAGATCATGATTGCGGATGACCACGAGCTGTTGCGTGATGGTCTGCGCCATGTTCTGGAGTTGTCGGAGGATGGGATCGCCATCGTCGAGGCCTGCGATTATCCCGAGGCCCTGGCCATGGCGGAGAGCGAACGCAATCTGGATGCGGTTCTGCTGGATCTCTCGATGCCGGGCATGGTGTGGAGCGAAGGGTTGACAGCCTTGCGGGGGCTGCTGCCGAGGGATGTGCCGATCATTGTTTTTTCCGCCCTGAACGACCGGCGCACCATCATGCAGGCGGTCAATCTGGGGGCGGCGGGCTACATCCCCAAATCCTCGCCGCGCCGGGTGATGCTGGGGGCGCTGCGGCTGGTGCTGTCGGGCGGGGTGTATCTGCCGCCGTCGCTGCTGGATCAGCAGCTGGAGGTTGGCGGCAGCGATCAGGCCAGCCTGCATATCTCCTTCCAGGGCGTGGCCTCGGGGCTGACCCCGCGCCAGCGCGAGGTGCTGCTGCTGCTGGGGCAGGGGAAATCCAACAAGGAAATCGCCCGCACCCTGGAACTGGCGGAAGGCACGGTGAAACTGCATGTCACGGCCATTTTGAAGGCCTTGAAGGTCAGCAACCGCACCAGCGCGGTGGTGGCGGCCTCGCAAATGGGCGCGGAAAACAAATACCGCCTGCCCAGTTAGAGCCTGTTCAGATCCGCCGGACAGGCTTTGGGGACGTTAAAAACAAAAAGGCCGCCTGCGGGGGAGATCAGGCGGCCGGTTGCGCGGCGGGATGATCCACATCCTGCCGAATGTTTTTTGCCCTCATACCAACCGGCCAATGCATTGCCCGGTTGTATCGTCCCTCGCCGGGCGGCGGCATCCGCCGCCTTGGCCGCTCGCTCAATGCTCGCTGGAGACCGGCCAACCCGTCACGTCAATGGTTGGCCGGTATCAGTTGCCACCGACGGAGCGGACCCACCGGGTATGAAACTGCTGGTAAGCCGTCTGACCTGGTTTCTTTCTAGACGGCGTCGCCCCCACAGGGATGGCCGGGTCAAGCCCG
>JAJZGK010000042.1 GCA_021798485.1 Pseudomonadota bacterium
ACCCCGCGCGAGGCGGCGAAGCTTCTGCATGTCGGCCCCGCCGCCCTGGACGACGCCCATGTCGGCGATCTGCCCACTCTGCTGCGCCCCGGCGATCTGCTGGTGCTGAACGACACCAAGGTGATCCCCGCCCGCCTGCGCGGCCGCCGCGGCACCGCCGGCATCGAGGTGACGCTGCACGAGCGCCTGGGACTTTCGCTGTGGAAGGCCTTCGCCCGACCGGCCAAAAAGCTGGCGGCGGGAGATGTGGTGCGCTTCGCCGAGGGTTTTTCCGCCGCGGTGGCGGAAAAGGGCGAGGCCGGCGAGGTGACCCTGGCCTTCGATTGCGGCGGTGATGCGCTGATGGCCGCCCTGGAGGCGCACGGCGAACTGCCGCTGCCGCCCTATATCAAGCGCGAGCACGGCGCCGACGAACAGGACCGCCGCGATTATCAGACCATCTATGCCCGCGATCCCGGCGCCGTGGCCGCCCCCACCGCCGGGCTGCATTTCACCCCGGCCCTGCTGCAGGCCCTGGAGCGGCGCGGCATCGGCCGCGAAACCCTGACCCTGCATGTGGGCGCCGGCACCTTTCTGCCGGTGAAGGTGGAGGATACCCGCGATCACAAGATGCATGCCGAACGGGGCGTGATCACCGCCGCCGCCGCCGCGCGCATCAACGCCGCCCGCGCCGCCGGCGGGCGCATCGTGGCGGTGGGCACCACGGCGCTGCGGCTGCTGGAAAGCGCCGCCGACGACAGCGGGCAGCTGCACCCCTTCGACGGCGCCACCGAGATCTTCATCACCCCGGGCTACCGTTTCCGCATGGTGGATGTGCTGATGACCAATTTCCATCTGCCCCGCTCCACCCTGTTCATGCTGGTTTCGGCCTTCGCCGGGCTGGAGCGCATGCGAAGCGCCTATGCCCATGCCATGACCCACGGCTATCGCTTCTATTCCTATGGCGATGCCTCGCTGCTGGAGCGCGCCCCATGACCGATTTCCACTGGGAAAAACTGGGCGAGGACGGCGCCGCCCGTCTGGGCCGGCTGCACACCGCCCACGGCGCCCTGCAAACCCCGGCCTTCATGCCGGTGGGCACCGCCGCCACGGTCAAGGCCATGACCCCGGAGGCGGTGGCCGCCACCGGCGCCGAGATCCTGCTGGGCAACACCTACCATCTGATGCTGCGCCCCACCGCCGAGCGGGTGGAGCGGCTGGGCGGCCTGCACCGCTTCATGAACTGGCCCGGCCCCATTCTGACCGATTCCGGCGGCTTCCAGGTGATGAGCCTGTCGAAGCTGCGCAAAATGTCGGAAGAGGGGGTGACCTTTCAGTCGCATCTGGACGGCAGCAAGCATGTTCTGACCCCGGAACGGTCCATGGAGATCCAGCGCATGCTGGATGCCGACATCACCATGGCCTTTGATGAATGCACGCCCTACCCCGCCAGCGAGCGCCAGGCCGAGGAGTCCATGCGCCTGTCCATGCGCTGGGCGCTGCGCTCGAAGGAAGCCTTCGCCGAGCGGCCCGGCTACGGCCTGTTCGGCATCGTGCAGGGCAGCACCTACGAGGCTTTGCGCGCCGACTCCGCCACCCGCCTGCGCGAAATCGGCTTCGACGGCTACGCCGTGGGCGGCCTGGCGGTGGGCGAGGGCCAGGCGGAAATGTTCCGCGTGCTGGATTTCACCACGCCGCTGCTGCCCGGCAACCGCCCGCGCTACCTGATGGGGGTGGGCAAACCCGCCGACATTGTGGGCGCGGTGCTGCGCGGCATCGATATGTTCGACTGCGTGCTGCCCACCCGCTCGGGCCGCACCGGCCAGGCCTTTACCCGGCACGGCCCGGTCAATATCCGCAACGCCCGCCACCAGGACGATCCGCGCCCGCTGGACGAGGCCTGTTCCTGCCCGGCCTGCCGCCAGTACAGCCGCGCCTATCTGCATCATCTGGCCCGCTCCGGCGAGGTGCTGGGGCTGATGCTGATGACCTGGCATAATCTGCACTATTATCAGGATCTGATGCGCGGCCTGCGCGCCGCCATCGCCGAACGGCGCCTGTCCGCCTTCGCCGCCGATTTCGCCGAGCGTCAGGCGGCCGGCGATATCGCGCCGCTTTAAAGGAAATTCCGCCATGGAAACGATCTACGACAGCCTGACCCAGCTGGGCGCCAAGGCCGCCATTCCCGCCAGCCCCGACGCGGCGGTGCTGGAAACCGTGGCCAACCCCCATCCCGGCACCCCCTATCTGGTGCGCTTCACCGCGCCGGAATTCACCTCGCTCTGCCCCATTACCGGCCAGCCCGATTTCGCCCATCTGGTCATCGACTATGTGCCCGACGAGCTTCTGGTGGAAAGCAAGTCGCTGAAGCTGTTCCTGGCCTCGTTCCGCAATCACGGCGCCTTCCACGAGGCCTGCACCGTATCCATCGGCAAGCGGCTGGTGGATGCGCTGTCGCCCACGTGGCTGCGCATCGGCGGCTACTGGTATCCGCGCGGCGGCATTCCCATCGACGTGTTCTGGCAGACCGACGCCCCGCCCGCCGGGCTGTGGCTGCCCGATCAGGGCGTGCCGCCCTACCGGGGCCGGGGATAGGGTGACGGACGGCCTGAAAGAGGAGATCCGCGCCCAGGCGCTGACCCTGGGCTTCGCCGAGGCGCGGTTCACCGGGGCCCAGGCGGTGGCGGGGGCGGCGGACGCTCTGGCCGCTTATCTGGCCGAGGGCCGCCATGGCGGCATGGCCTGGCTGGCCGAGCGTTTCGAGCAGCGCGCCAGCCCGCAGGGCCTGTGGCCCGAGGCCCGCTCGGTGATCGTGCTGGGCGAAAATTACGGGCCGGGCCGCGATGCCCTGGCCTCGCTGGGGGTGCCGGGGCGCGGCCATGTTTCGGTCTACGCCCGCGGCCGCGATTATCACGATACCTTGAAAAAACGCCTGAAGGCCCTGGCCCGCTGGCTGGTGGAGCGGCATGGCGGCGCCGTCAAGGTCTTCACCGATACCGCGCCGGTGATGGAAAAGCCCCTGGCGGCGCGGGCCGGGCTGGGCTGGCGCGGCCGCCATACCAATATCGTCTCGCGCCGCTTCGGCTCGTGGCTGTTTCTGGGCGAGATCTATACCACCCTGGAGCTGCCGCCCGACACCCCCGAGCCCGACCGCTGCGGCCAGTGCCGCGCCTGCGAGCAGGCCTGCCCCACCGCCGCCCTCGACAAGGGCCGCATCGAGCCGCGCCGCTGCATCTCCTATCTCACCATCGAGCATCAGGGGCCGATCCCCGAGGCGCTGCGCCCGCAGCTCGGCAACCGCATCTACGGCTGCGACGACTGCCTGGCCGCCTGCCCGTGGAACAAGTTCGCCCGCCCCACCGCCGAGGCCGATTATCTGCCGCGCGCCGAACTGCTGGCCCCGCATCTGGCCGATCTGGCGGCGCTGGACGATGCCGCCTTCCGCCAGATTTTCGCCGGTTCGCCGGTCAAACGCATCGGCCGCGACCGTTTCCTGCGCAATGTGCTCACCGCCATCGGCAACAGCGGCCAGACCGCCCTGCTGGCGCCGGCCCGGGCCCTGACCGCCGATCCGGCGCCCCTGGTGGCCGAGGCGGCGCGCTGGGCGGTGGCCCGGCTGGAGACCATTACGGCTGATCAATGAGACCGGTCAACCGTAGACGTGACGTGTTGGCCGGTTTCCAGCGAGCCTTGAGCGAGCGGCCAAGGCGGCGGATGCCGCCGCCCGGCGAGGGACGATACAACCGGGCAATTCATTGGCCGGTTGGTATGATACCGGCCAACCATTGAAGTGACTCGTTGGCCGGTATCCAGCGAGCATTGAGCGAGCGGCCAAGGCGGCGGATGCCGCCGCCCGGCCAGGGACGATACAACCGGGCAATTCATTGGCCGGTTGGTATGATATGCCGGGCCAGAAACCGGGCGATATAGGGCCCGGTAATCAGCACGGTGATGAAGCGGCTGGCCTGCATGGCCATGACGAAGGGCATGTCCACCCGGGTGGAACTGGCGATGATGGCCATGGAATCGGCGCCGCCCGGACTGGTGGCCAGATAGGCGGTCAAAGGATCGATGCCCGTCACATGGCTCAGCACCACGCCGAAGACGGCGCAGACGGCGATCAGGGCCAGGGTGGAAACGGTCATGCGCGGCAGCACCCCCAGGGCATGGCGCAGCATGGCCCGGGAAAAGCGCAGCCCGATGCCCCAGCCTACCAGAGTGTAGCTCAAGGCCAGCAGCCAGGGGGGCAGCTGCAGGATGAAGAGCCCGGTATCCTGGCACAGCAGCCCCAGCACCATGGGCAGCAGCAGCGGCCCGGCGGGAATCCTGAAGCGCCGGGCCAGCAGCACCCCCACGGTGATCAGCAGCAGGGTGGGCGGAAACGCCTTGGCCGCCAGGGGCGGAAACCACACCATGGCCGGCTGGGCATGGGCGCTGTGGGCGCCGGTCCACACCCGCGCCAGCACCGAGGCCGAGGAGGAGACCAGCACCACGCGGAAATACTGCATGAAGGCCACCAGCCGTTCGTCGGCGCCATAGGCCTCGGCCAGAAACACCATGGCGGTGGCCGCCCCCGGCGAGGAGCCCCACACCGCCGTGCTGCCTGGCAGCACCCGGCAGCGGGCCAGAAACCAGCCGAGAAAACTGCTGGCGACGATCACCCATAGAATGGCGGCGAGAAAAACCGGCCAGTGGCCGCGCACCTCGCCGAGAAAAGCGGCGGGGATGGCCTGGGCGATCAGGCAGCCCACCACCCCTTGCGCCGCCAGCAGAAATCCCTGCGGCAGTTTCAGGGTGCCGCCGCCCGCCACCAGCAGAATGGCGGCCAGCATGGGGCCGATCATCAGCGCGGCGGGCAGGCGCACCGCCTCCAGCCCGGCCATCAGCAGCGCCGACAGCCCCAGCAGGATCAGCCATTGCCAGCGGTGGGAGCGCACGCCGCTTACGCCGCGGCGAAGGTAAGATCGGCGCTGCGCACCACCCGGCCCAGGCGGGGAAAAACATGGCGGAAGGCCAGATCATGCAGCTCGGCCGGGCCGGTGTTGCTGCAGCCATCCTCGGCCACATAAAGACCATAGCCCATTTCCCAGGCCTGACGGGCGGTGGATTCCACCCCGAAGCTGGTGGCGATGCCGGCCAGAACGATGGTCTCGACACCACGGCGGCGCAGCTGCAGATCCAGGTCGGTGCCCCAGAAGGCCCCCCACTGGTGCTTGGTGATCAGCAGATCGCCGGGCTGGGCCAGCCCCGGCATCAGATCGCTCCAGCCCGCCGGCAGGCCGCCGGCCGGGCGCGGCACCGGCTGATCCACCGGCTGGGATGGCGCATCGGCGAAATCGGCGGCGAAGGCCACCCGCACCAGCACCACCGGCGCGCCGGCGGCGCGGAAGCGCCCGGCCAGATCCCGGCCCACCGCCACCACGGCGGCGCTGTCGTAGGGCTGGCAGGGCATGGCGGTGATGCCGGCTTGCAGGTCGATCAGCACCAGAGCGGTGCGGCGGGGATGAAGGACGGTCATGGCGGTGACTCCAACAAGGATATTACGATTTCATAACGTTTTCAGGGAACACCCGGCGGATCAGCCGGTCCACCGTCAGCCCCTGCACGATCAGAGTAAAGAGCACGATGGCGTAGGCCCCCACCTTCAGCAGGTTCTGCCCGGGCGGCAGAGCCAGGGCCAGGGCCAGCAGAATGCCGCCGCGCAGGCCGCCCCAGGTCAGCACCAGGATGCCGCCCAGGCTGGACTGCTCGTTGCTGATCCTGTTCAGCAGCCACAACGGCAGCGCCACCGACAGGAAGCGCGCCAGCAGCGAGGCGGCGATGGCGGCCAGGATGAAGCCGATCTGCTGCGGCCTGAAATCGATGACCAGCACCTGCAGCCCCATCAGCGAGAACAGCACGGCGTTCATCACCACATCGACCATTTCCCAGAAATGATGCAGCTGCGCGTGCCCCGCCGCCGTCAGGGCGCCGCCCGGCCGCTGATTGCCCAGAGTGATGCCCAGCACCACCATGGCCAGCGGCCCCGACACATCGAGATGCAGCGACAGGGCATAAGCGGCCAGTACCGCCAGGATCGACAGCAGAAGGCTCAAGGCGGCATCATCCACCGAGCGGATCAGCCACGAGGCCAGCAGCGCCGCCGCCCCGCCCAGGGCCAGACCGCCGCCGGCCTGGCGCAGGAACAAAAGCAGGGCGCCCCCCACCGAGGGCGTTTCTCCCGAAGCCAGGGCGAAGGGCAGCAGGGTGGCGAACACCACCACCGCCACGCCGTCGTTCAGCAGGGATTCGGCGGCCAGCTTGACCTTGAAGCTGTCGGGGATGCCGGGCAGGGTTTTCAGCAGGGCGTTGACCGACACCGGATCGGTGGCCGATTGCATGGCGCCCAGCAACAGGGCCGCCGCCAGCCCCACGGTGGACACCAGGGGCAGGGTCAGACCAAAGACCAGGGTGGACAGGGCCACGCCGAGGGTGGCCAGCACCGCCACCGATTTCCAGCGCTGGCGCAGCGCCGTCAGACTGATCTCCATGGCGGCGGCGAAGATCAGGAAACTCAGGATGCCGCCCAGCACGAAGCCGGAAAAATCGATGCCGTCCAGCGCCGCGCCCACCCCGGCCCGCACCCCTAAGCCCGGCATCAGCCGGTCCAGGCCCAGGGCGGCCCCGGCCAGGGCCAGCGAGGTCATCACCAGCCCCACCGCCAGCGGCAGCCGGGTGAAGCGGCGCACGATGTAGAAACACAAGGCCGCCACCCCCGTCACCAGGGTCGCCAGATCCAGCAGCGAGGAATGGGTGGCGGCGTGCGTCATGGGCGCGGCGTCAGGAGTCCGCCATCTGCGCCTCGGCCGCCGGCTGCGGCTTGGACGCGGCCACCTTGTCGAGAAAGCCGTGCGCCATGGCTTTGTAGAAAGGCTCGGGGCAGACCAGCCGCGACACCCCGTAGGCGATCATCGCGGTGGCCATCAGCCAGATGGTCATTTCGCTGTTGTCGGTCATTTCCAGCACGATGATCACGGCGGTGATCGGAGCCTGCACCACGCCCGAGAAATAGGCCACCATGCCCAGCAGCATCAGCGCCGCCGTCGGCGCCTTGGGCAGCCACATGGCGATATCGGAACCGATACCGGCGCCCACCGCCAGCGAGGGCGCGAAAATGCCGCCGGGAATACCGCTTAAGTACGACAGCAGGGTGGCGCCCAGCTTTTCGATGGCGAAGGGCACCGGCAGGCTGGTGCCGTGCAGCAGCGCCTCGGCCTGATTATAGCCCGAGCCGTAGGTGCCGCCCGCCGACAGCAGGCCCAGCACCGCCAGGCCCAGGCCGCACAGGGCGGCAAAATGTTCGGGGTGGTTGCGGCGGAAGCGGCCCAGCGCGCCCGGCAGGCCGCGCCGGCCGGCCAGCACCAGGCTCTGGCTGAAAATACCGCCGGCCAGACCACCCAGCAGGCCGCACACCAGCACGCCGATCCAGGCCTGGCTGAACACCAGGGTGGCGGCGGTATGGCCGAAATAATGATAATCGCCCAGCAGGGCCAGCGAGATGATGCCGCCCATGATCACCGTGGTGACGACGATGCCGCTGGTGCGGCTTTCGAACGAGCGGCTCAGTTCCTCGATGCCGAACATCACGCCGGCCAGCGGCGTGTTGAAGGCGGCGGCCACGCCGGCGGCGCCGCCGGCCAGAATCAGGCCGCGCTGCACGTCGGCGCGGGTCAGGCGCACCTTCTTGCCAAGGTTATGCATGATGGCGGCGCCGATCTGCACCGTAGGCCCTTCGCGGCCGATGGAGGCGCCGCAGCACAGGGCCAGCAGGGTCAGCAGAATCTTGCCGCCGGCCACCTTGAGCGACAACACCTCATCGCGGGCGGCCTTGTCGGTCATGTCCACGGCGGCGATGGCCTGGGGAATGCCGCTGCCCTCGGCGCCGGGGAAGACGTTCCGGGTCATCCACAGCGACACCCACAAGCCGGCGGGGGCCAGCAGGAACGGCAGATAGGGGCTGATGCTCAGCCCCCGATGAAACAGTTCGTCGGCCATGGTGGCGGCCTTGGCGAAGGCGATGGCCACCAGACCGACGCAGACGGCGCCACCCCAGAACACCGCGCGCCGCAGCCAGAACCAGGAGGAATAGCGAAGCCGGCGCACAAGCTGATGGGGGGTCATTCCGGAACTTTCCTGCAGGCGAAGGGACGGGCGGCACTTTAACAGCCAGAAGGCCCTAAAAATCCAGTCCTTTCGCAATTTTTTGCCCTTCCCGGGGCGTATGGCTGCCATTTTAATACCAACCGGCCAATGAATTGACCGGTTGTATCGTCCCTCGCCGGGCGGCGGCATCCGCCGCCTTGGCCGCTCGCTCAAGGCTCGCTGGATACCGGCCAACCCGTCACCTCAATGGTTGGCCGGTATAAAACGGAAATTCATGAAAATGGCCCGCCGCCGCCGTAAAGGGCGCATAAAGGCCGGGGCAAAACTCCTATGGATCCTTTACGGCCTCCGGCGCCAAGGTCGGCCCGGAGATGAATTTTAAAGGAGACCCCTCAATGACCGATGCGGTGTTTCTGGCCGCCATCGCCGCCCTGTTCGCCTGCTGCGGGCTGCTGGTCCGCGGCTGCGAGCGGATATGAGGCGGCGGCCATGACGGCGGCATTCGATCCCCTGGGCCTCGTTCTCGGCGGCGGCCTGGTGGTGGGACTGTTCGGCTACCTGCTGACGGTTCTGATCCATCCCGAGCGGTTTTAGGCGTGGGAGGAAAATAATGGACGCGAACGGCATTCTGCTCATCCTTCTGCTTCTTGCCGTGGTGTTGGCGTTAACCCCCGTTCTCGGCGGCTTTATGGCCCGCCTCTACGAGGGCCGCGTCGGCTGGCTGGCGCCTGTGGAACGGGGGATCTACCGCCTGTGCGGCATCGACCCCGACCGCGAACAGCACTGGACCGGCTATGCCATGGCCTTTCTGCTCCTGCATCTGCTGGGCGTGCTGGTCTTTTACGGCCTGATGCGGCTGCAGGCGATGCTGCCGTTCAATCCGGCGGGACAAACGGCCATGGCGCCCGATCTCTCGTTCAACACCGCCATCAGCTTCGCCACCAACACCGATTGGCAGAACTATGGCGGCGAAAGCACCATGAGCTATCTGGTGCAGATGGCCGGGTGCACCGTGCAGAATTTCCTGTCGGCCGCCGCCGGCATCGCCGTGGCGGTGGCGCTGATCCGCGGCTTCACCCGCCGGTCGGCCCGCTTTATCGGCAATTTCTATGTGGACCTGACCCGGACCATCCTCTACCTGCTGCTGCCCATCTGCCTGATCGGCTCCCTGGTGCTGGTCTGGCAGGGGGTGCCGCAAACCTTGCAGGGCTATGTCGGCGCCACCACCCTGGAGGGCGGCCACCAGATCATCGCCCAGGGACCGGTGGCCAGCCAGATGTTCATCAAGCATTTCGGCACCAACGGCGGCGGCTTTTTCAACGCCAATGCCGCGCATCCCTACGAAAATCCCACCTCCCTGGTCAATTTCATCTATATGGCGAGCATTCTGGCCCTTGGCGCCGGGCTGACCAACACCTTCGGCCGGATGATCGGTGATCAGCGCCAGGGCTGGGCCCTGCTGGCCGCCATGGGGATTATGCTGGGCGCCGGCGCCTTCGCCATGTACGCGGCCGAGGCCCAGGGCAACCCCGCCTTGAGCTTTCTCGCCAACATGGAGGGCAAGGAGGTTCGCTTCGGCATCGCCGCCTCCACCTTGTTCGCCACGGTGACCACCGCCACCTCGTGCGGCGCCGTCAACGCCATGCACGACAGCCTGCTGCCGCTGGCCGGCATGGTGCCGCTGATCAACATGCTGCTGGGCGAGGTGGTGATCGGCGGCGTGGGATCCGGCCTTTACGGCATGATGGTGTTTGTGCTGATCACCATGTTCATCGCCGGACTGATGGTGGGCCGCACCCCTGAATATCTGGGCAAGAAGATCGAGGCCCGCGAAATCAAGCTGGCGGTGATCGCCATCCTGGCCACGCCGCTGGCGGTGCTGGGGCTGGGGGCGCTGGCCATGCTGACCCCCGCCGGCCAGGCCGGCATCGCCGCGCCGGGGCCGCACGGCCTGTCCGAGGTGCTGTACGCCTTCGCCTCGGCCGCCAACAACAACGGCTCGGCTTTCGCCGGATTGAACGGCAACACCCCGTTTTACAACGTCATCCTGGCGGTGGCCATGCTGATCGGGCGGTTTGCCGTCGTCATTCCCGTTCTGGCCATTGCCGGGGCCCTGGCGGCCAAGAAAACCGTACCGCCGTCGTCCGGCACCTTTCCCACCCACTCCTGGCTGTTCGTCGCCTTGCTGGTGGGCATCGTTCTGGTCGTCGGCGGCCTGACCTATTTCCCCGTTCTTGCCCTGGGGCCGGTGGTCGAACACCTGGCCCTGGCGAGCGGCACCCTGTTCTGAGGAGGCCCATAGTGAGCGTCCATCGTCCCTCGTCGCGGTCCCTGTTCGACAGCGCCATCCTGGCACAGGCCCTGGTTGACGCCGTCCGCAAGCTCGATCCGCGTTTCCTGGTGAAAAACCCCATCATCTTCACCACCGCCCTGGTGGCGCTTCTGTCCACGGTTCTCACCGTGCGCGCGGCCGGGCTGCAGACCGCGTCGGCCGGCATCATGGTCCAGATCACCGCCTGGCTGTGGTTCACCGTGCTGTTCGCCAATTTCGCCGAAGCCATCGCCGAGGGCCGGGGCAAGGCCCAGGCGGCCTCGCTCCGCCGCAGCAAGACGGAAACCATGGCCCGGCGCCTGCCGGACCTCCAGTCCGCCGACCCGGTGGAGGTGCCCGCCTCCGCCTTGCGGGCCGGCGATCTGGTGCTGTGCGCGGCGGGCGACACCATCCCCGGCGACGGCGACGTGGTCACCGGCATCGCCACCGTGGATGAAAGCGCCATTACCGGCGAATCGGCGCCGGTGATCCGCGAATCCGGCGGCGACCGCTCGGCGGTGACCGGCGGCACCCGCGTGGTGTCGGACCGCATCGTGATCCGCATCACCGCCAATCCCGGCGAAACCTTTCTCGACCGCATGATCGCCCTGGTCGAAGGCGCCAAGCGGCAGAAAACCCCCAACGAGATCGCCCTGTCGATCCTGCTGGTGGGCATGACCCTGATCTTTCTCATCGTGGTGGCCTCCCTGCCGGCCTGGGCCTCGTGGTCGGGCACCCACATTCCGGTGGTGTTCCTGGCCGCGCTGTTCATCACCCTCATTCCCACCACCATCGGCGGCCTGCTGTCGGCCATCGGCATCGCCGGCATGGACCGGCTGGTGAAGTTCAACGTCATCGCCAAATCGGGGCGGGCGGTGGAGGCCGCCGGCGATATCGATGTGCTGCTGCTGGACAAAACCGGCACCATCACCCTGGGGGCGCGCCAGGCCGTGGCCTTTCTGCCGTTGCCCGATATCGGCGAGCGCGATCTGGCCGAGGCGGCCTTTCTGTCGTCGCTGGCCGATGAAACCCCCGAAGGCAAATCCATCGTCGCCCTGGCCCGCGCCCGGTTCCGCCTGACCGAACCGGAAACCAACGGCCTGCAGTTCGTGCCCTTCACCGCCCAGACCCGCATGAGCGGCGTGGATCTGGACGGCGGCGGCCATCACATCCGCAAGGGCGCCGCCGACGCCATCGCCGCCTATACCGCCGACGCCACCCGCTCCGCGCCGGGCGACGGCCCCCGCGAGCTGACCGGCCTGGTGGAACAGGTGGGCAAATCGGGCGGAACCCCCCTGGTGGTGGCGCGCGACGGGCGACCCCTGGGGGTTATCCACCTTAAGGATATCGTCAAGCCCGGCATCCGCGACCGCTTCGCCACCCTCCGCGCCATGGGCATCCGCACGGTGATGATCACCGGCGACAATCCCCTGACCGCCGCCGCCATCGCGGCGGAAGCCGGGGTGGACGACTATCTGGCCGAGGCCACCCCGGAGAAAAAGCTGGAGCTGATCCGCGAACAGCAGCAGGGCGGCCGCCTGGTGGCCATGTGCGGCGACGGCTCCAACGACGCGCCGGCCCTGGCCCAGGCCGATGTGGGCGTGGCCATGAACACCGGCACCCAGGCCGCCCGCGAGGCCGGCAACATGGTCGATCTGGAAAGCGATCCCACCAAGCTGATCGAGATCGTGATGATCGGCAAACAGCTCCTGATGAGCCGGGGCGCCCTCACCACCTTTTCCATCGCCAACGACGTGGCCAAATATTTCGCCATCATCCCATCGCTGTTCCTGGCGTCGTACCCGCAGCTGCAGGCCTTGAATCTCATGCATCTGGCCAGCCCG
Source organism: Pseudomonadota bacterium (assembly GCA_021798485.1). GTDB lineage: Bacteria > Pseudomonadota > Alphaproteobacteria > Rhodospirillales > Magnetospirillaceae > JAJZGK01. The sequence goes on from JAJZGK010000042.1 coordinate 12,277, forward strand.
CAAAGCGCCATCCTGTCGGCCATCATCTTCAACGCCCTCATCATCGTGGCGCTGATTCCGCTGGCGCTGAAAGGCGTGGCCTACAAACCGGCCCCGGCCCACAGCCTGCTGAAGCGCAATCTGCTGATCTACGGTCTGGGCGGGCTGGCGGCCCCGTTCGTGGGCATCAAGCTGATCGACCTGGGCATCACCGCCCTGGGTCTGGCCTGAGGAGAGACCACCATGCTGAAACATCTGCGCGCCGCCCTGCTGCTGCTTGTGCTGATGACCCTGTTGACCGGCCTGCTCTATCCCCTGGCCGTGACCGGCCTGGCCCAGGCGCTTTTTCCCCACCAGGCCAACGGCAGCCTGATCGAGCGGAACGGCCAGGTCGTCGGCTCGGCGCTGATCGGCCAGTCCTTCAGCCGCCCCGGCTATTTCTGGGGCCGGCCCTCGGCCACCACCGCCCCCGATCCCAAGGATCCCACCAAAACCGTGGCGGCGCCCTATAACGCCGCCAATTCGGGCGGCAGCAATCTGGCCCCCAGCGCCAAGGCCCTGGCCGACACGGTCAAAAGCCGCGAAGCGGCGCTAAGGGCGGCCAATCCGCAGGCGCCGGCGGCGGTTCCGGCCGATCTTCTGCTGTCTTCCGCCTCGGGCCTCGATCCCGATATCTCGCCGGCGGCGGCAGAATGGCAGGTGGCGCGGGTGGCGGCGGCCCGCCATGCGCCCCAGGAGGAAATACGCCGGCTGGTGGCCGCCCATATCCACGGCCGTCTGTTTGGCCTGCTGGGGGAAAGAACCGTCAATGTCCTCGGCCTCAATCTGGCGCTGGACGCCCGCTGGCCGATGCGGTGAAGTGATGGGATCCCTCCCTTGAGGCGCGGCGGCCGCCCCCCGCGCAAGGATTTCACGGCGTGAGCGAAACAGACGAAAACCGCCCCTCGCCCGAAGCCCTTCTCGCGGAAGCATCGCGGGAAGGGCGCGGCCGTCTCAAGGTGTTTCTCGGCGCCGCCCCCGGCGTGGGAAAAACATACGCCATGCTGGAAACGGCGCATGAGCGCCGCCGCGAGGGGGCCGATATCGTGATCGGCCTTGTCGAAACCCATGGCCGCCGTGAAACCGAACGGCTGGTGCAGGGGCTGGAGCTGATCCCCCGGCGCGACGTGGAGTACCGCGGCCATCTGTTCCACGAAATGGATCTGGACCGCCTGCTGGAGCGCCGCCCCAAAATCGTGCTGGTGGACGAATTCGCCCATACCAACATTCCCGGATCGCGCCATATCAAGCGCTGGCAGGATATCGAGGAACTGCTGGCCGCCAATATCGACGTTTATACCACGCTGAACATCCAGCATCTCGAAAGCCTGAACGACGTTATTCAGCAGATCGCCGAGATCAAGGTGCGCGAAACCGTGCCCGATGGCGTTCTGGCCATGGCCGATGAAATCGAGCTGATCGATCTGCCGCCCCAGGATCTCATCAAGCGTCTGCACGAGGGAAAAGTTTATCTGCCCGATCAGGCCAGGCGGGCGGTGAACAACTTCTTTTCGCCCGGCACGCTGACGGCGCTGCGCGAGATGGCGCTGCGCCATGCCGCCGAGCGGGTGGACCGCCAGATGGTGGATTACATGCGCGCCCACGCCATCAGCGGCCCCTGGCCGGCGCGGGAGCGGGTGCTGGTCTGCCTTGACGGCAGGATGGACGGCACCCGGCTGGTGCGGGTGGCCAAGCGCGCCGCCGAACGGCGCGGCGCCGCCTGGATGGCCGTGACCGTGGAAACGGCGGGCGCTTTTGCCCTCAGTGAAACCGCCAAGGACCGCATCGCCACCGCCATGCGGCTGGCGGCGCAATTGGGCGGCGAGGCCCTGACCCTGCAAGGCGAGGATATCGTCGCCTCGGTTCTCGACCTTGCCCGCGAGCGCAATGTCACCATGGTGGTGGTGGGCCGCCCCCGACGGGGCCGCATCGCCCTGGGCAAATCCGTGACGGAACGCCTGGTCGCCGAGGCGGGCGAGATCAACGTGCTGGTGACCGAGGCGGGGGAAACCCCGGCGAAACCGGCGCCGCGCCGCGCCGGATTGCCGCCGCCGGACTGGCTGGGGCATCTGTTCGCCCTTTGCATCTGCGCCGCCGCCACCGGCATCGCCTTCGCCATCGACAAGGCCCGCCTGTCCATCGGCAACATCTCGGTGGCCTATCTGCTGGCGGTGCTGGTGGTGGCCATGAAGGCCGGCCTGCGCCCGGCCATTCTGGCCTCGATCTGCAGCTTTCTGGCCTTCAATTTCTTTTTTACCGATCCCCGCTACACCTTCACCATCGCCGATACCCAGAATATCCTGACCGTGGGCTTTTTCCTGATCGCGGCGGTGATCGTCAGCAATCTTGCCGCCCGCCTGCGCAGCCAGATCCAGGCGGTGCGGGAAAACGCCCGCCGCACCGCCAATCTTTACGATTTCGGCCGCAAGATCAGCGCCGCCGTCACCCTTGATGATGTTCTGTGGGCGGTGGTGCACCATGTTGCCAATACCATCCGCGGCAAATCCATGGTGCTGCTGCCCGCCGACAGGCAGCTGGCCATCGCCGCCGGCTACCCTCCCGAGGACCAGCTGGACGACAAATCCGCCGCCGCCGCCGACTGGGCCTGGAGCCATGGCCGCATCGCCGGACGCGGCTCGACCACCCTGCCCGCCGCGCTGTGGCTGTTCATCCCGCTGAAGACCGCCCGCTCCGCCGTGGGGGTTTTGGGGGTGCAGATGCTGGAAGACGCCGATATTCCCTCGCCCGATCAGATGCGCCTGCTGGAAACCCTGGCCGATCAGGCGGCGGTGGCCATCGAACGCACCACCCTGGTGGCCGATATCGAAACCGCCCGCGTCGCCACCGAGCGGGAACGCCTGCGCTCGGCCTTGCTGTCTTCGCTGTCGCACGATCTGCGCACTCCGCTGGTCTCGATCCTGGGCGCCGCCTCCAGCATGCTCAACGACGAACGGACCCTGGACGACGACGCCCGGCGCGACCTGGCGCAAACCATCCAGGACGAGGCCGAACGCCTGAACCGCTTCGTGCAGAACCTGCTGGATATGACCAAACTGGGCGCCGGCGCCCTGAAACCCCGGGTGGACTGGGCCGATCTGCATGATATCGTCGGCGCCGCCGTGGAGCGTGCGGGGCGGCTGGCCCGCGCCCATGTGCTGAAGGTTGAGATCGCCGGCGACATGCCGCTGCTGTGCGTCGATCCGGTGCTGCTGGAACAGGTGATCTTCAATCTTCTCGATAACGCCTGCAAATACAGCCCCGCCGGCACCCAGGTGAAAATATGGGCCATGCGCACCCGGGAGCATATCGCCATCGAGGTTGCCGACCTTGGGCCGGGCATTCCGGCGGAGGACCGGGAGAAAGTCTTCGACATGTTCTACCGCGTTGATCAGACCGACACCCAGTCCGGGACCGGCCTGGGCCTGGCGATCTGCCGCGGCATCATCGAGGCCCATGGCGGCACCATCCGGGCCGAACCCGGCCTGCACGGCGCCGGCACCTGCATCCTGATCCATTTGCCGCTGCCGCCCGAGCCGCCGCTGCCCGAACCGGAGCCCGCCGCATGACCGCCCGCATCCTGGTGGTGGACGATGAACCGCAGATCCGGCGCTTCCTGCGGATTTCCCTGACCGCCAACGGCTATCATGTGCTTGAGGCGGAAACCGCGGGCCAAGGCATCGCCATGGCCCGCGACATCCGCCCCGATCTGCTGATCCTGGATCTCGGCCTCCCCGACCAGGACGGTCAGGAGGTGATTACCGCTCTGCGCCTGAACATGGATCTGCCCATCATCGTCCTTTCGGTGCGGGCCCAGGAAATGGACAAGGTGGAGGCCCTGGACCGCGGCGCCAACGATTACCTGGTCAAACCCTTCGGCGTAGCCGAACTGATGGCCCGCATCCGCGCCTTGCTGCGCCCCCATATGGAAAAAGAGGCCGCGGTGGTGGAAAGCGGCGCGGTGCGCATCGACCTGGGCCGCCGCGTGGTGACCCGCAACGGCGAAGAGGTGCGGCTGTCGAAACGGGAATGGGAGATTCTGGCGGTTCTGGCCCGCCGCCCCGATCATGTGCTGACCCACCGCGCCCTTCTGATGGAAGTCTGGGGCCCGGCGCATGTGGAGGAAACCGCATACTTGCGTGTTTACATCAATCAGCTGCGGCAAAAACTGGAGGAAGACCAGGCCCACCCCACCTTGATCGTGACCGATCCCGGCGTGGGATACCGCCTGAAGCGGCGCGATGAACCCCATACCCTCTAGAAAGAAACCAGGTCAGGCGGCTTACCAGCAGTTTCATACCCGGTGGGTCCGCTCCGTCGGTGGCAACTGATACCGGCCAACCATTGAAGTGACTCGTTGGCCGGTATTACAGGAATAAAGTACACTGTCACCGTAATTCGGATTTTTCTTCCACGATACTCCCGGCATGCAAAAAAGTAGCAAACGACGGGCAGCAGAGGGCTTGTCCATCACGGCGGGCCGCCCTTGAGACGCACACCGGCCTCGCCCTAGCCCTGATAGTCGCCAGCGGCGGTAAGGGAAAGGTGTCCCTGGCTGACCTGGGCTGGAGATGCCGGCCTTGAGCGGTAGAAATCGCCGCCTACGGGCTTCTTATTGATGTGGTCCGGAAGTTTGGACCACATCACGCCCCAATCTGGTCGAGGCTGCGATCAGTTCGGCCTGGGCGTCGAGGATTTCCTCGCCGGAGCTTTCCAGAAAACAAGGCTCGATCCGATCCGGAGTGTCCATCATTTGATGATTGCCGATCTGAGTGCAGTGCTATCCATATGAAAGACATAAATTTATGGCTTCGCAAGGCCGTAATACCGGCCAACCATTGAAGTGACTCGTTGGCCGGTATCCAGCGAGCATTGAGCGAGCGGCCAAGGCGGCGGATGCCGCCGCCCGGCGAGGGACGATACAACCGGTCAATTCATTGGGCGGTTG
>JAJZGK010000266.1 GCA_021798485.1 Pseudomonadota bacterium
CCATTGAAGTGACTCGTTGGCCGGTATCCAGCGAGCATTGAGCGAGCGGCCAAGGCGGCGGATGCCGCCGCCCGGCGAGGGACGATACAACCGGTCAATTCATTGGGCGGTTGGTATAACAGGTGCAATAAGGTGCGGAGGGAAAAACCATGAAACCATCCTGCTTCGCGGCGGCCCTGCTGGCCGCCCTCTCGTTGGCCCCGGCGGCGCGGGCTTCCGGCATGATCTCGGTGCCGCTGGCCGGAGCGCGCCTGCTGACGGTGCCGGGGCAGCCGGCCCAGGTGGTGGTGGGCGATCCGGCGGTGGCCGACGTGACCGTGCAGTCAAGGCACCGGCTGGTGCTGTTCGGCCGCCATGTGGGCGGCACCACCCTGATGGTGCTGGACCGCCAGGGCCGCCTGCTGCTGCGGGCCAACGTCATGGTGGCCGCCGCCGATGACGGCGGCGTGGTCATCCATTACGGCAGCGGCGGCAAGAGCTGGGTGCCGGGCGGGCTGACCGCCGTGGCCGAATGCGGCCCCGGAGGCTGCGGCCCCGCCGTTCCCGTTGATCCGCAGCCGCCGGCCAAGGCGAAGTGAGGCGATGATGATGCTGAAACCCCTCCCCTCCCTTCTGGCGCTGTGCCTGGCCCTGGGCGGCTGCGCCGGCCTTCCCGCCGATCATGGGACCGGCCTGGCCGGAGCGGGCGACTCGCCCCAGGCCATCGCCGCCGCCGTCGATCCCTCGTTGCGGGCGGCGGCCGCCGCCGCCGAGGCGGCGCACGATTACAAGGGCGCCATCCAGCGCCTGCAAACCCTGCACCAGCGCCACCCCGATGATAAATCCCTGGCCATCGCCCTGGCGCGCAATCTGCGCTTTTCCGATCAGGGCCAGGCCGGGGCCGGGTTGATGCAGACCCAGCTCACCTTCCAGCCCAACGATCCCGAACTGCTGCTGGAGATGGCCAAGGATTATCTCTCGGCCGACCGCGAGCATCTGGCGGTGCAAACCCTGGCCCGGGCCAAGGCGGCGGCGCCGCCCCAGTGGCCGGGCCTGTGGGAGGTGTATTCCACCTTGGGCGTGGCGGTGGATACGGAAGGCCATACCGACGAAGCCTTGCAGGATTTTGCCGAGGCGGCGCGTCTGTCGCCCAAAAATCCGGCGGTGCTGAACAATCTGGCCCTGGCCCAGGCGGTGAACGGCCAGATGGATCAGGCCATCACCACCCTGACCCAGGCCGCCGATCTGCCCGATGCCGGCATGCAGGTGCGGCAGAATCTGGCCCTGCTCACCGCCTTGAAGGGAGATGGCGGCCGCGCCGCCCGCCTGGTGCGCCATGATCTGTCGCCCCAGGCGGAACGGGCCAATGCCGAAGTGTTCCGCGATCTGGCGGCCAACAGCGATCAGTAATACCAACCGCCCAATGAATTGACCGGTTGTATCGTCCCTCGCCGGGCGGCGGCATCCGCCGCCTTGGCCGCTCGCTCAATGCTCGCTGGATACCGGCCAACGAGTCACTTCAATGGTTGGCCGGTATAACCCCGCCGGGTCAGCGGGGCGCCCGGGCCATGGGCGGGAAGCCCGGCAGGGCTTCCACCCGCTCAAGCCAGGCCCGTACCTGGGGATAGGGCTCCAGCGGCACATCGCCCTCGGGGGCGCGGGCCACATAGGGATAGCACGACAGATCGGCGATGGTGGGCACCGCGTCGGCCAGCCAGGCGCGGCCGGCGAGGTGGCCGTCCATCAGGACCAGCAGCTTGCGGGCGATGGCCTGGGCCTCGTCCAGATGGCCGCCGCGCTTGAACAGGCAGATGGCGCGGGCCAGGGCCGGGCCGGTGCGCACCTCGCACGAACCGATGGCCAGCCAGCGCTGGATGTGGGCGGCGATGACCGGATCGGCGGAATACCAGCGGCTGTCGGGGGCGTAGCGCCGGGCCAGATAGACCAGAATGGCGTTGGAATCGGCCAGCACCAGATCGCCGTCCACCAGCACCGGAATTTCCCCCAAGGGATTCAGGGCCAGAAAGTCGGGCTGCTTGCGGCGGTCGGCCGGGGTGTCGCGGTAGTCGTAGGGCAGGTTCAGCAGGCGCAGAAAACTTTCCACCCGGTGGGCGTGGCCCGACAACGGGGTGCCGTACAGGATCAGGGACGGAGCGGACATGGAACCTCCTGGGATGGGGAGGTCAAAGCATCGTCCCGGCCCGGCGGCGGCGCAATGCGGGCGAAAGGTTAATCACTTCATGATGGCGGTTACCTGCAGGGCGGCGGGGCCGGCGATCACCACGAACAGCACCGGCAGGAAGAACACGATCATCGGCACGGTCAGGCGGGCCGGCAGCGAGGCCGCCTTCTTCTCGGCGGCGGCCATGCGGGTGTCGCGGCTTTCCTGGGCCAGGGTCTTCAGGGCCACCCCCACCGGGGTGCCGTATTTTTCCGACTGCACCATGGCGGTGCTCAAGGATTTGACCGCGGCAAGGCCGGTGCGTTCGGCCAGATTGCTCCAGGCCTGGCGGCGGTCGCCGACGAAGGCCAGTTCCGCCGCCGTCAGCCCGATCTCCTCCGACAGTTCCGGGGCCGAGAGGCTCATCTCATCGACCACCCGCGTCAGCGAGGCTTCCACCGACAGGCCGGCCTCGACGCAGATCACCAGCAGATCGAGGGCGTCGGGGAAGGCGCGGGCCAGTATGGCCTGGCGTTTCTGGATGGCGTTGACCAGGACCACCGTGGGCAGCCAGGCCCCCACCGCCACCGCCAGCACCAGCACCAGGATGCGGATCTGCGCCGGCATGGCGGCGAACACCGTATTGGCGTAGAGCAGGCCGAAGGCCAGCAGCAGCACCGGCGCGGCCACGCGGGCGAACAGGTAGGTGAGCGGCGCCGACTGGGCCCGCCAGCCGGCCTGGGCCAGGCGGTCCTTCAGGCTTTTCGAGTCCAGCAGGGCCTGCAGGTTGAGGCGGGTGATCACCGCCCGCATCAGGGCCAGGCGCGAGGGGCGCGGCGCCTTGCGGTGCCCCTGCAGCCCGGCGGCGCGGGCGCGCGACAGATCCTGGCGGTGGCGGGCCACGGCTTTCATGCGGCTGGCCACGCGGTCGCGCGCCAGCAGCGGCAGCGACAGGGCCAGCACCGAGGCGAAGGCGGCCAGGGCGGCCACGCCCATGATCAGGGTTTCCAGCATTCCGGCCTCCCCTTCAGATATCGAAATTGATCATGCGGCGCATGACCAGCAGCCCGGCGATTTCGGTCATGGCGCCGATGAACAGCAGGGCCTTGCCCGCCGGCGTGGTGAACAGCACGGCGATGTAATGCGGCGCCATCACCCCCAGGGCCAGGATCACCACCAGGGGCAGGGCGCCGATGATATAGGCCGAGCTGCGGGCCTCGCTGGCATAGGCCTGCACCTTGTCGCGCATGCGCTTGCGGGCGCGCAGCACCTCCGACAGCTTGGCCAGGGTTTCGGCCAGATTGCCGCCGGTCTGCTGCTGGATGGCGATGACGATGGCGAAATAGCGCAGCTCGGCGATGGGCATGCGGACCACGGCGCGGGCCAGGGCATCCTGCAGCGGCATGCCCAGGCGTTGGGTTTCCATCATGGCGCGGAACTCGCCGCCCAAAGGATCGGCCATTTCGCGGCCGATGATGGCGATGCATTCGCCCAGCGGCAGGCCCGAACGCAGGCCGCGCACCACGATATCGATGGCGTCGGCCATCTGGCCGACGAAGCGGCCAACGCGGCGGCGGGCCAGCAGGCCGAGCAGCAGCCGGGGCAGGCCCAGCCCGGCGATCAGGGCGGCCAGCAGGGCCCACAGGCCGCCCAGACCGGCCAGCAGCGTCACGGCGCCCACCGTCAGGGTCAGACCGGCCGAACCGGCCAGATAGGCGCTGAGCGACAGGGAAAGACCGGCCTGGCTCAGCTGTTCGCGCAGGCGGTAGCCGCGTTCCCGGGTTTCGCCCCGCTCCATGGTTTTGAGCCTGGCCTGCACCGAGCGGCGGCGCAGGTCGCGGCCGGCCTTGGCGTCGGCCAGGCCGGCGCCGCGGGCCTGGCCGGCCATAACCCGG
>JAJZGK010000267.1 GCA_021798485.1 Pseudomonadota bacterium
CTTAAGGGAGGGGCCGTGGCGCAGAGTCCTGTATCAGTTGCCACCGACGGAGCGGACCCACCGGGTATGAAACTGCTGGTAAGCCGCCTGACCTGGTTTCTTTCTAGTCTGCTCCCGCCTGCGAAAACGGCATGGCTTTTTGCAAAACGCAATGCGCTTTGCGGCGCCTGTTTTCTCCGGGGTACGCGGGATGCCTCAACTCCCCATGAAATCAATCTCTTACCGATTCCCCTATCCATAGTGGGTTGGTGGTGGGCGCTGGCATAGGTTTTGCGTCTTCAGTCTGTGGGAGGGCCACTCTGTTGCGGATTTCATCAGCATGGAGGTTGGAAATGTCCGATACCTACGTCTGTTGGCGGGATCAGGCCCAGCTGGGGCCTTGGACGGTCTTCCGGGTCGGCTCCGATGGGAGGCGGCACGAAATATTCTGCTGCGACCGCTATCTGGACGCGGCCAAGCTGGTGCGGGAATTGCGCACGTATAGCGGCGAGTTGTCGTGATGGTTTTCTGACGAGGAAAGGACGCATCGGTGTCGCATATGAAGATCCAAGGGACCGGATCTCGGCAGGTCCGGTCTCCCGAAGGCGACCGCCGTCGCTATAATCGCCTGCGGGAGACCGGCCTGACCGCCAATATCGCCGGTCAGCTGGTCGATGTTCTGGATATCTCTTTAAGCGGCCTGCGGGTGGGCGGCGGCGTGGCGGTTCCCGATGGGGTGTTCAGCTTCTCGCTGATCCCCAGCGCCGCGCGCCATCTGGATGTGAACAACAGTCTGCCGGTGCGGGGCCGGCTGGCGCGTGTTGATGCGCGCGACGGCAGCATCGGCATCGCCTTCGAGCGCATGGGCTTTCATCTGGCCAAGATGATCATCGATGCCTATTCCCGCCGTACCGGCGTGGAGCCCTATCTGTTCCGCTGATCACTTGCCCCACATCTGCCGCTGAAACTCCCAGCCCGCCGGGCGCAGGCGGCCATCGGGCTCGAACAAAGAGGCGGTATGGCCGTTTTCGAGGCTGTACCAGATCACCAGTTTCATATCGGCGGCGAAGGCGGCGCGCAGCAGCGGCCGCACATTGTTTGGATCGGCATCCCAGCGCCATTGGCCGATCTCGGTGCTCACCACCGGTTTCCCCGTTGTGCGTTGAACGAAATCAACGGTTTGCGACAGGGCGCGGGCATCGTGGATGAACCAGTGGACATTGACCACATCGATGGCGGCGCCGCGGTACAAGGCCAGCAGGCGGCCGGCCCCGGCCAGGGCGGCGGCGGCCACCCGGGGCGGCACATCGGCGCGGCGGCGGTAGGTGCATAAGGGGGCGCCGGCATCGGGGTTGCCGCGCACATAAAAGGCGCGTTTGGCGAAATCGCAGGCCTGATCGGGCAGGCCGCGCCGCAACAGATCCAGCCAGGCGGCGGCGGCGATGGAGGTGCTGGTCAGGCCGCCGTTGGTGCAGTAGGCGCCATGGGCATGGGCCACGGCGCAGGCGGCGCCAAGCTCGGCGATATAGCCGGAAAAATCATCGCCAAGACCGGTCAGGGCCTGGGGATCGTTTTCGGATGCCTCCACCACCAGCACGGCGGGATGCCAGGCTTCCAGCACTTTGGCCAGCCGGGCGCGGTAGGCGGCAAGATCGGCGGGCACCACGGCGGGGCGGCGCGTCGGCTGATCCTCGCCGCCGTTGCGCACCACCAGCGCCAGTTTCAGACCCGAGCGGACATAGAGGCCGCAGTCGGGGCAGGTGCCGTCCCAGCGGTCGAGATAAAGGGTGGGCGGGCGGAACCACGCCACCCCCAGCCCGCGCGCCCGCGCCAGGGTCATCTCCAGCCCGTCGCCCTGCTGCGGCCACAGCATCACCCCAAAGGGATTATCGGCCCGCGCCGGCGCGGCGGCCACAAGGAGCATCGCGGCCAGCAGCAGGCTCTTCCGGAAAGCGGCGGCAAAGGTCATGACGCAGGAGGAATCCATGGTGAAGGGGAGGGTATGATGGCACAAGGAATTTGGATTGCCTTTCGTTAAAATGCCCGACTTGATTCGCTTCCGAATCGATTCGGTTTCGGAATCACTTTAACTGCGTTTGCAGATTCCGCTCGTCGGCGAAGGCGCGCAAGGCCTGGCCCAGGGCGGCCAGGGGGCTGGCCCAGTCGGCGGCGCGGGGCTGGCGGAACAGGCGCAGGGTGGGATACCAGGGCGTGCGTTCACCATGATCGCCCCAGCGCCAGTCGGAATAATGCAGCAGCGGCACGAAGGTGGGCAGGGCCAGGGCGCCGGCCAGATGGGCGATGGCGGTATCGCAGGTCACCAGGGCGTCGAGCCCGGCCAGCAGGCGGGCGGTGGCGGCGAAATCGGTCAGGGCCGGCCCCAGGTCGTGCACGAAGGCGTTGGCGCCGCTGGCGGCCAGATCCTGGGCGCGGGGGCCGGTTTGCAGGCTGTAAAGGCGCCAGCGCGGGTCGTCGAGATGCGGCAGCAGCGCCTCCAGGGGGAAGGAGCGGTCGCGCGGGGTGGGCTTGCCGGCCCAGACCAGCCCCAGCTTCAGGGGGGCGTGTCCGGGCAGGGCGGCGGCTTCGGGCTTGGGCAGATAGGGCACCGGGCCGGGCAGGGCCTCGGGCCCCAGGCCCAGCAGGCCGGGCAGGCTGAGCAGGGGGGCGTAAAGATCGCAGCCCTCGGGCAGCGGCGCGCCGCGCGGCACCACCGCATCCACCTCGGGCAGGGTGGCCATCAGCGCCGCCAGGGGGGCGGGGCATTGCAACAGGATGCGCCCGGCGCCCTGCGTTTTGGCCAGGGGCAGGAAGCGGGCGAACATCAGCAGGTCGCCGTAGCCCTGTTCGTCCAGCAGCAGCAGGGTTTTTCCCTCCAGCGGCTCTCCGGCCCAGCGTGGCAGCGGCAGCTGCGGCGGCGGGCTGCGCTTCAACAGCCAGCGGGACTCATAGGCCGGAAATCCGCGTTTGACATCGCCCTCGGCCAGCAGGGCCAGGGCGTGATCCCAGCGGCAATCGCCGTGATCGGGCTGGCGCTCCAGCACCGCCTCGAACAGCGCGCGGGCCAGGCTGGGATTGCCGGCATCGCGCGCCACCAATCCGGCATTGTACTGAAACGAGGGATCGTGCGGCGCCAGGCGGCGGGCCAGATCGATGGCCTGGGCGGCCTCGTCCAGGCGGCCCCGTTCGCGCAGGACATTGCCCAGATTGGACAGACAGCCGGCATGATAGGGCTGCAGGGCCAGGGCGCGGCGGTAACAGGCCTCGGCGGCCTCCAGGCGGCCCAGGCCGCGCAAGCCCACCCCCAGATTGTTGAAGAGATCGGGATGCAGGGGGCAAAGGCGCCCGGCCCGTTCGAACAGGGCCAGCGCCTCGCCGGTGCGGCCCTGCGCCAGCAGGCGGCTGGCCTCCCGCGTGATGGCGCCGGCCTGTTCAAAGGCCTCCAGCCAGGGCTCGGCGGCGGCGGCGGGCGGGGCGGGAACGGCATAGGCGGGCAGGGGGGCGATATCGGCGGCCAGTTCCAGCACATTGCCGGGGGGCATATCCTCGGCATAGGGCAGCAGCGGCCCGGCGGCGGCCTCGTCGGCGAACCGCCAGGCGGTGAAGCCGTGCCCGGCCAGGCGGGCGCGCAGGCGGGCCAGGCGTTCCCGTCCGCCGGGGCTGTTGTGGCTTGGCCCCTTTTCCCAGATCACCGCCGAGACGCGGCCGGCGGCCAGCAGTCCGGCCATGCCTTCCACCACCTCGGGTTCCAGGCCCTCCACGTCGATCTTCACCATCACCCGGTCGGGCTTCAGATGCGGCCGCGCCGCCAGCAGGCCGTCGACGCTGTCCACCAAGACGGGGCCGTGCGGCAGCCGCACCAGGCTGTGCCCCATGCTGCTGTCCGGGCGCAAGGCGCCCCGGCCCGGCTGGTCGGCAAGGGCGACGGGGCAAACCTCCACCTGGGCGGCGCAGCCGTTTTCGGCAAGCCAGCGTTTGAGCGGCGGCAGATTGGCGGCCAGCGGCTCGCAGGCCAGCACCCGCACCCGGCCCGGCCAGCGGCTGGCGGCATGC
>JAJZGK010000268.1 GCA_021798485.1 Pseudomonadota bacterium
CGTCGCTCCTCTGAGCGATGATCCCTTGGTCAGCCTGCCGCCCATCGCGGCAGCCTGAAAACCCGGCCAAGCCTGCCGGAGATCATGACGGCCAAGCGCTGTTACACCACGCCAAGGGGCACGATCCCTCTGTGCCACAGCCCCTCCCCTTAAGCCGTCTTGGCCGGGCTTGACCCGGCCATCCCTGTGGGGGGAGACGCCGTCTTATGAGGCGCGGGTCAAGCCCGCGCATGACGGCAAGAGGGGGATGCCGCCCTGCGGACGACGACAAAGGGGACTCGGCGCCACAGTCCCTCCCTTAAGCCGTCTTGGCCGGGCTTGACCCGGCCATCCCTGTGGGGGGAGACGCCGTCTTATGAGGCGCGGGTCAAGCCCGCGCATGACGACAAGAGGGGGATGCCGCCCTGCGGACCACGACAAAGAGGCCTCTGTGCCACAGCCCCTCCCCTTAAGCCGTCTTGGCCGGGCTTGACCCGGCCATCCACGTGTGGGGGGAGACGCCGTCTTATGATGCGCGGGTCAAGCCCGCGCATGACGACAAAAGGGGGCTGCCGCGCTGCGGACGACGACAAAAGGGCCTTGGCGCCACAGTCCCTCCCTTAAGCCGTCTTGGCCGGGCTTGACCCGGCCATCCATGTGGGGGGAGACGCCGTCTTATGATGCGCGGGTCAAGCCCGCGCATGACGACAAGAGGAGGATGCCGCCCTGCGGACGACGACAAAAGGGCCTCGGCGCCACAGTCCCTCTCTTAAGCCGTCTTGGCCGGGCTTGGCCCGAGGGTCCACGATGCTGTTGGACCGGCAAGCGCTCTTTCGGCGCAGAGTCCTCTATCCGTTACCGCCGACGGAGCGGACCCACCGGGTATGAAACTGCCGGTAAGCCGCCCGACCTGGTGTCTTTCTAGATCCCGATGAACGGCGTTCGGGCGCCATAGAAGGCGCTGGCCATGGCCCCCACGCGCTGCGGCTCGCCGCTGGTGAGGAATTTGACCCGGCCGCTGCCGGGGGCGTCCAGACCGGGGTGGCGGTCGAGATAGGCGGCCAGACTGTCGGCGGTGGGGGCGGGCTGGGATAAAAGCCGCACGCCGGCGGGCAGGGCGGCGCGGAACAGATCCGCCGCCAGGGGGTAATGGGTGCAGCCCAGCAGGGCGGCGTCGGGCGGCTGGCCGCCGTTGGCCGCCAGCATCTCGGCCACATAGCGCTGGATGAAATGCGCCCACTCGGGGCGGGGCGCCCCCTGCTCGATCAGGGCGGCCAGCTTGGGGCAGGGCTGCTCCAGCACCCGCACCGACGGCGCCCGCTTGCCGATCTCCTGCGCATACATGCGGCTGTCCACGGTGCGGCGGGTGGCGAACACGGCAATGCTGCGGGCATCGCCGCGATAGGGGGTGGTGGCGGGATCGGCCAGCCAGGGCATGCCGGTCACCTCCTCCACCATGGGCACCAGAACCCCCAGCACGCGGTGCTGCGGATAATGGTGCGGCAGCCAGGTTTGCTGCAGGCGGCGCAACGCCACGGCGGCGGTGTTGCAGGCCAGGATCACCAGCCGGCACCCCCGGCCGAACAGCCGCTCCACGGCGGCGATGGTCAGCTGATAGATCTCCTCGGCGTCGCGGTCGCCGTAGGGGGCATGGCCGTGATCGCCCAAATACAGAAAATCCCGCGCCGGCAACCGGCGGGTCAGGGCTTGCAGAATGGTCAGGCCGCCATGGCCCGAATCGAAAACACCGATCATGATCGGCCAGCATAGGCCGGAAGATCGGGCGCTGCCAAGGGCAGGATTGGAACGATGACTTCAGGGGGATCGGCTTCGGCCTGCGCGAACGCCCCCCCTACGCCGTTGAGGGGAAAGGGAACCGCAGGGGCGCCCGCGCCCCCGCACCCCCGGCCAGGCGAATTACGGTGACAGTGCACTTTTGCCGCCGTAATTGGGAACAGGCTTGGACCTCGGGAGCGACTGTGATGGCTGGCTTGCGCCTTCCGCCCTTCTCCCGGATGGTCCGGAAGGGCCGTGTCCTTCCGGGCGGGTTCGGGCGGCGGCCCGATGGCGTAAGCCAGCCATCGGCGGCCCAACCGGCGCACGCCAGCGTAAAACACCCCGGATGGGGGGAAATCTCAGCCCGCTTCCAGGCTGAAGAAGGCGTTGATGCGGCCGATCCATTGCAGGACCAGCGACTGGCGGGGTTCGTCGTCGGCGGGGCGGGTGGTTTCCAGTTTCGGGGCGTTTCTGAGCTGGCGGTTGGCCAGCACCTGTCCCAGGTGGCGCACCAGATCGGGGCGCGAGTGCAGCAGCGGCGCCAGGGCCGGGCGGTCAAGTTCCAGCGCCAGGCTCGACAGGCTGGCGGTCACCGTGGCGCTGCGCGGTTCGCCGGTCAGCAGCGACATTTCGCCGAACACCTGGCCGGGCTGGATCTGGCCCACCACGGTTTCGCGGCCATCGGCGCCGGTGATGGAAACGCGCAGCAGCCCTTCCTTCAGAATGAACAGGGAATCTCCCGGCTGGCCCTGATGCACCACGGTTTCGCCGGCGGCCAGGGGGTGGCGGATCAGTTGGGCGCCGAGTTGGGCCAGTTCGCCGCCGTCCAGCCCGTCGAACAGGTCGAGGGCGGCCAGGAAGGCGCGATCGCCGGCGGCGTCGGCGGTTTGCAGCGGCCTGGTCGGCACGCTGATGCCGGCCAGGCGCAGGTTGCGCAGCAAGGTGGCGGTAACGCGGTAGCGCAGCCGCTCGGCCTGTCCGGCGTCGGGCACATGGAAGCGCAGCTGCCAGGTGATGCCCTGTTCGGTGAAGGCGCGGATCTGCAGATCGGGCGGCTGCGGCTGGCGGGCGATGGCCTCTTGCTGGCGGGCGGCGCCCAGCAGCAGCCGTTCGGCCTGTTCCACCGGCAGATCGGCGGGCAGGGTGATGCTGATGCTGTCCTGGTAGCGGCTGTCGGGCAGGCTGAAATTGCGGAAGGGCTGGGCCATCAGGTGGGTGTTGGGGATCACCACCACCACTTCGGAGGTGGTGAGCAGGCGGGTGGCCCGCCAGTTCACCTCCAGCACCCGGCCCACATCATCGCCCACCTCGATCCAGTCGCCCACCTTCACCGGCAGCGACAGGCCGGTGGCCAGATCGGAAATCATGTTCTTCAGGGCGAAGCCCACCACCGCCACCATCAGCCCCGAGGTGGTGACCAGGCTGCCCAGCGGCACGTGGAACAGGCTGCCGGCCAGGATGATGGCGGTCAGGGTCCAGATCAGCAGGGCGGTGATCTGGCGCATCAGGCGTGGCGGCGGCGCCCCCAGATGGCGGGCGATGGCGAACTGGGCCAGGCGGATGGCCAGGGCGGCGGCGGCGGCGGTGCCCAGCAGCGCCGGCAGATCCTCGGCGGCCAGGCCGCTTTGGGCCACGGTCAGATGCAGGGCGGCGGGCAGGGGCAGCAGGCGCAGGGCCAGGGCCGCCACCGCCAGCAGGGCGGGGGTCAGCAGATTGCGCCAGTGCAGCGGGTGGCCCGGAGCGGCGGGCATGGCATCAGTTCCGTTCAACCGGGCCCAGAACCCAGCCATACTGGTGGTGCGACAGCATCATGGGAATGCCCTTTCCGGCGCCCCAGGCGCCCCGGGTCAGGCGCACATGGGCGTTGTCGGTCCAGTCCCCGATGGTGAAAACGCTATCGTCATCGGCGCCGGCCATCTGCTGGAACACCAGCCGGGGGTGGGCGCCGGCCAGCGACCACAGTTCCAGGCGGTTGGGGGCGCTCCATTCCAGATCGGGCAGGGCGTCCACCGCCAGCTTGCCGTTGGGCGAAAAACGGGGAATGCCCATCAGTTCGGTGATATGGCCGTCGGCGGCGCCGATCAGAAGGGTGGAGGCGGCCTCGTCCCAATGTTCCTGCACCAGATGGAAGCGGCCGTCCGGGCTGGTGCCGGCATAGGCGAAGCTGTGGAAGATCTGCGGCGGGCAGGGCAGCTGGCCGCACAGCAGATCATCCTGCAGAACCAGGCGGCGGCCGTCGGCCAGGGTCAGGATC
>JAJZGK010000269.1 GCA_021798485.1 Pseudomonadota bacterium
GCATTGATCAGGGCCGGCACCCAGCCCGGCAGGCAGGCCAGGGCGCGGCCATAGGCGGCCAGGGCCTCCTCCCAGCGTCCGGCGGCGGCGGCGGCGTTGCCCTGCGCCAGCCAGGCTTCGGCGCCGGCGTTCACAGCCCGCGCATCCAGGCCGGGCGCAACGGCCCCCGGCCGCCTTGCGCGGCGGCGATCTCGGCCAGCAGGCGGGGGCCGTCCTTGGGCAGGGTGCCGGCCAGAGCCAGGCAGTTGGAGGCATGGTTGGAGCGGAAGATCACCGGAGCGGGCGGGGCCAGCGCCGTCAGCAGGGCCCGCTGCTCGGCCAGCACGCCATCGTCGTCCAGGGGGGTGAAGTCCCCATCCCAGCGGCCGAGGAACCCGGCCTCGGCCTCGGGCTGCAAGAAAAGCTGCAGGGTGGAAAGATAATGGGGCGGGGCGCGGTTGACCAGGGCGGCGGTTTCGGCGGCATGGCGGGCGCTGAAGGCCCGGCCGCCCAGCCCCAGAATCACCGTGGCCGACAGCTTGATCCCGGCGGCCCGCGCCCGCGTCAGCGCCTCGGCCAGACCGTCGGGGGTGATGCCCTTGGCCACCCGGCGCAGCACCTCGGCCGCCCCGGATTCGATGCCGACATAAAGCAGCCCAAGCCCCGCCGCCTTGAGGCGGGCCAGCTCCTCGTCGCTTTTTTTCAGGATGTTCAAGGGCGTGGCATAGGCCGACAGCCGGGCCAGATGGGGAAACAGCACCCGCAGCCGGGTGGCGATGGCCAGCAGATGCGCGCTGGGCAGGCCGAAGGCATCGCCATCGGCCAGGAACACCCGGCGCACCTGATCGGTGCGGCCGCGCCAGGCCTGGGCCAGCGCCTCCATATGGGCGAAGACCTCGTCCAGCGGCCGGACGCGGTAGGGTTTGCCCTTGTACATGGAGCAAAAGCTGCACTGGTTGTAGCCGCAGCCCAGAGTGGCCTGCACGATCAGATGATCGCCCTCGGACGGCGGACGGAACAGCGGCATATCGTACAGCAAGAGGCCGCCCTAAAGATCGATATTAAGCGGGCGGGTCACGGCGCCGGTCTTCTCGAAGCCCTGGGCGCGCAGAAAGCCGGTGGCCGGATCGGCCAGGGCCACCAGGCGGGTATCCTTGTTCAGCACCGGCGGCGCCAGCCAGTGGAAATGGTTGGGCGGGTGCTTCAGCAGCCGTTCCATGGCGCGCTGGCGGCCGTGGCTGTCGATGCCGCGCGGCTTGCCGGGACGGGCCATCGAAACCCAATGATTGGCCACCGCCGCCGGCGCCGGGCGCACCGCCGCCTCGAACGGCGTGCGCTCAATCACGCAGCCGTCGCTGGAGCCGCAGCCGGCCAGAACGAAGATGGCCGGCACGGCGATGCGGGTTTCGATCAGCAGGCGCCGCGCCGTTTCGTAATCGGGGGCGGTTTCAAACACCTGGCGCAGCAGATGGGCGGGGGGCAGGCCACCGCGGCGCCACACCTGCACCCGCCCCACCAGACGCTGCCCCACGCCGCCGCCGCGCGGCGCCTGATTGATGGCGGCGGCGAAACGGCCGGTGGCGATGCCGGTCAGCACCCCGGCGTAGCCAGGCCAGGTCAGGCTGTGGAACGGCCCCGCCGGCCCCTCCTGGCGGGCCAGCACCAGGGAGCGGCCCAGACCGTGCAGTTTCCAGTCGAGCACCCGCACCAGCCGGAAGCCGCCATCCTTCGACGGCACCACCGCCGAGGTGCAGGCCATGTCGTAACTGGTGTTGAGCAGGTAAACGCCGGAGCAGCCGGCCTGGGCGGCCACCGCCTCGATCTCGGCCAGATAGGGATTGGCCGCCGCCGCCAGCCAGCGATGGGCCATGCGGTCGGCCAGCCCCAGCCCCAGGCCGGTATAGCGCCGCCGCGCCTGACAGACCAGATCGCGCAGGCGCTCAGGAAAGGCGCGCGCCAGGGCGGCGGCGCCATCCCGGCCCAGATCGATCTGCGGTATGTCGGGCAGGCCCTTCATCCAGTCTCCGCCAGATAACTGTTAAAATTGAAAAGATTTCTGTAATACAGGGTAGCATGCTGAAAAAAAATCGCCCGCATTTTTTCAACACTTTTTTAATCGGCGGTCTTTTTGTCCTCCCCGGCCTCGGGCAGGCGATGGCGGCGGATCAGCCCCGTCTGCATCAGCATGAAGAGAAAGGTTACGATCAGGCTGCCCGGTACTTTCCACAGCACCCACTGTTCGGTGGTCAGCAGGCGGCGGATGATCTCGTTGGCCACGGCCATGGCCAGGAAAAAGGCCACGAAGCGTACGGTGAGGCGGCGCCAGCCCATCTCGTCCAGCGGCAGAGCCTCGCCCATCACCGCGGCCAGCAGCGGCTTTTTCAGCGCCAGCCCGCCGGCCAGCACGGCGGCGAACAGGCCGTAGATGATGGTGGGCTTCATCTTGATGAAGGCATCGTCGTGCAGCCACAGGGTCAGGCCGCCGAACACCGTGACGATCACCGCCGTGGCCAGCGGCACCAGGGCCAGCTTGCGGGTATAAACATAATTCAGGGCCAGGGCGGCCAGGGTGGCGGCGATCAGCGCCGTGGTGGCCGGCAGCAGGCCGTGCAGCTTGAACACCAGGAAGAACAGCGCCAGCGGCGCGAAGTCGGTCACGGGCTTGACCCAGGACGGCACGGGACGGGAAGACGGCGCGGACATGAAGCTCCTGGGCAAAAGACGTCAGGGGAAGGCCCGAGCATGCCCCATCGGAGGCCGGATTCCAAGCCATGCGAGGCCGGTATACAGAAATGCGGCGGCGTTTTACCCTGCCCGCTCCGCCACCCCACGCCGGACCCGCCATGACCTTTCTGTTCCGCCGCCGTTTCCTGCCCCTGTTCGTGGCCCAGTTCGTCGGCGCGCTGAGCGACACCCTTTATAAGAACGCCCTGGCGGTGCTGATCATCTACCGCCTGCCCGGCGCCCTGGGCCTGGCGCCGTCGGTGCTGGTCAGCCTGGCGGCGGGGCTGTTCATTCTGCCGTTCGTGCTGTTTTCCGCCGCCGCCGGGGCCTGGGCCGACCGCCACGAGAAAAGCGGCCTGATCTTGCGCATCAAAGGCGCCGAGATCGGCGTGGCCGCCGCCGCCGCCCTGGCCCTGTCCCTGAAAAATCCCCTGGCGCTGCTGGCGGTGCTGGCGCTGTTCGGCTGTCTGGCCACCGCCTTCGGGCCGCTGAAATACGCCATCCTGCCCGATTACCTGGCCCCCGGCGAACTGCTGGCCGGCAATGCCTGGGTGGAGGCCGGCACCTTCGTGGCCATTCTGCTGGGCATGATCGGCGGCAGCCTGCTGATCCTGGCGCCGCACGGCCCGCTGCTGACCGGCGCCGCCCTGCTGGCCCTGGCCCTGACCGGCTTCCTGGCCAGCCGCGCCCTGCCCCCGGCGCCGCCGCAGCCGCACGAAACCCCGGGCGGCATCCGCGCCCTGCTGGCCGCCCGCCCGGCCCTGTGGCGCCCCATCGTGGGGATTTCCTGGTTCTGGTTTCTGGGCGCCACCCTGCTCACCCAGATGCCGGCCTATGCCCGCCTGATCCTGGGAGCCGACCAGCAGGTGGTAACGCTGATGCTCAGCCTGTTCACCCTGGGCGTGGCGGCGGGCGCCGTGCTGTGCGCCCGCCTGCGCCGCCACCTGCGCCCCGGCGCCCTGGTGGCCCTGGGCGGCCTGGGGCTGGCGGTCTTTTCCGCCGATCTGGCCTGGGCCAGCCCCGCCGCCGCCCCGGCCGGGGCGCCGCTGCTGAACGCCGCCGCCTTCCTGGCCCGGCCCGGCCATTGGCGCCTGCTGGCCGATCTGGCGCTGATCGCCCTGTCGGGCGGGCTTTACGTGGTGCCGCTTTACACCCGGCTGCAGCGGGAAAACGCCGGGCGGGCCCGCGCCGTTGCCGCCAACAACATCGTCAACGCCCTGTTCATGGTGGCCTCGTCGCTGGCCGGGGCCGCCCTGCTGGCGCGGGGTCTGTCCCTGCCCCTGCTGCTGGCCGGCCAGGGCCTGC
>JAJZGK010000270.1 GCA_021798485.1 Pseudomonadota bacterium
CCAGCACCATGGTGGCGCGCACGCTGGTGGGGGCATGGGTAAAAGGCCCGCTGCGAACGGTAAACTGGCTCATGACGCATCCCCCGGCCCGGCGGCAACGGATTTGGCGGCCTCGGCCTTGGCGGCCTCGGCGGCGGCAACGGCGGCGGCCTGGGCCGCCCGCTCGGCCGCCAGCTTGTCCAGGCGGCTGTTGTGCACCTCCACCAGCTGGCGCACCCGGTCGGTGCGGCGGGCCTCAAGCGCCCGTTCGGCCAGACGGCCCTTGGCGTAATTGAAGAAATGCACCAGCGGAATATGGGCCGGGCAGATATAGGAGCAGCTGCCGCAGGAGACGCAATCCTGCACGCCCAGGCGGGCGGCGCCGTCCATATCCTCCTTGCGGATGAAGGCGGCCATCTCCACCGGCACCAGGCCGCAGGGGCAGATGGTGACGCAGGTGCCGCAGCGGATGCAGGGCTCGCTGGGGCGTTCGTTGGTTTCCGCCGCCGTCAGGGCCAGAATGCCCGACATGCCCTTGACCACCGGCACCGCCAGCGACGGCAGCGGCTGGCCCATCATCGGCCCGCCGTTCACCACCTGGCGCGGCGGCGTGACCAGACCGCCGCAATAGTCGATCAGATCGGAGACCAGCGCCCCCAGCGGCGCCTCCACATTGGCCGGGCGGGCCACGGCGGCGCCGCTCACCGTCACCACCCGCGACAGCAGCGGCCGGCCGAAACGCACCGCTTCGCGCACCGCCTGGGCGGTGGCCACGTTATGCACCACCACGCCGAGATCGGCGGTGAGCTTGCGGGCCGGGGTTTCCCGCCCGGTGATGGCCTGCACCAGATGGCGTTCCGACCCCATGGGATATTGCGCCGGCACCTTCACCACCGTCACCCCCTCCAGGGTGGCGGCGGCCTTGGCCATGCCGTCCAGGGCCTCGGGCTTGTTGGCCTCGATGGCCACCACCACCCGCGCCGCGCCCAAGGCATGGGCCATGATGCGGGCGCCGTCCAGAATCTGTTCGGGCCGCTCGCGCATCAGGCGGTCGTCGCAGGTGAGGTAGGGTTCGCATTCGGCGCCGTTCAGCAGCAGGATGTCGAGCTTATGCTCGGTGCCCAGGGCCAGCTTCACCGCCGAGGGAAAGGTGGCGCCGCCCATGCCGACGATGCCGCATTCGGCCACACGGGCGCGGATCAGGGCCGGATCGGCGCTCAGCGGATCGGGGATGGGCGGCGGCAGCGCCGCCCATTCCTCGCGGCCGTCCGGCTCCAGGATGATGGTGGGCTGCGACAGGCCGGAGGGATGCGGCGCCATCATGGCGCCGATGGAGGCCACCAGGCCCGAGGTGGGGGCATGCACCGGCGCCGACACCGGGCCGCCGGCCTGGGCCAGCAGCTGGCCCTTCAGCACCCGCTGCCCGGCCTGCACCACCGCCTCGGCCGGGGCGCCGATATGCTGCTGCAGCGGCAGATAGAGCGCCTGCGGCAGCGGCAGGGCGACAATGGCCGCCGCCGCGGTTTTTTCCTTGCGGTAGTCGGGATGCACGCCGCCGCGCACCGGAAACAGCTTCATGGCGCCCCCCCTAATGAGCCTGACCGGCATGAACGTGGCCGGCATGGACATGGCCGGCAGAGGCCGCCGGGCTGTCCCAGTGCCAGCTGCCCAGAGTGACCGGCACCTTGCACATGCGGATGGCCTCGGTGGGGCAAACCTTGAAGCATTTGGCGCAGCCGTGGCAGTTGTCCAGCAGCACCGTGTGCATCTGCTTGGGCGCCCCCAGGATGGCGTCGGCGGTGCATTCGCGGATGCAGCGGGTGCAGCCGATGCAGAGATCCTCGTCGATCACGGCGAATTCCGGCTCCTTGTCCACCTGCGCGGAAAGATCGGCCTTGACCCCCAGCTTCTTGGCCAGCCGCTCGGCCACCGCCTTGCCGCCGGGCGGACACAGGGTGACCGGCGCCTCGCCGCGCGCCAGCGCCGCCGCCGCCTGGCTGCAGCCCACATAGCCGCACTGGGCGCAGTTGGCTCCCGGCAGCAGCGACTGCAACTCCTGCTCCAGCGGATTTTCCTTCACCGCCAGATAGCGCGACGCCAGGCCCAGCATGCCCCCCAGCACGCCTCCCATCAGCGCCATGCTGCCAACCGCGATCAACATCGGTGCATCCCTTCCCTAATTGGCGCTGATGCCGGAAAAGCCCATGAAGGCCAGGGCCAGCAGGCTGGCGGTGATGAAGGCGATGGGCGGCCCCGCGAACAGGCGCGGCACCTCGGCCAGGGCCAGACGTTCGCGCAGGCCGGCGAACACCACCAGGATCAGGCTGAAGCCCAAGGCCGAGGCGAACCCGTAGAGCATGCTTTGCATGAAATTGTGATGCTGCGCCACGTTGAGCAGCGGAATGCCCAGCACCGAACAGTTGGTGGTGATCAGCGGCAGATAGATGCCCAAGGTCTGGAACAGGGCCGGCGAGATCTTCTTCACCACCATTTCGGTGAACTGCACCACCGCCGCGATCACCAGAATGAAGGTGACGGTGCGCAGATAGGTCAGATCGTTGGGCACCAGCAGGAAGGTTTCCAAAGCCCATGTCAGCACCGAGGACACCGTGAGCACGAAGGTGGTGGCCATGCCCATGCCGGTGGCGGTATCCACCTTGGTGGTCACCCCCATGAAGGAACAGAGGCCCAGAAACCGCACCAGCACCACGTTGTTCACCAACGCGGCCCCCACCATCAGCAGCAAGTAATTCTGCATCGCCGTCTTCCGTCAGCAGCCGTTGCCATGATCATTGCACACATCGTCCTCGGGGGCCGGGCCCAGATAGCGCGGTGTCAGCTCGCCCCGCCGGCTCATGGCCCCGGCGCGCCAGCGCGACCAGGCCATGCCCACCCCCAATCCCCCCACGGCGCACAGCGCCGAAATGCCGTCGCGGCCCCACAGCCGGTCGGCGGCCACCGAGGCCGCCAGCATCAGCAGCAGCGGAATGGCGTAGGCCAGCCACGAGGCCTTCAACAGGGCGGTCTGCCCCAGGCCCACCACCACCCTGTCCCCCACCCGCAGGCCGTCGCCGTCGGGAATGCGGAAGCGCCGCGCCGCCAGGGAGTGGCTTCCGGCCATGGCGCCGCACAGGCCCGCCGACACGCAGCCCTTGCAGCCGCTGGACACGATCGGTTCCATCAGCACCTGCCCGGCCTCGATGGCGATGACCCGGGCCCGGCCCTCCACCAGGCTGCGCCCCGCCGGATCGCGCGGCTCGGCCATGGCGATTTAAGCCTCCACCTTATCGGCCACGCCGGCCGGGGTCACGTAAATGGCCATCTCCGCCCCGGCGGCCCGCAGCACGTCGGCGCGCAGTTCGGGCGGCACCAGGATCATGCTGGCGGCCAGGCAATCGGCGGCGGCGGCGGTGGGCGCCACCACCGAAACCCCCAGCAGGCGCGGCGCCGTCTGCCCGGTGCGCGGATGAATGATATGGGTGAAGCGCCCGGCGGCATCGAACAGGGTGCCGTAACCGCCCGAGGTGGCCACCGCCTTGTTCTGCAGATCCAGCTCGTACACGGCCTTGGCGGGATCGGCGGGATTGGCCAGCCCCAGCCGCCAGGGCGAACCGTCGGGCTTGGGGGCGTAGGCCCTTTCCTCGCCCATGTTCACCAGCATGGACTCGAAGCCATGGGCGCGCAGCACCTCGCCCACCCGGTCGGTGATGTAGCCCTGGGCGCCGCTGTTCAGGCTGATCTGCATGCCGGGGCGGTCGAAGGCGACGCGGCGGGCGGCCTCGTCCAGATGCACGCCGCGCCAGTCCACCAGTGACAGCGCCCCTTCCAGGGCGTAGGGCGAAGGACCGTCGGGATCGGGATTGGCGGCGATGAAATGGTTGAAATAAAGCTTCCACACCGGCTGGATGGTGGGATCGTGCAGCCCCAGGGTGGCCTGCGACACCTTGAGAGAATGCGACAGCAGGGCCACGAAATCGGGCGGCGCTTCCTCCAGCCGCCCGATCG
>JAJZGK010000271.1 GCA_021798485.1 Pseudomonadota bacterium
GGCCGGCTGGTTCAACCGGCGCGGCCAGGGCGACCGTCTGATCCTGGCCATCGGCCTGATGATCGGCGTGCAGGCCTTAAGCCTGGTGATCTCCAATCTGGCCACCCGTCATCTGGCGCTGATTCCGCTGCTCTACATCACCCCTGTCGTCGTGGCGCTGGCCGCCCTGGCCGCCCTGACCACCTTGCGCGACGGCACGCCCCTGTGGCGCCGTTTCGCGCCGCGCTGACGGGGCCCCGCCACATGCGCCGTCCCATCCGTCTGACCGTCTCGCTGCTGGCCCTGTCGCTGGGGCTGGGCCTGCTGCTGACCGCGGCCGCCCCCGCCTGGGCCGCCAAGAGCAAGCAGAAACACCAGGACAAGGATCAGCCGATTTCGCTGACCGCCGACCGCGTGGTGCAGGACCGCGATCTCAGCACCGTAACCGCCACCGGCCATGTGGAGCTGGATCAGGCCGGTCGCATCCTGCTGGCCGACAACATCTCCTACAATCTGAAGCAGGACGTGATCATCGCCACCGGCAATATCAGCCTGACGGAAGCCGACGGCGAGGTCACCTTCGCCGATTACATGGAGCTGACCGGCGATATGAAGGATGCGGCGGCGCGCGGCCTGCGCACCCGCATGATCGACGACGCCACCCTGACCGCCCGCCAGGTCCGCCGGGTGTGCGCCGAGCGCGCCGTGCTCAACGATGGCACCTACACCGCCTGCCGCCCCTGCGCCGAGCATCCCGAGAAGCCGCCGCTGTGGCAGGTGGACGCCGAGACCATCACCCACGACACCGACCGCCATCTCATCGAATACCAGAACACCTGGTTCAAATTCGATGACATGCCGATCTTCTACACCCCCTATCTGTCGCACGCCGACCCCACGGTGAAGCGCGAAAGCGGCATCCTGCCCCCCAGCGTCATCACCAACAATGTGCTGGGCACCTCGGTGCGGATGCCCTATTTCCAGGTTGTCGATCCCAACGAGGACATCACCCTGACCCCCATGCTCACCAGCAAGCAGGGGGAACAACTGGACGTGGTGGACCGCGAGCGCACCATCGACGGCGAAAGCAAAATCAATTTCAGCGTCGCCAACATGTCGGCGGGCGGCGTCACCGGCACCGAGCCCACCGGCTGGCACATCAACGCCCTGGGCCAGTACGATCTCGATTCCACCTGGCGGGTGGGCTATCAGCTGCAGCGCGCCTCGGATATTTATTATCTGCAGGACTTCAACTACCGCGTCACCGATCCCTTCCTGACCAGCCGCGGCTATCTGGAGGGCTTCGGCTACCGCAGCTATGCGGCGCTGGAGGCCTATTCCTTCCAGAACCTCACCGATACCAACAGCTACGCCTATCTGTCGCCGCTCACCCGCAACGAGCCGCTGGCCCTGCCGGTGCTGACCTACAGCTATGAGGGCGATCCCTCGCGCAATGGCGGCTATTGGAGCTTCGACGGCCGCTCCGCCGCCATCACCCGCCAGGGAGGGGGCACCAACAGCCGCCGCATCAACACCGAGACGGCGTGGAATCTGGCCACCACCACCTCGGACGGCGAAGTCATCAAGTTCAGCACCTCCATGCGCCTCGACGCCTACGACAGCAGCAACGTGTTCTCCACCACCAGCGGCGAAACCGACGTGGCCCGCGGCGTGCCCCAGGTCGCCCTCGACTGGCGCTACCCCCTGGCCAATGTGGGCGCCAGCAGTGCACAAACCATCACCCCCATCATGGTGGCCTCGGCCACGCCCTATGGCGGCAACTCCATCAAGATCCCCAACGAGGACAGCCTGGACTTCGAGCTGGATGATGTGAACATCTTCAGCCCCGATCCCTATATGGGCTACGACCATATCTTTACCGGGCCGCGCGTGGCCTATGGCGGCGAATACAATCTCACCAGCCGGGGCATGCCCGCCTTCGACGCCCTGGTGGCGCAAAGCTATCAGGCCCACGCCGACAGCAATTTCATCGTCGGCGACGGCATGGACCAGAACCTGTCGGACATCGTTGGCCGCCTCAACGTCACGCCGTCGCAGAATTTCGGCGTATCCTACCGCTACCGCCTGAACAAGGACGATTACGTGCTACGGCGCAGCGAGATTACCGCCAATGTGGGGCCGCGCCCGTTCAACCTGCAGGAAACCTACGTTTTCTACGACAAGCTTTCGGCCAACAGCCCCTTCAACGCCCGCGAACAGATGATCACCACCCTGTCGACGCAGGTCAGCCGCTACTGGTCGACGCAACTCTACAACACGGAAAATCTTGGCTACGATGCCGGACCGCTGCAAACCGGCGCCCGTTTGATCTATGATGACGAATGCTTCCAGTTCATGATCGACGGGGGCACCAACAACACCGCCTACATTACTGGCGTCAACGGCACCTACCTGATGGTGCATTTCGTCTTCAAGACCCTGACCCAATTCCCGATGAGCGTGATGTGACCATGGCGATTTCCTCTGCATTCCGGCGTCTTCTGGCCCTTTGCCTGTTCGGCGCGGTTCTGGTCCTTGGCATCAACGCCACCGCCCAGGCCGACGAAGTCGAACGGGTGGCCGCGGTGGTCAATGATCAGGTCATCACGCTGCGCGATCTGGAAATGCGCATCCGCATGGTGCTGCTGTCGTCCAATCAGCCCGATACCGTGGAAAACCGCAGCCGCGTCGCCAGTCAGGTGCTGCACCGCCTGGTGGACGAGTATCTGCAGCTGCAGGCCGCCCAGCGCGAAAAGATCTCGGTGTCGGATGCCGACGTGGAAAACGGCTTCGCCACCATCGAGCAGCAGAACAACATGCCGCGCGGCGCCATGGTGCGGCTTCTGGACAGCAAGGGCATCGATCCCGAAACCATGCGCCAGCAGATCCGCGCCGAAATCGCCTGGGCCCGCGTGGTGCGCCGGGTGATGGCCGCCAACATCAAGGTGGGCGAGGAAGAGGTGGATGCCCGCCTGCAGACCATCAAGGAAAACATGGGCAAGCCGGAATATCTGGCCGCCGAGATCTTCCTGCCCATCGACAACCCCGCCCATCGCGGCGAGGTGCAGGCCCTGGCCTCGAAGCTGATCGACGAGATGCGCCAGGGGGCTCCCTTCCCGGCCCTGGCCCGCCAGTTCAGCCAGACCGGCGGCGGCTCCGGCGGCGATCTGGGCTGGGTGTCGCAGGGCATGCTGGACGACAAGATCATGAGCGCCCTGGCCGGCACCGAGCCGGGGCATCTGGCGGTGGTGGCCCTGCCCGACGGCATCCATATCCTGCTGGTGCGCCAAAAGCGCATCGTCGGCGCCGGCAAGCCCGAACCCACCTTCGATCTCGGCGTGGTCAGCCTCACCACCCTGCCCAGCGCCAGCCCGGCCGAGCGTCAGGAGCAGGAGGACCACCTGCGCAAGGCGGTGGCGGCTGAGAAAAGCTGCGACAATTATCCCAGCGATCTGAAATCCCTGCCTTCGGCCGACTGGCGCCGCCCCGGCAAGCTGAAGCCCTCGGAAATTCCGCACGATATCCTGGAGCTGATCGAAGGACTGCCGGTGATGCAGCTCAGCAAGCCGCTGGTCACCCCGGATGCCCGCCGCTACTACGTGATCTGCGAACGCGAGGATCCGCAGCCGGGCGGCCTGCCTTCCCGCGATGAGATCCGCCAGCGCCTGGAGGATGAGCATCTGGAAGTGGAAGCCCGACGCTATCTGCGCGACCTGCGCCGCTCGGCCTTCGTGGAAATCCGCCTGTAAATGACCACCATTCCGCCCCTGGCCCTGACCATGGGGGAACCCGCCGGCATCGGCGGCGAGATCACCCTGGCCGCCTGGAGGACGCGGGACGGCCTGCCGCCCTTCTTCGTCATCGACGATGCCGAGCGGCTGGAGGCGCTGGCCCGCCGCCTGGGCTGGGCGGTGCCGGTGGCCGCCATCGCCGATCCGGCCGAGGCGGCGGCCCTGTTCGCCACCGCCCTGCCGGTGCTGCACCGGCCCCTGGCCGCGCCCT
>JAJZGK010000272.1 GCA_021798485.1 Pseudomonadota bacterium
CACGTGGATGGCCGGGTCAAGCCCGGCCAAGACGGCTTGAGGGAGGAGGCTGTGGCGCAGAGGCACCTTTGTCGTGGTCCGCAGAGCGGCGGCCCCCTTTTGTCGTCAAGCCCGGCCAAGACGGCTTAAGGGAGGGACTGTGCGCCGAGGCCCTTTTGTCGTCGTCCGCAGAGCGGCATCCCCCTCTTGTCGTCATGCGCGGGCTTGACCCGCGCATCATAAGACGGCGTCTCCCCCCACATGGATGGCCGGGTCAAGCCCGGCCAAGACGGCTTGAGGGAGGAGGCTGTGGCGCAGAGGCACCTTTGTCGTGGTCCGCAGAGCGGCGGCCCCCTTTTGTCGTCATGCGCGGCCAAGACGGCTTAAGGAAGGGGCTGTGGCGCAGAGGCCTGTATCCGTTGCCGCCGACGGAGCGGACCCACCGGGTATGAAACTGGTGGTAAGCCGCCTGACCTGGTTTCTGTCTAGCCGCCGTCACAAATATATCATTTCGTTAAGTAACGAATTGATAGTAGGGTCGCGCCATGCTTGAAACCTTCGAAACCGTCGCCAAGGCCGTTGCCGATCCCAGCCGCCTCCGCATCCTGAAGCTGCTGGAAGGCGGCGAACTGTGCGTGTGCCAGATCACCACCGTGCTCGATCTGGCCGCCGCCACCGTCTCGAAGCATCTGGCCCTGCTGAAAACCGCCGGGCTGCTGCAACAGCGGCGCGAGGGCAAATGGGTCTATTACCGCCTGGCCGACCGCGCCCTCACGCCGCATGCCCCGGCCTTTTTGTCCCTGGTGGCCGCCGCCCTGACCGGAGACCCCACCATCGCCGCCGACCGCGCCCTGCTGGCCCGGGTCAATGCCGTGCCGCTGGCGCGGATCTGCGCCCAGGGCCGCAGCGCCCTGCAAGATGATCCATCCCCCCTTTGCTGCGGGAGTGCCTCATGACCGGAAAAGCCTTTAACGTTCTGTTCCTGTGCACCGGCAATTCGGCGCGCAGCATCATGGCCGAAAGCATCCTCAACCGCGAGGCCGGCCAGCGCTTTCACGCTTACAGCGCCGGCAGCCACCCGCGCGGCAGCCTGCATCCGCCCACCCTGGACCTGCTGACCCGCCTCGGCTATCCCACCCAGGGCCTGCGCTCCAAATCCTGGAACGAGTTCGCCACCCCCGAGGCGCCGCCTCTCGATTTCGTCTTCACCGTTTGCGACAACGCCGCCGGCGAGGTGTGCCCGGTTTGGCCGGGCCAGCCCATGACCGCCCATTGGGGCGTGCCCGATCCCGCCGCCATCAGTGCCGGCGGCGCCGAGGCCGGACTGAAACTGGCCGATATCTACCGCATGCTGACCACCCGCATCGGCGTTTTCGCCAGCCTTCCCCTGGATGCCCTGGACCGTCTGTCGCTGCAGCGGCGGCTGGATGAGATCGGCAAACTCTAAAATCAGCCTTAAAGGACCCCTTCCGATGACCGACACCCCCCTTCACGTGCTGGTGCTGTGCACCGGCAACAGCGCCCGCTCGGTGCTGGCCGAGTGCCTGATCAATGATCTGGGCGGCGGCCGCTGGCGGGCCTTCAGCGCCGGCAGCCACCCCACCGGCCGCGTCAATCCGCTGACCCTGGAGATCCTGGCGGAAAAGGGCCATGCCACCACCGGCCTGCGCTCGAAATCCTGGGATGAATTCGCCACCCCCGAGGCACCGCGCATGGATCTGGTGATCACGGTGTGCGACAACGCCGCCGGCGAAGTGTGCCCGCTGTGGCCGGGCGCGCCGCGCAAGCTGCATCTGGGCTTTCCCGATCCCGCCGCCGCCGAGGGCAGTCCTGCCGAGCGGCTGGCCATGTTCCGCACCGTTTACGCCATGATCGAGGACAAGATGCGCCGTCTGATCACGCTGGGCCTCGACCGCGCCGGGGAGGTGTAGGGCCATGGGTTTCTTTGAACGTTTCCTCACCCTGTGGGTGGCCTTGTGCATCGTGGCCGGGGTGGCGCTGGGCCAGGTGTTCCCCGCCCCCTTCGAGGCTATCGGCTCCCTGGAACTGGCCCATGTCAATCTGCCGGTGGCGGCACTGATCTGGCTGATGATCATCCCCATGCTGCTGAAGATCGATTTTGCCGCCCTGCATCAGGTGAAGGCCCATTGGAAGGGCATCGCCGTGACCCTGCTGGTCAATTGGGGGGTCAAGCCCTTCTCCATGGCCCTGCTGGGCTGGCTGTTCATCGCCACCCTGTTCCGGCCGCTGCTGCCCGCCGCCCAGATCGACAGCTACATCGCCGGACTGATCCTGCTGGCCGCCGCCCCCTGCACCGCCATGGTGTTCGTGTGGTCCAATCTCACCAATGGCGACCCCCATTTCACCCTGTCGCAGGTGGCCCTGAACGACAGCATCATGGTGTTCGCCTTCGCCCCCCTGGTGGGGCTGCTGCTGGGGCTGTCGTCCATCAGCGTGCCGTGGAGCACCCTGCTTTTGTCGGTGCTGCTTTATATCGTGGTGCCGGTGATCCTGGCCCAGATTCTGCGCCGCCTGCTGCTGGCCCGGGGGGCCGCGGCCCTGCCCCGCCTGCTGAGCCGCCTGGGGCCGCTGTCGCTGGCCGCCCTGCTGGCCACCCTGGTGCTGCTGTTCGGCTTCCAGGGCCGCGAGATCATCGCCCAGCCGCTGGTGATCCTGCTGCTGGCGGTGCCCATCACCCTGCAGGTCTACTTCAACAGCGCCCTGGCCTATTGGCTGAACCGGCGCCTGGGCGTGGCCCATTGCGTGGCCGGCCCCTCGGCCCTGATCGGCGCCAGCAACTTCTTCGAGCTGGCGGTGGCCGCCGCCATCAGCCTGTTCGGCTTCCAGTCGGGGGCCGCCCTGGCCACGGTGGTGGGCGTGCTGATCGAGGTGCCGGTGATGCTGTCGGTGGTCAAGATCGTCAATGCCAGCAAGGGCTGGTACGAACGCAAACCCGCCTGATCAGACCGCCGTCGCCGTCAGGGTCAGGCTTTCCAGGCAAAACGAGCCGTCTGGCCGCAAGGCCAGATGCTCGGCCACCTCGCGCGGGGCCGCCTGCTGCAGGGCCCGCAAGCCCCGCACCAGCGGCTCGGGCGTGCCGATACGCGCCACCCAGGCGGCGAACTCCAGCTCCACCCGGTGTTCGAGGGCCTGATCCACGGTAAAGCCCGCCGCCGCCAGGGCCTGGCGCCATTCGCCCCGGCTGCGGTTGCGCACATGGCCGGGATCGCGCAGCAGTTCCAGCCCTTGCAACCAGGTATCGAGCAACGGCGCATCGGGAGCGACGATATCCATGAACACCGCCCGGCCGCCGGGGCGGAGCACCCGCCGGGCCTCGGCCAGGGCCGGCTCCAGCCGGGGCCAGTGATGGGCGCTGTAGCGGCTGATCACCCAATCGAACGAGGCCGCCGGGAAGGGCAGCGCCTCCACCGAGCCCTGCTGGAAACGAAGGTTGTCCAGGCCCCGCCGCGCCGCCTCGGCCCCGGCCGCCGCCAGCATGGCCTCGGAGAGATCGAGCGCCACCACCTCGGCGGCATGGCGGGCCGCGGTGAGGGCGGCATGGCCGCCGCCGGTGCCGAGATCGAGCACCCGCCCGCCGGGCTGGGCGGCCAGCAAAGCGTCGAGGGCGGCCAGATCGGGCCCCCGGGCATGCACGGCGCTGCTGACATAGGCCTCGGCCTGGGCGCCGAAACGGCCCGAAACGCTGTTTTGCAGATCCTGCTGCGTCATGCTCTATCTCCCGTAGCGTAAGCTCAGACGGGCCGTGCCCAGACTGTGCGCCCGCAGCTGATAGGCCACCATGGCTCCCGAAGCCCCGGGACCAACGGCCAGATGCCCCACATCCAGGGCGTAAAGGGTGAAAATGTAGCGGTGCGCCGGCCCCGGCGGCGGGCAGGCGCCGCCATAGCCCGCATCGCCGAAATCGTTGCGCCCCTGCCGGGCGCCCACGGGCAGCCCGCCCGCCGCCGCCCCCGCCGCCAGTCCGCGCGTTCCG
>JAJZGK010000273.1 GCA_021798485.1 Pseudomonadota bacterium
CGGCGGGGAAGGGGGCCAGACGGTCCTGCAGGTCGGACAGATCCCCGGCCACCTCCTCGCCCACCAGGTCGGGCCGGGTCGAGAGGGCCTGGCCCAGCTTGACGAAGGTGGGGCCCAGTTCCTGCAGGGCTTCGGCCAGGCGCTGGCCGGGGCGGCGCTGATTGGCGGCGCTGCTGGCGAAACGGCTTAAAATTCCGGCCAGAAAGCGGCCGCCGTCGCCGGCGCTTTCCAGGGGGAACAGGGCGCCATGGCGGGTCAGGGCGCGGCCGATGGCGGCCAGGCGGGTCAGATTGCGAAGGGTGCGGATCATGCTTTAAAGGCGCCAGCCGGAATGGATGGCGGCGATGCCGCCCGACAGATTGCGGTATTTCACCTGCTCGAAGCCGA
This sequence comes from Pseudomonadota bacterium, assembly GCA_021798485.1. Lineage (GTDB taxonomy): Bacteria > Pseudomonadota > Alphaproteobacteria > Rhodospirillales > Magnetospirillaceae > JAJZGK01. The sequence continues at coordinate 388 of JAJZGK010000273.1, forward strand.
CATCGCGCATGCGCTGGGCCAGGGCCTCCTGCGGCGGAAACTGGCGGATGCTTTCCACCAGATACTGATAGGCCTCGCGGTTGCCGGCCACAAGCTTGCCGATATGGGGCAGAATGCGGAAGCTGTATTCGTCGTAAAGCTTGTCCAGCACCGGCACCACCACCTTGCTGAACTCCAGGCACAGAAAGCGCCCGCCGGGCTTCAGCACCCGCCGCGCCTCGGCCAGGGCCAGATCGATATGGGTGACGTTGCGCAGGCAGAAGGCGATGGTGTAGGCGTCCACCGAACGGTCGGGGAAGGGCAGATGCTCGGCATCGCCGCACACCCAGTCGATACCGGCCAGGATGTTGCGGTCCACGGCGCGGTCGCGGCCCACCGACAGCATTTCCTTGTTGATGTCGCACACGGTAACGGCGCCGCCGCCCTTGGCGCGGAAGCGGAAGGCGATGTCGCCGGTGCCGCCGCCCACATCCAGCAGGGTCATGCCGGGGCGCGGATGCAGCCAGTCGATCATGGCGGATTTCCACAGGCGATGGATGCCCGCGCTCATCAGATCGTTCATCAGATCGTAGCGCGAGGCCACGCCGTCGAACACGTCGCGCACCAGCGAGGCCTTTTCCTCTTCGCGCACGGTGCGGAAGCCGAAATGGGTGGTGCCGGAATCGGAGGAGGGAGTGTGGTCGGTCATGGGGCCGGAGGATAGCCCAAGGCGGCGCGCCGCGCCACGAAACAAAGGGGGGCGGAAACGGAAAAAGCCACCCAAGGGTGGCTTTTTTCGTTCATGGCGGAGAGGGTGGGATTCGAACCCACGATACGCTTTTGACGTATACACACTTTCCAGGCGTGCGCCTTCGACCACTCGGCCACCTCTCCATACGTCCGTCGCCCCTGTCGGGGCGGAACGGACGGGGATTAATATACGAGCGTCTGGGGCAATGCAACCCCTCTGCCGCGCGGCCATGAAAAAACCGGACCGGGAGGCCTCGGTCCGGTTTTCTGGCCGTGCGCCGGGATTACTGGGCGGCGCGGCTGCGGGCCAGCTGATCCTTCAGCTGGCGTTCCATGCTGTCGAAGGCGTCGCGCAGCGCCACGAAGATATCCTCATTCACGTGGGCGTCCTTGGGGTCGCGCTTCACGACCAGCTCGGCGCCCGGCAGAGCGAGATTGATGGTAATGTGGAAGGGCTGGCCTTTCAGATGCAGGTTGCTGGTGTTGCGATGATGCGTTTCCACCACAACCCGACAGGAGGTAAGGCGGTCGCACAGCTGTTCCAGCTTAGCCGCCTTTTCACGAATTCGTTCTTCGACAACGTCCGAATGATCAATGCCGTGGAACGTGATCTGCAAGGGAATCTGCATGAACCTCTCCGTCAAAAACTCAAACCCCGGGAAATGCGCGTCGGGGCTTTTGGGCCGCTTTTCCGCGGCACGTTTCACAGTATACCCGCAATTTTGCGCGAGGGGGTCATATTCATACGCATTCGGCCTCAGAAGAGCAACTTTTGCCGTGTGCGGCGCGGGGCTTGCGCGGCGGGCCGCTTTCCCTCATATCCTGCGGGCGAACAAACCCCGTTGGATGATCTGCAAAGGTTATTTCTGTCATGGCTGAAGAAAAGCTGAGTTTTCAGGCCGAGGTCAGCAAGCTGCTCGATCTCGTCGTGCATTCCCTGTACTCCAACAAGGAAATCTTCCTGCGCGAGCTGATCTCGAACGCCTCCGATGCTTGCGACAAATTGCGCTATGCCGGGCTGACGCAGCCCGAGCTTCTGGACGGCGACGGCGCGTTCCAGATCGTCGTCACCCCGGACAAGGCGGCCCGCACCCTGACCATCGCCGATAACGGCATCGGCCTTAACCGCCAGGATCTGGTGGAAAATCTGGGCACCATCGCCCGTTCGGGCACCGCCGCCTTTCTGTCGACCTTGAGCGGCGACGCCAAGAAGGACATGAGCCTGATCGGCCAGTTCGGCGTCGGGTTTTATTCCGCCTTCATGGTGGCCGAAAAGGTCGAGGTGCTGACCCGCAAGGCCGGGGAAAGCCAGGGCTGGCGCTGGAGCAGCGACGGCAAGGGCGAGTTTACCATCGCCGAGGCCGATGCGGCCCCGCGCGGCGCCAGCATCACCTTGTTCCTGCGCGAGGGCGAGGACGAGTACCTGGAGCCCGAGCGCCTGCGGCGCATCGTTAAAACCTATTCCGATCACATCGCCCTGCCGGTGCTGGTGGCCGACGGCGAAACGCGGGAGGCGGCCAATTCGGCCTCGGCCCTGTGGACCCGCTCCAAGGCCGAGATCAGCCCCGAGCAGTACAAGGAGTTCTACCACCATGTCGGCCATGCCTTCGACGATCCGTGGCTGACCCTGCACTACAAGGCGGAAGGGGCCATCGAATATACCGGCCTGCTTTTTGTGCCCAGCCAGAAGCCGTTCGATATCTTCCATCCCGACCGCAAGCAGCATCTGAAGCTTTACGTCAAGCGGGTGTTCATCACCGACGATTGCGACGAACTGCTGCCCTCCTATCTGCGTTTCCTGCGCGGCGTGGTCGATAGCCAGGATCTGCCGCTCAACATCAGCCGCGAGATGCTGCAGCACAATCCGCTGCTGTCGAAGATCCGCACCGGTCTGGTCAAGCGCGTGCTGGCCGAACTGAAGAAGAAGGCCGCCGACGCCGACTACGCCACCTTCTGGGACAGCTTCGGCGCCGTGCTGAAGGAAGGCCTTTACGAGGATTTCGAGCGCCGCGCCGATCTTTTGGAGCTGTGCCGCTTCCGCACCACCCTGTCGGACGAGCCCATCGCCCTTTCCACCTACATCGCCCGCATGAAGGAGGGCCAGGAGGCCATCTACATGATCACCGGCGATGATCTGGCCGCCCTGAAGAAATCGCCGCAGCTGGAAGGCTTCATCGCCAAGGGCGTCGAGGTGCTGCTGCTGACCGATCCCATCGACGAGTTCTGGCCGGGCGCGGTGGGCAGCTGCCAGGACAAGCCCTTCCGCTCGGCGGCGCAGGGGGGGGCCGATCTTTCGGCCATCACGGGCGGCGAGGGGGCCGACGGCGCGCCCAAGGCCGAGGCGGCGCCCTCGGACGCCATGGCCGCTCTCATCGCCGCCTTCAAGCTGGCTCTGGGCGACGAGGTCAAGGACGTGCGCGCCTCCGACCGTCTGACCGAAAGCGCCGTCTGCCTGGTGGCGGATGAAGGCGATATGGGGCTGCATCTGGAACGCCTGTTGCGCCAGCATCAGCAGGCCGGGGCCCGGCCGCCGCGCATCCTCGAGGTCAACCCCACCCATGCCCTGATCCGCCGTCTGGCCGGCGAGGCCCAGGCCGAGGGCGCCGCCGACCGTCTGGCCGATACCGCCCGTCTGCTGCTGGATCAGGCCCGCATCATCGAGGGCGAGCCCCTGCCCGATCCCGCCGCCTTCGCGCGGCGGTTGGCGGCGCGGCTTTAAGGGGGTAAAAGGAAGGGGGGCTTGGCGAAAGCCCCCCTTTCCCATGGCGTTCAAGGGCCGTAACCCGATCATGGCGGCTTTCCTTCCGTCC
>JAJZGK010000274.1 GCA_021798485.1 Pseudomonadota bacterium
GCTGTGCCGCTAGAGGCCCCTTGTCGTCGTCCGCAGGGCGGCATCCCCCTCTTGTCGTCATGCGCGGGCTTGACCCGCGCATCATAAGACGGCGTCTCAAGCCCACGGCCATCCCCAGACTTCCGCGATGAACCAAAAAAAAGCGTGACGCCAGATAACCGGCGCCACGCTGTAAAAGGACCGTTTGCGGTGTCCCGCTCCGCCCCGAGGGCCGAGCGGGACATCACGCGCGGCTTACAACGACGACAGATAGGCGGACAGCGCCTTGATCTGGTCGTTGCTCAGGCTTTGAGCGTTGGTGTCCATGGTATCGTTTTCGCGCAGCTTGCTGCGGAACGCCTCCAGCTGGCCCATCAGATAGTCCGAAGACTGCCCGGCCAGACGCGGCACCGTGTCGTTGCCTTCCGCCATCTTGCCGTGGCAGCTGGCGCAGGCCGGAATACCATGGCTGTCGTCGCCGTTCTGGAACAAAGCCTTGCCCTTGGCCGCCAGTTCCTTATCGGACACGGCCTGGCCGGGGGCCGGCGGCTGGTTGGCGAAATACACCGCCAGTTCCTTGATCTGCTGATCGCTCATGGGACCGGCGATGCCCCACATATAGGCCTGGGCATGCGGGTCGCCGCGGCCACGGTCGCGGAACAGCTTCAGTTCCTGCTCGATATAGCCGGCCTGTTGCCCGGCAAGGCGGGGAAACAGCGGCGAGGTGGTGGCGCCACCGGCGCCATGGCACTTCGAACAGACATTATCGGCGGTCTTGACGGCGGCGGGGCTGATGTCCGCCGCGAACGCACTACCGGCGAAGGCGACCACCAGGGCGGTGGCAGCGCTAAGGATAAGTTTCTTCACGGTAGATCTCCTCGTCAGAACGCGGTCCACAAACCGAGCATGAAGGTGTTGCCGTCGTTAACCTGGGTGTTGGTGCCGTTGTAGCCGTAGTTTTGGCCATTAACCCAGTTATAGAGGGTGTACTGGGCCAGCAGCTTGGTGTTCAGCCAAGGCATGTAGTCCAGTTCGAACACTTCATACTGCGTATTGGCGGAAGACCCGACGCCACTGTCGCCGTTGATATGATTCAACGAAACACTGCCGCCATACTTGCGATCGTAGAAGTAGCTGCCGGTCAAACGCAGATGGTTCATATCCACGCTCGACTTATTGTAATTATTGGCCTGAACCAGGTTATTGTTGATGGTCTGGGTTTCATGGATCAGGTTGCCGGCCAGCGAGAAGATGTTGTGCTCGCCGATGAACTGATACTGGGCATCCAGGGCGGTATCAAGATAGTCGTTGTCTTCACCATCAACCGCGATGCCGTTGGCCGAGGCCCGGGCGAACATGCCGAAGGTGCCGACTTCAAAGTTCTGATGACCCCAATCATGCTCGTAGGCGGCACGCCAGTAAGGCGCCACACCGTTGATGGTCGGGTTTGCCGATGCCCAGGCATTATCAACAGCGGTGGTGCCGTTATTGTTGAACGCGGAGGTCCGATACAATTCGGTTTCCAGATAGAGGCTGTCTTTGCCGTTGCCGCTCCAATTGAGGAAGCCGCCGGCGCCGGTGGTATGCCCCGCCCCCAGGCCTTCAATGAAGGTAGCGGGAATATTGCTATCGCTGATCCCGGGGCCGAAGGCGCTGGCGCCGGCCGCCCATATGGGAGTGCTGTTCCAGAGATCGCTCATGGTCACAGCATCGTTCAGGGTCAGACCGTAGACCAGCTTGTTGCTGAAGGCCTGATCGGCGAAGCGGATTTCCGAATTGTCGATGCCGAAGGTGCCGCTGGCCTGCTGATAGGTCATCTGGAGCTGGGCGCCCAGGTGATCCGAGATCTTGCCGGCGTAGAACAGGCTCAACTGCTGCGGGAACTGCGTCTGGTTGCCCTGAGCCGTGCTGCCATTCGTGCTGGTGGCGCGGTTGTTGTTGGACCAGCTGCTATCGGCCTGTACCATCACCGACAGCGGCGGCATGTCGGCCAGCGACAGGTTGGTACCCTTGGACTGGTCCTCGTCGGACACGGCCGGCTTGGTGGTCAGGGTGTAGGCGTTCAGCTTGAACTGGCGCCCGAACGGAGTGAGTTCGGGGAAGACGGTATGGCAGGCCTCGCAAGCCAGGCCGGTCTGGCGGGCGTAGCTGGGCACCGCCTGGGCGGATTCCGGCGCCGCGAACAACGCGGCCGCGGCGGCCAGGACCATACCCGCCGTGGCGAGCCCCCCTGAGCGCATCCGGGTTAACGAACGTATGCGGTTTAGCATGCTGTATCTCCGTAACGCACAACCCCCACGGCACCCCAAAAACCGCGGGGATCAGCGTAATTTTTAGACTTCCATAACCTTCGAGCGCAGGGCGAGCTTATTCATTCGCGCCAGCCTCGTCCATAGATTATTTCCAATTGGTGATAAATCCTGGGAACAACGCCAAGTCTCTCCGACAACAGCAGCCGTGATGCCCGCAGAAATACCAGAAGCATCCCCTCCCCATGGGTTCACCAACACCGGGAGAAAGCCCGAACTCCACCGGAAGCATTAATCCCCCCTAGAATTATAAGTGTTTTTTTATTATTTAGAAAATACCCGACCATACAGCTAGACTTTTTTGGACGCGCATTCACCGCCTGAAGATCCGCCCACGCAACGGGATGCCGCCCACACCCCGGCGCTTTTGGAATCCGCCCCCACGCCATCGGGACGAACTCCTGGCTCCATCCCCACAAGTGCGCTATGGTTCGGCACACATTCACATCAAGGGGGTGTCATGAAACGTCTTGCCAAGCTCACTGTTTGCGCCGCGGCGCTGCTGGTTGCCGGCTGTTCCTCGCCGCCGGAGAGGCTGGCCGGCCCGCAAACGCCGCTCTCTCAAGCCTCCTTCGCACCGTCGCCGGGAGCGGCCCGCGTCTATATTCTGCCCACCCATTCGCAGGGGCTGTTCAGCGACGCGGATGGCCGCGCCCGGATTTCCATCTTCCCGGCCGACAAGGAACGCGGCGTAACACTGGGCTCGACCACGGCCAACCGTTTCCTCGCCTTCGACATCGCCCCCGGCTCGTATGATCTGGTGGCGCACGGCAGCGACCCCTTCAGCAAGGTGGAGCAACCCCTGGATGTGGCCGCCGGGAAAACCTATTTCCTGCGCCCGGTATTTTTCCGCACCGCCAACGATCTGCGCGAGCACGGCGCCACCGGCATGGGCTTCGACCCCATCCCCGCCGATCAGGCCGAAGCGGAAGCCAATCATTTCACCATGGCGCCGCTGACGGAAAAAGGCGCCACCTTCCTGCGCCAGACCATGACGCCCCCCCAGCCCGTGGCGCAGCCGGCGCCCTCGACCATGGCGCAACCGGCGCCGATGATGATGGCGCAGCCGGCGCCGATGATGATGGCGCAGCCGGCGCCCTCGACCGTGGCGCAGCCGGCTTTCGTCGCGCCGCAGCCCCAGGCCGCGCCTGTGCCGCCCGCCGCATCCAGCGGCACCCTGGAAGAAAAACTGCGCGTGTTGCAGCGGCTCTATCGGGAGGGGTTGATCAGCAAAAGCGATCTGGACGCCAAGCGCAAAGCTTTGCTGGATGCCTTCTGAACCGCCCCGCGCAGTCCAGCGCTCCTGAAGAACGGTGACTGCGGAAATCAGGCCGGATCGCAACACGATCCGGCCTGATTTCCATCAAGTTCAATGGCTTATCCCCTGCATCAGCGTGGCACCGCCGATGCCTCCAATCCGTCACCCTCGGGCTTGACCCACGCATCATAAGACGGCGTCTCCCCCCACAGGGATGGCCGGGTCAAGCCCGGCCAAGACGGCTTAAGGGAGGGACTGTGGCGCCGAGGCCCCTTTGTCGTCGTCCGCAGGGGATCGGCATCCCCCTCGTGTCGTCATGCGCGGGCTTGACCCG
>JAJZGK010000043.1 GCA_021798485.1 Pseudomonadota bacterium
GCCCGCCCCGCGCCGGGCCGCCGGCCTTGGCCCGATCCGCCTCCGCCGTCCGCCGCCCCTCGCCCGGACGTCCGGCCGGCACCAGCTGATGCTCGCCGGGGCCGATCAGATCGGCCCGGCCCATGGCCTTCAGCGCCTCGCGCAGCAGCGGCCAGTTCTCGGGATCATGGTAGCGCAGAAAGGCCTTGTGCAGGCGGCGCTGGCGCAGCCCCTTGGCCGAGAACACCGTCTCGCCCCCCTCGCGGCGAACCGGCTTCAAGGGATTGCGGCCGCTGACATACATGGCGGTGGACAGCGACATCGGCGACGGCAGGAAGGTTTGCACCTGATCGGCCCTGAAGCCGTTGCGTTTCAGCCACAGCGCCAGGTTCATCATATCCTCGTCGCTGGTGCCGGGATGGGCGGCGATGAAATAGGGGATCAGATAAAGCTTTTTGCCGGCCTTTCTGGCCGCCGCCTCGAACATCTGCTTGAAGCGGTCGTAACTGGCGATGCCGGGCTTCATCATTTTCGACAGCGGCCCCGCCTCGGTATGTTCGGGGGCGATCTTCAGATAGCCGCCCACGTGATGGGTGACCAGTTCCTCGATATAGGCCGGGCTGCGCACCGCCAGATCATAGCGCAGCCCCGAGCCGATGCTGATCTTCTTCACGCCCCTGACGGCGCGGGCCTTGCGGTACAGCTGGATCAGCGGCCCGTGATCGGTGCCCAGATTCTTGCAGATATCGGGATAAACGCAGGAGGGACGGCGGCACATCGCCTGGATGGCGTCGTCCTTGCATGCCAGGCGGTACATGTTGGCGGTGGGGCCGCCCAGATCGGACAGGGCGCCGGTAAAGCCCTTGGTTTTATCGCGGATGCGCTCGATCTCGCGCAGGATCGAGCCTTCCGAGCGGCTTTGGATGATACGCCCCTCGTGCTCGGTGATGGAGCAGAAGGAACAGCCGCCGAAACAGCCGCGCATGATATTGACGGAAAAACGGATCATCTCCCAGGCGGGAATGGCCGCATCGCCGTAGGAGGGATGCGGCGCGCGGGCATAGGGCAGATCGAACACTCCGTCCAGCTCGGCCGTGGACAGGGGCAGCGGCGGCGGCGACAGCCACACCTCCTTGTCGCCATGACGCTGCACCAGCGGGCGGGCGTTGCCGGGATTGCTTTCCAGATGCAGCTGGCGCGAGGCCAGCGCATAAAGCACCGGATCCTCCTTCACCGCCTCGTAGGACGGCAGCCGCACCACGGTGCGGCCGGGCGGACAGCCGCGCCGGGGGGCGTCGCTCATATCATCCACGGCGTCGGCATCGGGGGCCACCTCGGTCCAGCCTTCGGGCACGGCGTCGCGCATCACCGCCACGCCGCGCAGATCGCCCAGGTCGCGGGCCCGCTCGCCGGCGGCGATGCGATGCGCCGCCGCCACCAGCGCCCGCTCGGCATTGCCGTACAGCAAAAGATCGGCCTTGGCGTCGGGCAGGATGGAGCGGCGCACCTTTTCCGACCAGTGATCATACTGGGCAATGCGCCGCAGCGAGGCTTCGATGCCGCCCAGTACGATGGGCACATCCTTCCAGGCCTCGCGGCAGCGTTGGGCATAAACGATCACGGCGCGGTCGGGGCGGCGCCCATGCGCACCGCCGGGCGTGTAGTTATCGTCGTGCCGCAGCCGGCGGTCGGAGGTGTAATGGTTGACCATGGAATCCATGTTGCCCGCCGTTACCCCCCAGAACAGATTGGGGCGGCCCAGGGCCTTGAAGGCCTCGGCGCTCTGCCAGTCGGGCTGGGCGATGATGCCCACCCGGAAGCCCTGCGCCTCCAGCAGGCGGCCGATGATGGCCATGCCGAAACTGGGATGATCGATATAGGCATCCCCGGTCACCAGCACGATATCGCAGCTGTCCCAGCCCAGGGCCGTCATCTCGGCGCGGCTCATGGGCAGGAAGGGCGCCGGCTTTAGGCTTCCGCCACGGTGGGGCGGAGCGGAAAACAGCGGGCGGGGCGGCGCTTCGGCCGCAAGAACGGGGGAGGGATCGGCAGTCATGCCCCATAGCTAGGCATTGCGCGCCGAAAAGTAAATATCAGCCTTGCGCGAAGTCCATCACCAGGGTGCGGCCGCCATCCTCGGTATAAATATCCCTGGCGATCTGGCGGATCAGCGACAGGCCGCGCCCGTGCTTGGCATCGGGGCCGGCCACGATGTCGCGGGTGGCCTCGATATCGAAACCGGCGCCGCGATCGCTGACGGACAGGCGGAACACATCCCCATCCAGCGGCGTCATGGTCACATCGATGCGGCGCGAGGCCATGAGCGGATCTTGCAGGCGGGCGGTCATCTGCTGGCTGAACACCTCGAAGCCGCTGCGGGTGGAGCGCAGGCTGCCGTCGATGCCGAGATTGCCGTGGATGGCGGCGTTACCCACCGCCTCGGCCAGACAGAGTTCCACCAGTGACATGTCGGTGCCGCCCAGGGTGGCCTGCAAGGCCTCGGCGAAGGGCTGCACCACCTCCATGCCGCAGGCGGTTCCCGTGGACACCGACAGCGCCAGCCCGCCCATCTGCACGGCGCGCAGGCAGCGCGCCCCCGGCATCTTGTCGCCTTCGATAAAGCCGCAATAAGGCGCCGACAGCCCCTTGCTCAAGAGATCGGGCGTGGCCTCGGCATGTAAAAGCGGCCGGCTGCCCTGCGGCCAGGACTGGCCGTCGGCCACCAGAAACGCCGGCTGCGGACGGCCGTCGGTCCGGTAGGGGGCATCAAGACGGGTCAAACGCAGCAGCTCCCGCGCCTCTCCCTCGGCCCCCCGGATCAGCAGAGAGCCGCCGCGCCCCGCCGCCTCGTCGCGCGCCACCTGCAGCATCCACAGCGCCGAACTGTCCATGAAGGTGACGGCGGACAGATCGATCAGGCCATCGGCGGCGCCGTGCCAGGCGATGATGGCCAGAACATCGCTGAAGGCATCGTGGCAACGGAAGGTGAAACGCCCGCCCAGGACCAGACGATAGCCCAGGGGTGCCTCGGCCGCGGTCTGGTGAAACCAGAACTCATCACTGCGGTTTGCCGGGCCCGCCATCTCAGCCTCGCAGCCGGCTGAAGCGCACGGCGGTCAGATCGTCGATATTGGGCGGCGGCGCCACCGCATGAAACAGATCCAGCAGTCCACTCACGGTCATCTCGCCCTGTTCGGCCAGCAGCCGCCGCACCAGATCCTCCAGACCGGCCTCGCCGAAGCTGTCGCCGCCCACCTCGGCATCGGTGATGGCGTCGGAATAGAGCAGCAGACTGTCTCCGGGCAGGAAGGGCACGGTCTGGGTGCGGTAGGCGGGCGTGGCCTGCAAGCCCAGCGGCACGCCCCGGCTGTCGAGAAAGCGCGGCTGCCCCTGGCTGACCAGCACCGGCGGCGGCGAACCGGCCGAGGCCCACGACAGTTCGTTGCGGCCGCAATCGATCACCCCCAGCAGCATGGTGGCGAACTGGCTGCGGCGCAGCAGGCCGTTCAGGGCCCGGCCCAGAGTTTGCAGCACCTCCGACGGCGCCAGGCCGGGCCGCCAGTGCTCGGCGATCAGGGCATGCAGGCGGAACACGTTCAAGGCGGCGCCGATGCCGTGGCCGGAAAAATCGAAGGCATAGCAGCACATGCGGTCGGGGCCGGCTTCCATGCAGCCCCACAGATCGCCGCCGATCCCCGATGAGGGCTCGAAATAGGCCTCGATTTCCAGGCCCATGCGGCCCAGGGGCGCGGCCAGGCGCTCGGCCCGCGGCAGCAGATCGAACTGCATGGCGCGGGCCGCCGACACCTCCTGCATCAGGATGCGCTGCTGCGCCACCACCCGTTCGGCCAGGGACTGCCGTTCCAGTTCGGCGCTTTTACGGGTGATGGCGTAGCGGATGGCGCGGGAAATGGTGCGCGACGAGGCATCGTTCTTCACCAGATAGTCCTGCGCCCCGGTTTCCAGGGCCTTGGCGGCGAATTCGGGATCATCGTGCCCGGTCATGATCACGATGGGCAGGCGCGGCGCCTCGGCCTGCATGCGGGTCACCGTTTCCAGACCGAAGGAATCCGGCAGGCTCAGATCCAGCAGCACCACGCCGATCTCGGGGTTTTCCTTCAGGCCCGCCACCGCCTCGGCCAGGGTTTCCACATGCAGAACCTTGAACGAGGGCGCCCGTTCGCTTTTCAGGGCGTAGCCCACCAGATGGGCATCGCCCGGATCATCTTCCACCAGAAGAACGGTCAGGGCATCGGGAAAGGCGTGCTGCCCGGCCACGCGGGCGGGCTCGACCTCGTCCGGCGACAGCCATTCCGGCGAACGGTTCGGCAGGGTGATCAGACGACCAACAGATGACCCGGAGGGCTGCAAACCGACGTCTCCCGAAATGGCCGGGCCCCGGCAGGCCCGCATGCGCTCGTTAAAGCTTTGAATAAAGCTACAACAGGGTCATGGCAACTGCAACATCCCAGCCAAAAGTTTAAGATTTCGCCCTATCCCTCCGATGGCGCCCGCGCCTCTTCCGGCCCCTCGTCCGCGGGCAGCGGATGCCCGCTGTCCATGGTGGCCATATGGCTGGTCAGCCAGCCGCACAGCCGCCGCAGCAGGGCGGCGGCATCGCCGGGCAGGGTGAAGCCGTCCAGTTCGGCCAGAAAGGCGGCATGTTCGGCCCGATGTTCGGCCCGATGTTCGGCCAGGCCGGGATCGCCGCATTGGGCCAGCCAGGTTTCCTCATGATCAAAATGCCCGCGAAGGCCCTGCAGCACCTCCTGGAAACAGACCGCCACCACCGCATCGCCCACACCGGCGTAAAAGGCGGTGATCAGGCGGTTGGTCTGGGCGATCAGCCGGCGGTGATCATCGTTCATGGCCTCGAAGCTCCCGCACATCCCGGGGCTCCATTTCAGGATGCGGATCATCCCCGTCCTCCCCCTTCATACCAACCGGCCAATGAATTGCCCGGTTGTATCGTCCCTCGCCGGGCGGCGGCATCCGCCGCCTTGGCCGCTCGCTCAAGGCTCGCTGGAGACCGGCCAACCCGTCACGTCAATGGTTGGCCGGTATCACTCAGTGCAGATACCGCGTCACATCCACCTCGTCCAGCTGATGCGGCATCAGGTGGCGCTCGGCGTAGCGCCGGTAGATGGAGGCGCGCAGAAACAGATCGAACAGCACCGGATCGATATGACCATTATCGCGGAATTCCGCCAGAATGGCCACGCAGGCCGACAGCGGTTTGGCCTTTTTGTACGGGCGGTCCGAGGCGGTCAGGGCCTCGAAGATATCGGCGATGGCCATGATGCGCGACGGGATCGACAGATCCGGGGCGGACAGGCTGCGCGGATAGCCCTTGCCGTCCATGGTTTCGTGATGCGCCCCGGCATATTCGGGCACCCGGCGCAGATGTTTGGGAAACGGCAGGCTTTCCAGCATCATCAGGGTTTGGATCACATGCTCGGAAACCTTGAAGCGCTCCTCCCCGGTCAGGGTGCCGCGCAGAATGGACAGGTTGTGCACTTCGCCGCGGTTGTACATCACCGCGGGGATCGGCAGGGTGAATTTCCATTGCGGCGACAGAAAACGCTCGCCCCCCGACCAGGGAATGACATGCTCGGGCCGGTCGGCCAGCAACGGCTCCCACACCGGCAGCTCCGGCGCCGGAATGGGGGCCAGCCGTTCCTGCTCGGCGAACGACAGGCCCAGACGGTCGGAAAAATGCCGCTGCCAGCGCTCCCCGGCGATGCGGCGCAGGCGATCGAGCCGCTCCGGGGCCATGGCCTCGCCGCCGATATTGCACTCGGCGACGAAGGCGAAATCCGCCTCCAGCCCGGCGCGGCGCCGGGCAAACGCCGCCGCCGCCGCCTCGGGCGGGCTCCCCGCCGCCACCGCCTGCAGACGCGCGATCTCGGCATCGCGCAGCAGCACCTCGAAGCGGGTGCGGATCTCGTGGATGCGGTTGTGCAGGGTTTCCAGCTTGGTGGCCTTGTCCACCACATATTCCGGCGTGGTGACCTTGCCGCAATCGTGCAGCCAGGCGCCGACGCGGAATTCGCGCCACTCCTCCTCGCTGGTGAAGGCGAAATCGGCCAGCGGCCCCTCGGTCTGGCGGGCCGCCTCCTCGGCCAGCATCTGCGCCAGCAGCGGCACCCGTTCGCAATGGCCGCCGGTATAGGGCGATTTGGCGTCGATGGATCCGGCGATAAGGCGCACCATGGCGTCCACCAGGGCATCCTGGGCATCCAGCAGGATACGGTTGTGCAGGGCATTGGCCGCCTGCGCCGCCAGGGCCTTCACATGCCGCTGCGCCCCGAAGGCGAAGGGCACCGCCTCCGCGCGGCCGCGTTCGTGGGCATTGACCAGCTGAATGGCGCCGATCACCTCGCCGCCGCGCGGCCGCAGCGGCACCACCAGCAGCGAGCGGGTGTGATAGCCGGCGCGGGCATCGCATTCGCGCAGCGTGGTGAAATCGAACTCGGTGCTGGCCGCCACATCGGCAACATGGATGGAAACGCCGCGGCGGATGGCGGCGCACACCACATGATCCGGGCTGCCGGGCGGCGGCGGCGTGAACGGCAGGGTGGGCAGCTCGAAATCCAGCACCTGTCCGGCGCCGCCCACCAGGATATCTTGCACCCGGTTATGGATGAAGGCGAACCGCAGGGCCTCTCCGTCCGGGGTCAGCAGAAACAGGGTGCCGCCCTCGGCGCCGGAAATCCGCTCGGCCTCCAGCACCACCTTCTCCACCAGGGTGCCCATATCCTTTTCCGACCCCACGGCGATGCCCAGCTCCAGCAGGCGCACCAGCGCGGACTGCGCCGCCTCGAGATTGCGGGTCCGGGCCAGCATCTGATCCTTCATCATGCCGAAAGCCCGGCCCAGCTGGCTGAATTCCGTCACCACCGACTGGCGCGGCACCTCGCCGGAAAAATCCATCTCGGTAATGCGCTCGGCCTCCTCGGCCAGCTCGGTCAGGCGCCGCGACATCAGGCGGACCATCAGAGAACCCAGGGGGATGACCACCAGCAGGGCCAGCACCGTCATCCCCAGCCCCCACAGGGCGATCGAGGCCACCGGGCCGCTGAAGTCGCGGCGCGGCGCGGCGATTCCCACCACCATGCGGCCGCCGAAAACCGGCGCGAACAGCGTGAGCATGGGCACGCCCCCCACCTCGCGGGGCACCACCTGCCCCTCCGGCCCGGCCCGGCGGAGCGCCAGCAGGGCCGGCACCAGATCGGCGCCGCCGCCCTGCGGCGCCACCAGCAGACGGCCGCCCGCTTCCAGCAGGAACACCACCCCATGCGGCGACACCGCCTGCTGGCGCACGAAGGCCGCCAGATCATCCAGGGTGAAATCGGCGCCGATCGCCCCTCCCCCCATCAGGCGGCGCGAGACCGTTACCCCCAAACGCCGCAGCGAGCCGAACAGATAAGGCCCCGACAGGCCCACATCCGGCTGGGTTTGCGCCATGGTGTACCAGTCGCGGCGGCGGGGATCGTAGGCGGGATCAAGCGCCTGGGTGGCGCGCAGCAGCCGGCCGCCGCCATCCAGAAAATGCCACAGCTCCACCCGCCGCCCTTGCCGCAGCACGATGGCCCGGTCGATCTCGGCGGTACCGGCCGGAGCCTGGTGGGCGGCCAGAACCGTGGGATTGCCGCGCGGCAGGATCACCTGCAGGAAACGGCCATCGGGATAGCCGGCGTACAGAGAATAAAGCCGGGCCTGCCGCGCCATCAAACGCCGCATCACCGCCAGCCCGCCCCAGGGGCGGCCCTCCTCCACCAGCGGCGTCCGCAGTTCGGTTAAAAGCGCCCCGCCCTCCACCACGGCGGCGGCGGCGCCGAACAGGGACTCCGCACGCGCTTCGATCAGCCCCGCCTTGCCCGAGAAAATCTGCCCCGCCACCTGGGCCGAGACCTCCCCGCCTTTGATCCAGACCACGGCGAAAGTGGATACGGTGGGCACCAGCACCAGCACCAGTACCGCCAGAGTTACCCCGAGATCAAACCGTATCCGCCGCATCACCCCATCCCGCCACAGATGTTTTAAACATCAAGGGCCGATAGAGTAGGCACATAAATAGAATAGAGCAAGTTTTTGCAGAAAATATTATTTATAATATTAAATAAAATTGAATAAATAAATTCAAAAATAAAATGAATAGCCCGCCATTAATTTTAAAATTTTTCCAAAACACGGGGATACGAATCTTTGATAATCATATTTTTATTTAAAATTTATCCAAAGATAAATCAATTAACCACCTCATCATTCCTTTAAAAATCTAATGATAAGATGTTTTTTACTGAACATATTTCCATAAAAGATTGAATAAATTTTTGGATACTCCCCCAACCCGAAACACTCTTACAAGACAATCGGTCTGTCACTAATCAGAATTTTGAGAATCTGTAAAATGCGATTATCATAATCTTCAAGTTAAAGTCTGAAGCGTATCCAACCTCAAAGGGGGAGAGGAAAGATGTCCTTTACAACAGATCGGCTGCGCCGCCTGGAGTCCATGAAGATCGACGAGCGGATGCGCGAAGTTCTACGCTCCATTTCCCCCATCATCAGAAGCAATATTGATAAGACAATTGAAAATGCGTACCGTCATTTCCTGGGCTACCCCGAGGTTGCCGCCGCCTACCAGGGCACCGGCCTGACCGAGGCGGTGGCGGCGCAGCGCAGCCACTGGCTGGACGAAATTTTTCCCGCCGATTTCAGCGACAGCCAGATCCTGAAGGGGGTGGAGCTGTTCCGCCGCCGCCAGCTGGCCGGCCTGGAGCTGCGCTGGTACTTCGTGTTCTACGCCGATCTTCTGCGCGGCTTCCAGGCCACCCTGGCCCCGCATTTCCGCAAGAAGCCGGATGCGCTGGTGGAGGCGATGAACGCCATCTCCACCGTGCTGCTGCTGGATCTGGAGATCGCCGCCGCCGCCTTCATGCAAGGCTCCGAGGAAGACGCCGCCGCCTTCATCAAGAACAGCGCCGAGGATATGCAGGCCCGCGTTGGCCAGCTGGGGCAAAAGGTGGAAGACGCCGCCTCGGGTCTGCGCGGCGCCGCCCAGACCATGGCCCAGGCCGCCGGCAGCACCCTGGAGCAGGCCGCCCAGGCCGACGGCGCCTCGCAGGAATCGGAAGCCGGCATTCAGGCCGCCGCCTCGGCCACCGAGGAACTGGCCAGCTCGATCCACGAAATCGGCCGCCAGGCCAGCGACTCCAGCCAGATGGTGGCCGAAGCGGTGAACGAGGCCGAACGGGCCAACGCCCGCGTGGGCGAACTGGCCGAGGCCGCCGGCAAGATCGGCGAGGTGGTGAAGCTGATCGCCGATATCGCCAGCCAGACCAATCTTCTGGCCCTGAACGCCACCATCGAGGCGGCGCGGGCCGGCGAGGCCGGCAAGGGCTTCGCCGTGGTGGCCGGCGAGGTGAAAAATCTGGCCAACCAGACCGGCAAGGCCACCAGCGACATCAGCGCCCAGGTGGCCGCCGTGCAGGACGGCACCCGCGAGGCGGTGACCGCCATCCACAGCATCGGCGCCACCATCGGCCGCATCAGCGAAATCTCCTCGGCCATCGCCGCCGCCGTCGAGGAACAGGGCGCCGCCACCCAGGAGATTTCCCGCAGCGTGCAGCAGGCCGCCAGCGGCGGCGCCATGGTGCACCGCAGCATCAGCGGCGTGCGCGACAGCGCCCAGGGCAGCCAGCAGACGGCGGCGGGGCTGCTGAGCGGAGCCGACACCCTGGTGGCCGGCGTGCAGGATCTGCAGCGGGAACTGGGCGGCCTGTCCGGCGAAGTGGCCCGCTTCCTGGAGCAAACGCGCAAAAAATAAATAACGGCTTTCACCGCCGCTCGTGGTAAAAGTCCGGGCCGCTCCTTCTTGGGGCGGCCCGGTTCTTTTCGGGTGCCCCGCGGGCCCCGGAAACGGAGTGATGAGCGGCGGTCCGGCTTTCATGAAGTTTTCGCGTCATACCCACCGAACCGATGGAGCCGGAGCCCCCGCCTCCAGTAGTCTTCCCCCGTTTTTCTGCCCCCATTCGCCAGACTGAAAAGGGACAAGGATGGAATTCTTTCGGCGTTTGACCTTTCTGGTCTGCACTCCGGCCTTCGAGGCCGGCGATCTTGAGGGTGCCCGTGTCGAACAGATCATCAGCGAGGTGGAAAGCCTCGGCTTCGAGGTGGTCCGGGCCCGCGATATCGAGGATGCCGAAATCGCCGTGCAGACCGACGCCGCCATCGGCTGCGTGCTGGTGGACTGGGACAAGAACGGCACCGGCGCCACGGCGCTGATCAATCTGATGCGCCGCCGCGGCCTGGAAATGCCCATCGTCATCCTGGTGCGCGGCGAACGCTTCGAAAGCATTCCCGTGGATGTGCTGGACTTCATCGACGGCTATGTGTTCCTGGCCGAGGAAACCCCGGCCTTCATCGCCAAGAATCTGGTCAGCCGCCTGAAGCAGTTCGCCGACACCCTGAAAACGCCGTTCTTCGGCGCCCTGGTGGATTACGCCGAGGAAGGCAACCAGCTGTGGACCTGCCCCGGCCACAACGGCGGCATCTTCTACAACCGCAGCCCCATCGGCCGCATCTTCGTCGAGCATCTGGGCGAGGCGGTGTTCCGCGACGACCTTGATAACTCGGTGTTGGAACTGGGCGATCTGCTGATCCACGAAGGCCCGGCCCTGCAGGCCCAGAAGGCCGCCGCCGCCATCTTCGGCGCGGAAAAAACCTATTTCGTCCTGAACGGCACCTCGGCCTCCAACAAGGTGGTGCTATCGGCCCTGGTGGCCGAGGACGATCTGGTGCTGTTCGACCGCAACAACCACAAGGCCGCCATCCACGGCGCCCTGGTGCTGGGCGGCGGCATCCCCATCTTCCTGGAAACCGACCGCAACGCCCAGGGCCTGATCGGCCCCATGTATGCCGACAGCTTCGACGAAGCCGCCATCCGCGAGAAGATCCGCACCAATCCGCTGGTGAAGGACCCCGAAAAATGGCGCGCCCCCCGCCCCTTCCGCGTGGCGGTGATCGAGCAGTGCACCTACGACGGCACCATCTATAACGCCGAGATGATCCTGGAGAAGATCGGCCCGCTCTGCGACTACATCCTGTTCGACGAGGCCTGGGCCGGCTTCCTGAAGTTCCACCCCCTGTTCAAGGGCCATTACGCCATGGGGCTGAAGGCGCTGGACGAAACCTCGCCCGGCATCATCTCCACCCAGTCCACCCACAAGCAGATGGCCGGCTTCTCGCAAGCCTCGCAGATCCATGTGCGCGACCGCCACATCAAGGGCCAGGTGCGCCGCATCGAGCATCGCCGCTTCAACGAAACCTTCATGCTGCATGCCTCCACCTCGCCGTTCTATCCGCTGTTCGCCTCGCTCGACGTCGGCGCCCAGATGATGCGCGGCCGCTCGGGCGAGGTTTTGTGGGACGACACCGTTCATCTCGGCATCGAGCTGCGCAAGAAGATCCGCGCCATCCATCAGGAGTTCGCCGAAAAGAACAGCGACCCCGCCCGCCAGTGGTTCTTCGATCCCTTCGTGCCCGATATGGTGCCCCTGGAAGGCCAGGAGGACAGCATGGTGCGCTGGGAGGACGTGCCCTCGCCCATGCTGGCCGCCGATCCCCGCTATTGGGAGTTTGCCCCCGGCGCCAAATGGCACGGCTTCAAAACCGTGACCCGGGCCGGCTACGCCATGACCGACCCCAACAAGCTGACCCTGCTCACCCCCGGCTTCGACGCCGAAACCGGCGCCTACGCCGAATACGGCATCCCCGCCCCGGTGGTGGCGCAGTTCCTGCGCGAAAACCGCGTGGTGCCGGAAAAGAACGACCTCAACTCGCTGCTGTTCCTGCTGACGCCGGGGGTGGAATCCAGCAAGGCCGGAACCCTGCTCAGCACCCTGGTGGCCTTCAAACGCCGCCACGACGAAAACGCCTGGCTGGAAGACGTCATCCCCGAATTCGTGCAGCGCCGCGCCGCCCGCTACGGCGGCATGCGCATCCGCGACCTGTGCGGCCAGATGCACGACTTCTTCAAGGCCAGCAATGTCAGCGCCCTGCAACGCGCCCAGTTCGCCCCGGAGCACCGCCCCGACATGGTGATGCGTCCCAGCGACGCCGTGCGCATGCTCACCCGCAATCAGGTGGATTATGTGCCGCTGGATCAGGTGGAAGGCCGCATCGCCACCACCCTGTGGGTGGTTTATCCGCCCGGTATCGCCACCATCATCCCCGGCGAGCGCCTGAACGAAAAGGCCCGGCCCATGCTGGACTATCTGCGCATGTTCGAACGCAGCGCCAACCTGTTCCCCGGCTTCGAGGCGGAAATCCAGGGCCTCTACCGCAAGGTGGAATCCGATGGCTCGATCCGCTTTTACACCTACGTGGCCAAGGAATAAGAAAAAGGGGGCTTCGGCCCCCTCGGACATTCCCCCAGGCCCTACAGCAGCCCCAGGGCCTTGAAGCTGGCGTGGCCGGCCCGGCCGATCACCAGATGGTCGTGCAGCACGATGCCCACCGCCTTGGCGGCATCGCGCACCTGGCAGGTCATCTCGATATCGGCGCGGCTGGGTTTGGGATCGCCCGAGGGGTGGTTGTGCACCAGGATCAGCGCCGTGGCGTTCAGTTCCAGGGCGCGTTTGACCACCTCGCGCGGGTAGACCGGGGTTTGGTCCACGGTGCCGGTCTGCTGCGCCTCGTCGGCGATCAGCACGTTCTTGCGGTCGAGAAACAGCAGATGAAACTGCTCGACGCCGCGATGGGCCATGCTGATATGGCAGTAGTCCAGCAGCTTATCCCACGAGGACAGAATGGGCCGGTGCAGCACCTCCTGCCGGGCCAGGCGCTGGGCCGCCGCCTGCACCACCTTCAGCGCCGTGGCCGCCGCCTCGCCCACACCGTCCACCTCGGTCAGGGCCTGCGGGCTGGCGTTCAAGAGGCCGGGCAGGGATTTGAACCGCTCCAGCAGACGCTTGGCCAGGGGCTTGACGTCGCCGCGGGGCACCGCCAGGGTCAGCAGCAGTTCCACCAGTTCGTAATCGGGCAGCGCATCGGGGCCGCCGTCGAGGAAACGGCGGCGCAGGCGCTGGCGGTGCCCCAGATAGTGGGGCTTCTGGTCCGGCCCGGTGTCCGACATCATTCGCCGCGGTTGGGGAAATCCTGCCCGGTGGGAGAAAGGGTGAAGATCTCGCAGCCGTCGGCGGTCACGCCGATGGTATGCTCGAACTGCGCCGACAGGCTCTTGTCCTTGGTCACCGCCGTCCAGCCATCGGCCAGGATCTTGGTTTCGTAGCGCCCGGCATTGACCATCGGCTCGATGGTGAAGATCATGCCTTCCTTCAGCTTCAGGCCCTGGCCGGGCTTGCCGTAGTGCATGACGTTGGGGGCATCGTGGAACACCCGCCCCACCCCGTGGCCGCAGAAATCGCGCACCACCGAGAAACGGTTGGCCTCGACATAGCTTTGGATGGCGTGGCCGATATCGCCCAGGGTGGCGCCGGGCCGGACCACGGCGATGCCGCGCATCAGCGATTCGAAGGTCACCTCGCACAGCTTGCGGGCCTTCACCCCCACCTTGCCCACATAGAACATGCGGCTGGAATCGCCGTACCAGCCATCAAGGATGGGGGTGACGTCGATATTGACGATATCGCCCTCCTCCAGCTTTTTCTCGCCGGGGATGCCGTGGCAGACCACGTGATTGATGGAGGTGCAGATGGATTTGGGATAGCCGCGGTAGTTGAGCGGCGCCGAGACCCCGCCGCGCTCGGCCACGAAATCGGCGCACAGGCGGTCCAGTTCGCCGGTGGTGACGCCGGGCAGCACATGGGCGTGGATGAAATCCAGACACTCCGCCGCCAGCCGTCCGGCCTTGCGCATGCCCTCGAACGCCTCGGGGCCGTGCAGGGTGATGCGGTTGGCCTCGCGGCTGTCATTCTGATCCATGGGGTCCTCGTTCATCCTCGAAAAGACGCAGCGGCAACGGTTTGCCGGCGTCGATGCCGTCCAGCGTCAGACGGCAGTCATAACACAACACTTCCACCCCCGCCGCAACCGCGCTCTTCAGCGCCCGGGCATAGACGGGATCGATCCCGGCGGCGGGGCGGAAAAACCGGCAATCCATGCGCTGCACCAGAAACAGCATCACGGCGCGGTGGCCTGCCGCCGCCATGTCGGAGAGTTCGGCCAGGTGCTTGGCGCCCCGCGCCGTCACCGCATCGGGAAAGGCCGCCGCCTCGCCCTGCTTCAGGTGAACGTTCTTCACCTCGACATAACATTTTGGGCGGGCCGGATCCTCCAGCAAGAGGTCGATGCGGGAATTGCGGCCGTAAGCCACCTCGCGCCGCAGCGCCGCGTAGCCGGACAGTTCGGGGATGGCGCCGTTGCGCACCGCCTCGGCGGCGATGGCGTTGGGATGCTGGGTGTTGATGCCCACCAGCAGGCCCTCCACCTCGGCCAGTTCCCAGCTCCAGGCCAGCTTGCGCCCCGGCTTGTCCGAGCGGGACAGCCAGGCGGTCAGGCCGGGATCGGACAGCCCCAGCATGGCCCCGGAATTGGCCACATGGGCGGTCACCTCGGTGCCGTCCTCCAGCACCATATCGGCCAGGAAGCGCTTGTAGCGCCGCCGCAGGGTGGCGCGGGTCAGGGGGGCGGGAAAGCGCACGACGAGCCGGGATGGTTCAGGGCATCGCCCAGGCTGATACGCCCCGCGCCCGGCGCCAGCGGCTGCTGCTGCGAGACATGCGGCCGCCAGGCGGTCATGGTCAGCACCTGGAAGGTGGCGGGCAGGCGGCCCTCGGCGGTTTTGAAGCGCTCCTCGTAAAGGGCCATGGCGCGGAACAGGGTGGCGCGGCGGGTAAAGCTTTTGCGCCGCGTGGCCACGGCATTGCCCTCGCCCATGCCGCGCAGATCGGCGAACAGACGCATAACGTCGGAATAGGTCACGGTCAGGGTATCGCTGTCCACCACCGGCAGCGAAAAGCCGGCCCGCTGCAGCAGCCCGCCCAGATCGCGCAGATCGGCGAAGGGGGAAATGCGCGGCCCGGCCCCGCCCTGCTCTTCCAGTTCGGCCTCCATCAGGCACTGGCGCAGCTCCCACAGGGTTTCGCCGCCCAGCATGGCGCCGATGAACAGGCCATCCTCCTTCAGGGCGTGGCGGATCTGCAGCAGCGCCCCCGGCAGATCGTTGACCCAATGCAGCGACAGATTGCTCACCACCAGATCGAAACTGGCCGGGGCGAAGGGCAGCGCCTCCTCGTCGGCGGCCAGGGCCGGCGCGCCGGAACGCCCGGCGCGGGCGGCCAGAACCGGCGACAGATCGCACTGCACCAGCCGCTCGATGCCGCCGCGCCCGGCCAGGGCCTCGGCCATCTCGCCGCCATGGCAGCCCAGATCGAGGGCCAGGGGAAAACGGTGGGTCATATCCAGCAGGCGGTCGCCCAAACGGTCGGCCACCTCGCGCAGCAGAAAATCATGCTCGGGCAAACGCGCCGCGGCGCGGTCGCGCTGGCGGCGCACCTGGGCGCGGTCGAAAACAAAGGCATCAGTCATGCCCCCTATATGGCATGCCGCCGCCGCCGGGGCAATGCGAAGCGGTTGACCTGCCCCCCGCCCCTTCCTACCCTGGCCCCATGCGGGCTTTTCTGCACGGGGCGGGCCGCCTGGGCACCGCCGTTCTCGATCTGCTGCTGCCGCCGCGCTGCCTGAAGTGCGGCGCCGTGGTGGCGGTGGCGGGCGCCTTGTGCCCGGCCTGCTGGGACGGGCTGCGCTTCATCGCCCAGCCGCTGTGCGACGGCTGCGGCCTGCCGCTGCCCCTGGCCGGCGCCCCCTGCCCCTCGTGCGCCGTGCATGCGCCGCCTTCGGGCCGGGCCCGCGCCGTTTTTCTGTACGACGATGCCAGCCGCGCCCTGATCCTGCGCTTCAAGCATGCCGACCGCACCGGCCATGCCCGGCCCTTCGCCCGCTGGATGGCCCGCGCCGGGCAGGAGCTTCTGGCCGAAACCGATCTCATCGTGCCGGTGCCGCTGCACCGCTGGCGGCTGTGGCGGCGGCGCTACAATCAGGCGGCGCTGCTGGCCCTGGAGATCGGCCGCCTGAGCGGCCTGCCGGTGCGCACCGATCTGCTGCGCCGCCGCCGCGCCACCCGTCCGCTGGGGCCGCTGGACCGCCACCAGCGCCGGCGATTGCTGCGCGGCGCCTTCACCCTGGCCCATCCCGACGGCGTGGCCGGAAAACGGATTCTGCTGGTGGACGACGTGCTGACCAGCGGCGCCACCACCGAGGCCTGCGCCGCCCTGCTGCGGCGGGCCGGCGCCGCCACGGTGATGGTGCTGACCCTGGCGCGGGTGCCGCTGGAGGCGGACACCCCAAACGGATAAACAAGCGCCCTGGCCGCGCGCTTCGCCATTCGCGCCGGCAGACCGATGACGCGTTGGGCCACTGAGGCCCCCGCAGCGACGACGAAGCGCAAGCGAAGGAGGGAAGCGGAGGAAAGCCAAGCTGGCGGCACGCCAGCGCCCGGCGCCTGAGATACCGTGTTGGAGGTCAAGCGACTTCGAAGTGGCGTCCTGTTTTTATGACGCCATAGGCGAGGACGAGCAGTTTGCGAG
>JAJZGK010000044.1 GCA_021798485.1 Pseudomonadota bacterium
CGAAGCCCTTGCCGGCCTCTCCCGCCCGCGCCGCCTCGATGGTTGCGTTCAAGGCCAACAGATTGGTTTGCGCGGCGATGTCGTTGATCAGCTTGACCACGACACCGATACGATCGGCGCCAGCGGCAGGATGCCCGGCAGCACATTGCCGCGCTTCGAGGCCAGGGCGATCAGGGCGGTGACCAGACCGCCCATCAGGCCTTTCCACAGAATATCCACGCGGCGCCCCCTTGCCTCAGGCGCCGGGCCGCGGGGCGCGGTTGCCGAAACGGAAGGGATGGGCGGGATACACCCCCAGAATGCGCACCTCGTGCGAGAAGAAGGCCAGTTCCTCCAGGGCCAGACGCAGATTGGCCTCCTCGGGGTGGCCTTCCACGTCGGCATAGAACTGGGTGGCGGTGAACTGG
This sequence comes from Pseudomonadota bacterium, assembly GCA_021798485.1. Lineage (GTDB taxonomy): Bacteria > Pseudomonadota > Alphaproteobacteria > Rhodospirillales > Magnetospirillaceae > JAJZGK01. Next base: position 408 of record JAJZGK010000044.1, read on the forward strand.
CCGCCCACCTGATAGCTTTCCAGCTTGGTCATGTTGACGCCGTTGGTGGCGAAGCCGCCCATGGCCTTGTAAAGGGCGGCGGGCACATTGCGCACGCGGAACACGAAGGTGGTGATGCAGGGCTGGCTGTGCGGCCTGGGCTCCATCGCCTCGCGCGCCATCACCAGGAAGCGGGTGGTGTTGTGGTCGGCATCCTCGATATTGGCGGCCAGGGAGGCCAGGCCATAGATCTCGCCGGCCAGTTCCGAGGCGATGGCGGCCAGGCTCTTGTCCTGGCGGCGGGCCACCTCGGCGGCGGAGCCGGCGGTATCGGCGGCCACCACCGGCTGGATGTTGTGGGCGCGCAGGAAGGCGCGGCACTGCCCCAGGGCGTGCACGTGGCTTTTCACCGTGCGGATCTCGTCCAGAGTGGCGCCGGGCAGGGCCAGCAGGTGATGGTTCACCGGCTGGAAATGCTCGCCGATGATATGCAGCTTCGAGGCCGGCATCAGATGATGGATATCGGCCACCCGCCCGGCGATGGAATTCTCGATGGGGATCAGGGCCAGGCGGGCGCGGCCATCGGCCACGGCGGCGAAGGCATCCTCGAAGGCGGCGCAGGGCAGGGGCGTCATCTCGGGGAAGGCGGCCTTGCAGGCCAGATGGCCGTAGGCGCCCAGTTCCCCCTGGAAGGCGATCAGATGGTCGGCGGTCATGGCGCGGTCCCTAATGCAGACGGTTCAGCAGCTGGCGGGCCCGGTCCAGGTCGGCCTGGGTATCCACCCCCAGGGGCACGGTTTCCACCAGGGCGGCATCGATGCGCATGCCGTGTTCCAGGGCGCGCAGCTGCTCCAGCTTTTCGCGCTTTTCCAACACCCCCTGGGGCAGGGCCACGAATCGCTCCAGGGCGGCGCGGCGGTAGCCGTAAAGGCCCAGATGATGATAATGGGGGCCGTCGCCCCAGGGCACGGTGGCGCGGCTGAAATAAAGGGCGCGGCCCACGCGCTGGCCTTCTGCCAGACCCACCACCGCCTTGACCACGTTGGGATTGTGCCTCTCGCCCTCGTCGGTGATTTCCACCACCAGGGTGGAGATATCCACCGCGGGGGTTTCCAGCGGCGCGAACACGCTGCGGATGACGGCGGGGGCGATGGTGGGCAGATCGCCCTGCACGTTGATCACGGCGTTGAAATGGCCTTCGGGATCGAATTTCTGCAAGGCCTCGAACACCCGGTCCGATCCCGAGGGATGATCGGGGCGGGTCAGCACGGCATTGCCGCCGGCCCGGGTCACGGCGTCGAAGATGGGCTGTTCGCCGCAGGCCACCACCACCGGGCCGATGGCGGCGGCCACGGCGCGGCGCCAGACATGGACGATCATCGGCTCGCCATGGATATCGGCCAACGGCTTGTTGGGCAGGCGGGAGGCGGCGAGGCGGGCGGGAATGATGACGACGGGATTAAGACCGGACATGATGGGCGGCAGCCGTATGAAAGGGTTTAAGGCGCGGCCACAATATAACGGCGGCCCCGCCCCTTCAACTCGCTTGGGGCGAAGGGGTGCCCGGTGAAAAAAACTTTTTGTGGTCACGGCAATAAAATGGCGGCGCCGTCCGTCTTGAAGGCAGAGGTGCTTGTTTGACATAAGGAGAAACGCATCATGTCGCGTCTGTTTTGCCGTTCCCGCGATCCCGAAAGCCGGGGCGGGCGCTGTCTGTCGGGTTTTGCCCATGGTCTGTTCGGGCTGGTGGCGGTGATCGTGATCGCCCTGGTGTTCGGGGCGGTGGCGCAGTGGGCCTGGAATATGACCATGCCGGTCCTGTTCCATTTGCCGGTCCTGACTTTCGTGCAGGCGGTGGCCCTGCTGGTGCTGGCCCGGCTGCTGACCGGGCGCATCCATGGCCGCCATCACCGCCGCTGCGGCGAGCGGAGCGGGCGGCGCGGCGGCTGGTGGCGCTGCGGCGAGGAGAGCGGCGCACGCGGCGGTCCGCCCCGTCCCGACGGCTCGCTTTATGCCGAATGGTGGTGGGACGAGGGGGAAAGCGCCTTTTCCGCCTATCAGGCCCGCCGCCGCGCGCCGCAGGCCTAGCCCTTGAGCGACGCCGCCGACGCCTCGGGCCCGGCCCGGCTGGTGCAGGTTCTGCAACGGGACCGTGGCCGCCTGGTGGGCTATGTGCGCCGCCGTCTGTCCGGCCTGCAGGGTCAGGACCCCGAGGATCTGCTGTCCGAGGTGGTGCTGACCCTGCTGGAACGGGCCGATCTGCTGGCCGAGGTGGAAAATCTTACCGCCTATCTGTGCACCGCCCTGGCCCGCCGGGTGGCCGATCTGTTCCGGCGCAAGGCCCTGCCGCCGCCCGAGCCGCCGCCGCCGCCGGCCCTGCGCGGCTGGGAGGAGCTTGAACTGCGTCAGGATGTGGGCCGGGCCCTGGCGCTGCTGTCGGTGGTGGAGCGGGCGGTGTGGGTGGCGGTGGAACTGGAGGGCTGGACCTTCGCCGAGCTGTCGCGTCTGTGGGCGGTGCCCATCGGCACCCTGCTGGCCCGCAAGGCCCGGGCCGGCAAACGCCTGCGCCACGCCCTGGATGGCGGCCCCCCGGCCCCCGGCGTCTCGTGCCCTCCAGGGCGGTTGCTCGGGAGGGGGGTTGCCGCTCCGGGGGATCCGGGCTAAAACCGGCGGTATTGTGGCGGCTGAGACCGGCCAACCGTTGACGTGGCTCGTTGGCCGGTGTCCAGCGAGCCTTGAGCGAGCGGCCAAGGCTTAAGGATGCCGCCGCCCGGCGAGGGACGGTACAACCGGTCAATTCATTGGCCGGTTGGTATGAGAGGCATTGATGATCAAGCGTTGGGCGTCGCTGGCCCTGAAACTGGCCCTGACGGCGGCCGCCATCTGGTATCTGAGCCGCAAGGTGGATCTGGGCGCCGCCCTCGGGGTGTGCCGGGGAGTGCATCCGGGCTGGCTGCTGGCGGCGATGCTGCTGCAGGGCGTGCAGATGCTGGTGTGCGGCGGCCGCTGGTCGCTGGTGCTGCGCGCCGCCCGTTTGGCGATGCCGGTTTTCCAGGCCACCCGCCTTTACATGATCGGCCTGTTTTTCGGTCAGGTGCTGCCGGGGGCGGTGGGGGGCGACGCCATCCGGGTGTGGAAGGCGCATCAGAACGGCCTGCCGCTGAGCGCCTCGATCAATTCCGTGCTGCTGGAACGGGTGCTGACGGTGTTCGGCCTGCTGCTGCTGGCCACCCTGACCCTGCCGCTGCTGGCCGCCCGCGTGGGCCACAGCCCCGCTCTCTGGATGTTTCCCGGCCTGACCCTGGCCGGGCTTCTGGGCATGCTGCTGCTGACGGTGCTGGACCGCCTGCCGGCCCGCCTGGCGCATCTGAGGCTGGTGCGCGGCTTCATGGCTTTGGCCGTCGACAGCCGCCGCCTGTTCTTCTCGCCGGCCCGCCTGGGAACGATCCTGGCCGTGACCCTGTTCGGCCATGTCAATCTGACGCTGGTGGTGTGGGCCATGGCGCAAGGGCTGGGGGCGCCGCTGTCGGTCACGGATTGTCTGGCCCTGGTGCCGCCGGTGGTGCTGGTGACCATTCTGCCCATTTCCATCTCGGGCTGGGGCGTGCGCGAGAACATGATGGTGCTGATGCTGGGCTCGGTGGGGGTGGGGCATGAACAGGCCACCGCGCTGTCGCTGCTGTTCGGCTTCAGCGGGATGGCGATCTCGCTGCTGGGCGGCCTGTTCTGGCTGCAGGTGAAAAACAGCGGGCCCATCGATTTTTCCCTCAAAGGCTGAGAGAGCCGGGGGACGCATGAAAAAGGCCGGACCGCCATGGCGGTCCGGCCTTTCTTGTTGGGCGGCAGCCCGCCGCTCAGGTGTCGAGGAAGCTGCGCAGCTTCCTCGAACGGCTGGGATGCTTCAGCTTGCGCAGGGCCTTGGCCTCGATCTGGCGGATGCGTTCGCGGGTGACCGAGAACTGCTGGCCCACCTCTTCCAGGGTGTGATCGGTGTTCATGCCGATGCCGAAGCGCATGCGCAGCACCCGCTCCTCGCGCGGGGTCAGCGAGGCCAGCACCCGGGTGGTGGTTTCGCGCAGGTTGGCCTGGATGGCGGCATCCAGCGGCAGCACGGCGTTCTTGTCCTCGATGAAATCGCCGAGATGGCTGTCTTCCTCGTCGCCGATGGGGGTTTCGAGAGAGATCGGCTCCTTGGCGATCTTCAGGACCTTGCGCACCTTCTCCAGCGGCATGGAGAGCTTTTCCGCCAGTTCCTCCGGGGTCGGCTCGCGGCCGATCTCGTGCAGCATCTGGCGGCTGGTGCGCACCAGCTTGTTGATGGTTTCGATCATGTGCACCGGAATACGGATGGTGCGGGCCTGATCGGCGATGGAGCGGGTAATGGCCTGGCGGATCCACCAGGTGGCGTAGGTGGAGAACTTGTAGCCGCGCCGGTACTCGAACTTATCCACCGCCTTCATCAGGCCGATATTTCCTTCCTGGATCAGGTCGAGGAACTGCAGGCCGCGGTTGGTGTATTTCTTGGCGATGGAGATCACCAGGCGCAGGTTGGCCTCGATCATCTCTTTCTTGGCCTTGCTGGCCTCGCGCTCGCCGCGCTGCACCGTGGCGACGATGCGGCGGTATTCCGAGATCGGCAGGCCGGCCTCGGTGGAAATCTCGGCGATATGGCCGCGGATGGTGGTGACCTCGTTCAGATGCTTGCCGGCGAAGTCCTTCCAGCCCTTGCCGGGGCGCTCGGACGCCCGTTCCAGCCAGGTGGGATCGAGCTCGCTGCCGAAATAGCTGTCGAGGAAATCCTGGCGTTTGATCTTGCAGGATTCCGCCAGACGCAACAGGCGCCCCTCGTGGCCCATCAGGCGGCGGTTCAGTTCGTTCATGTGATCGACCAGCTGTTCGATGCGGGCATTGTTGAGATGCACGCCGTCCATCAGCTGGATCAGTTCCTGCTTCAGCTTGTCGTATTTCTTTTCGGTGGCGGCGGCCACCTTTTCGCCCTTCTGCAGCACCGACAGGCGCTGTTCCTGCACCTTCTGCATCTTGGCGTAGGTTTCGGCGATGGTGGCGAAGGTTTCCAGAACCACCGGCAGCAGTTCCAGTTCCATGGCGGCCAGCGAGATGCTGTTGTCCTCGCCCTCGGTCTCGCCTTCCTCGGCGGGCATGCCGCCTTCCTCGCCCTCTTCGGCCTCGCCTTCCTCGGCGCCCTCGTCCTTGGTGGTGTCGGCGGCGCCTGGCTCCGCGTCCTCGCCACTCTTGGCGGCGGGGTTGGTTTCGGGCGGGCCGGCTTCCAGTTCCTCTTCCGACAGTTCGGCGCCGGGGCTGCCGTAGGTGGCGTCGAGATCGATGATGTCGCGCAGCAGCATCTTGTTCTCGACCAGGGCGTCGTGCCATTCCAGCACGGCGCGGATGGTCATCGGGCTTTCGCAGATGCCGCCGATCATCATCTCGCGGCCGGCCTCGATGCGCTTGGCGATGGCGATTTCGCCCTCGCGCGACAGCAGCTCCACCGAGCCCATCTCGCGCAGATACATGCGCACCGGGTCATCGGTGCGGCCCAGATCCTCCTCGTCCACGTTGCCGGCGGTGGGCATTTCGCCCTCGCCGCTGAACTCCTCGGTTTCGCTGGCCTGGGCCTCTTCGCTTTCCTCGTTCTCCACCAGGGTGATGCCCATTTCGGACAGCATGGACATGGTGTCTTCGATCTGTTCCGAGGACACTTCGTCGGGGGGAAGGGCGGTGTTCAGCTCATCATAGGTGATGTAGCCGCGTTCCTTGCCGCGGGCGACCATCTTCTTGACGGCGATTCCCATGGTGTCGAGCAGCGGACCGTCGAGATTTTCTTCCTGACCCTCGGAAACATCCGCCGTATTCGTCGCTTTGTTAGCCATCCAGTCTCCGCTCCCATCGGCAGCACCCCCCGCTTCCCCCTGAAGGGAGGCGGTGCCGCTTGGCGATACAAATCCATGAGGCCCACATTTTCGCCGTTCGATCCGGCGGAAACGCGGCCCCTGCTCAACCGTCCCGGTCCTCGTCCTTCGCCCGCACCAGGGCGCTCAAGCGCTCGGCCCGGTCCGGCGTCAGGTCCGCCGCCAGCGCCCGTTCGGCCTCCACCAGGTCCGCCGTCAGCTCCTTGCGCATGTAAAGCCTGAAAAGCTCCTCCCACCCGGCGCGCGCTTCGTCCAGAGGCGCATCGGGTCGGGCAAAGGCCGCAGGTACAAGAGCGGTGGCGTTCAAGAGGCGGTCCAGTATCTGCGAAAAGCCGCACGTGCGTAGTTGGCGCTGCACACCCTTGAAATCAAGGCCGCCCCAGCCATCGTGGTGCTTTAAGACTTCCTGCCGAAGATTGTCAAGGGCGGAATCGGCAAAGGCCACCGAGCCCAGGCGCTCGGCCACCTCGTCGCGCAGGGGCGGATGGGCCAGGAACCCCAGCAGAAGCAGGCGTTCGGCCTGGGCCCAGGGCGAGGGCGGCTCGGGGTTGTGGCGCAAGGGGATCAGCACGCGGCCCTGGGGATCGCGCTGGGTGTAGGCGCGGGCCCGGGGCGGCTGGAACGGGGCGCCGAAGCGGGCCGGGCGGGGGGCGCCGCCGCCGGAATAGGGGCGGGACTGACGGCGCTGGCGCACGGCGTCGCGGGCCCGCTGTACGAAATCGTAGGCGTAGTCCTTGCGCAGGCCCTCGTCGGGGATGATCTCGAAGAAGCGGCGGATCTCGTGTTCCAGGCCCTGGCGCTGTTCCGGGGTGTCCTGAGGCTGGGTGGCGAAACGGGTGCGCCACAGCATGGCCGACAGCGGCTCGGCCTCGTCGAGCACGGCGCGCATGGCGGCGGGCCCGCGCGCCTTCAGCAGGCTGTCGGGGTCTTCCGGCGCCGGCAGGCAGGCGAAGCGCAGCGAGCGGCCCGGTTTCAGCACGCTCAAAGCCCGTTCGGCGGCGCGGGCGGCGGCGCGCTGGCCGGCGGCGTCGCCATCCAGGCACAAGATGGGCTCGGCCACCATGCCCCACATCAGCTCGATCTGGGCTTCGGTCAGGGCGGTGCCCAGGGGCGCCACCGCCTGGGGGAAGCCGGCGCGGTGCAGGGCGATAACGTCCATATAGCCTTCGCAGACGATGAAATGCCCGGCCTCCGCCGCCGGTTCGCGGGCCAGGGCCAGGCCATAGAGCACCGCGCCCTTGTGAAAGAGCGGCGTATCGGGCGAGTTCAGATATTTCGGCTGGCCGTCGCCCAGGGTGCGGGCCCCGAAGGCGATGACCCGGCCGCGGCGGTCGGTGATGGGGAACATCACCCGGCCGCGGAACAGATCGAAGCTGTCGCCGCCGCCCTCGGGCCGTTTCAAAAGCCCGGCCTCGATGCCCTGGGCCTCGCTCACCCCGGCCTGTTTCAGCCGGGTTTTGAGGGCGGTGCGGGAGTCGGGGGAAAAGCCCAGGCGGAAGCGGGCGATGGTCGCCTCGTCCAGGCCGCGCCGGCGCAGATAGTCCAGTCCGGCGTGGCCGCCGGGGCCGCGCAGCTCTTTTTCATAGAAGGCGCAGGCCGCCTCCATGGCGTCGTAAAGCGAGGCGGCGCGCCGGGCCCGCTCGCGCTCCTCCGGCGCCTGGACCGGCACCTCCAGCCCGGCTTCCGCCGCCAGCTTCTCCACCGCCTCGGGAAAGCTGAGATGGAGGGACTGCATCTCGAAGGTGATAACGTCGCCGTGCGCGCCGCAGCCGAAGCAGTGGTAGAAGCCCTTGTCCTCGTTCACCGTGAAGCTGGGCGATTTCTCGTTATGGAAGGGGCACAGCCCCATATGTTCGCGGCCCTTGCGGGTCAGGCGCACCTTGCGCCCGATCACCGAGGCCAGCGACAGCCGGGTGCGCAATTCATCGAGAAAGGCGGGCGAAAAAGCCATCGGACGGACAGAACCCTATGCGGCCGGCCCGCCCAGGGCGGACCGGAAGGGGGTGTTCAGACCAGCTGCGCCTTCACCGTGGCGCTGGCCTTGGTGAAATCCATCTGGCCGGCATAGCGCTCCTTCAGGGCGGCCATGGTGCGGCCCATGTCCTTCAGCCCCTGCGCGCCGATCTCGGCGATGACGGCGCGCACCGCCTCGGCCACCTCGGCCTCGGAGAACTGGGCGGGCAGGAAGGTTTCGATGATGGCGATCTCCTCGGCCTCCTGCTGGGCCAGCTCCAGGCGGCCGCCCTGCTCGTAAAGGGCGATGCTTTCCCGCCGCTGCTTCATCATCTGCTGCAGCATGGAGAGGATCTCATCTTCCGGGATGCCGTCGGTGACGCCGCGGGGGCGCGCCGCGATGTCGCGGTCCTTCAGGGCGGCCAGAATCAGGCGGATGGTGGAAATCGAGCGGGTGTCCTTCGACAGCATGGCCGATTTCAAGGCGTCGTTCAGGCGTTGGCGCAACATGGCTGCCACTCTCTCAGTCCTCAGGCTATTGTAAACCGCGAAGCTTACCGGAAAATTGTAAAAAATGCAAATTTATAACCCATTGAAAGGAAAAGGCTTTTGAATCGGCCTGCGCCCCCTTGACGGGAGGCCTGGATTTGCCTATCTACAGCCCAATTTGCCCGCCATCAGGTGGAAGGCCCGCTTCAGCAGGGCCCTCAATAAGGGGGGAGCCGCATCCTTGCGCCGGCTCTCCTCCGCTTGTGCGCGGCCGCCCCGATCAGGTCAAGGAATTCTTTATGACGCACGCTCAACCGGAAGACCGCAGCTACAGCCCGCGCCCGCCAGGGGCGACCGCCGCCCTGATTCTGGCGGACGGCACGGTGCTGTGGGGGCGCGGCCTCGGCGCCGCCGGCTCCGCCGTCGGCGAGGTGGTGTTCAACACCGCCATGACCGGTTATCAGGAGGTGCTGACCGACCCCAGCTATGCCGGGCAGATCATCACCTTCACCTTTCCCCATGTCGGCAATGTGGGGGCCAATGCCGAGGATGTGGAAAGCATCACTCCGGCGGCGCGCGGCCTGATTTTGCGGGCCGACGTCACTCAGCCCTCCAACTGGCGGGCGCTGCGCCACCTGGACGACTGGCTGAAGAGCCACGGCATTCCCGGCATCAGCGGCGTCGATACCCGCGCCCTGACCCGGCGCATCCGCGAGAAGGGCGCGCCCAACGGCGTGATCGTGCATCTGCCGGGCGGCGATTTCGATCTGCCGGCCCTGCACGGCCAGGCGGCGGCCTGGCCCGGCCTCGAAGGCATGGATCTGGCCAAGGACGTCACCTGCGCCCAGAGCTACGGCTGGGACCAGGGGCTGTGGCGCCGCGGCCAGGGCTATGCCCGCCAGGAGGCGCCGCGCTTCCATGTGGTGGCGGTGGATTTCGGCGCCAAGCATAATATTCTGCGCTGCCTGGCCGATGCCGGCTGCAAGGTGACGGTGGTGCCCGCCACCGCCACCGCCCAGGAGGTGCTGGCCCATAAGCCCGACGGCGTCTTCCTGTCCAACGGCCCCGGCGATCCGGCGGCCACCGGCGTTTATGCCGTGCCGATGATCCAGGGCGTGCTGCAAAGCGGGCTGCCGCTGTTCGGCATCTGCCTCGGCCACCAGATGCTGGCCCTGGCCCTGGGCGGCAAGACCCGCAAGATGGAAACCGGCCATCGCGGCGCCAACCATCCGGTGAAGGATCTGGCCAGCGGCCGGGTCGAGATCACCAGCCAGAACCACGGCTTCGCGGTGGTCGAGGACAGCCTGCCCCAGGGGGTGCGGGTGTCGCACCGCTCGCTGTTCGACGGTTCGGTGGAAGGGCTGGAGGCGGACGGGCGCCCGGTGTTCTCGGTGCAGTACCATCCGGAAGCCAGTCCCGGTCCGCAGGACAGCCATTATCTGTTTCAACGTTTCGCCGCGCTGATGGAGCGGCGGGGCTGATCCCCGCCGCTTGCGTCAGTCCGACCTCCCGCTTTCCAGACGGTCCTTAAAAGCCCATGCCCAAACGTACAGATATCAAGTCCATCCTCATCATCGGCGCCGGTCCCATCGTCATCGGCCAGGCCTGCGAGTTCGATTATTCGGGCGTGCAGGCCTGCAAGGCGCTGAAGGAGGAGGGGTACCGGGTCATCCTGGTGAATTCGAACCCCGCCACCATCATGACCGACCCCGGTCTGGCCGACGCCACCTATGTCGAGCCCATCACCCCCGACATCGTCGCCAAGATCATCGAGAAGGAGCGCCCCGACGCCCTTCTGCCCACCATGGGCGGCCAAACGGCGCTGAACACCGCCATGGCCCTGGCCGATCAGGGGGTGCTGGAGAAATTCGGCGTCGAGATGATCGCCGCCAAGCGCGAGGTGATCGCCAAGGCGGAAGACCGCCTGCTGTTCCGCGACGCCATGGACAAGATCGGCCTGGAAAGCCCGCGTTCGCGCATGGTCAAAACCCTGGCCGAAGCGCGCGAGGCCATGGAATTCGTTGGCCTGCCCTCCATCATCCGCCCCAGCTTCACCCTGGCCGGCACCGGCGGCGGCATCGCCTACAATGTGGAGGAGTTCGAGCAGATCGTCGCCGGTGGTCTGGCCGCCAGCCCGGTGCATGAGGTGCTGGTGGAGGAATCGGTGCTGGGCTGGAAGGAGTACGAGATGGAGGTGGTGCGCGACAAGCGCGACAACTGCATCATCATCTGCTCCATCGAGAACATCGACCCCATGGGCGTGCATACCGGCGATTCCATCACCGTGGCCCCGGCCCTGACCCTGACCGACAAGGAATACCAGATCATGCGCGACGCCAGTCTGGCGGTTCTGCGCGAGATCGGCGTCGATACCGGCGGCTCCAACGTGCAGTTCGCCGTCAACCCGGCCGACGGCCGCATGACGGTGATCGAGATGAACCCCCGGGTGTCGCGCTCCTCGGCCCTGGCCTCGAAGGCCACCGGCTTTCCCATCGCCAAGGTGGCGGCCAAGCTGGCGGTGGGCTACACCCTGGACGAGCTGCTGAACGACATCACCGGGGTGACCCCGGCCTCGTTCGAACCGACCATCGATTACGTGGTCACCAAGATCCCGCGCTTCACCTTCGAGAAGTTCCCCGGCGCCGATCCCATGCTCACCACCAGCATGAAGTCGGTGGGCGAGGCCATGAGCATCGGCCGCACCTTCCAGGAAAGCCTGCAAAAGGGCCTGCGTTCCATGGAAACCGGCCTCACCGGCCTGAATGAGGTGGAGATCGAGGGCGCCGAGGGCGGCAAGAACAAGGATGCGGTGAAGGCCGCGCTGTCGCAGCCGCGCGCCGACCGTCTGCTGGTGATCGCCCAGGCCTTCCGCTTCGGGCTGTCGGTGGCCGAGGTGCAGGCCTGCTCGGCCTACGATCCCTGGTTCCTGGAGCAGATCAAGGAGATCGTCGACGAAGAGGCGGTCTTGAAGGCCAAGGGCCTGCCCATCGACGCCCCCGGCATGCTGCGGGTGAAGAAGATGGGCTTCTCGGACGAGCGCCTGTCGGAGCTTTCGGGCAAAACCCTGGTGGAAACCGCCTTCCGCCGCGAGGTGCTGAACGTGCACCCGGTGTTCAAGCGCATCGACACCTGCGCCGGCGAGTTCCCCTCCAAGACGCCCTACATGTATTCCTGCTACGAGGGGGACGGTATTTCCGCCCCCGACTGCGAATCCGATCCCACCGACCGCGAGAAGGTGGTGATCCTGGGCGGCGGTCCCAACCGCATCGGCCAGGGCATCGAGTTCGATTACTGCTGTGTGCATGCCGCCTACGCCCTGTCGGAGGCCGGGACCGAGACCATCATGGTCAACTGCAACCCGGAAACCGTCTCCACCGACTACGACACCTCGGACCGCCTCTATTTCGAGCCGCTGACCGCCGAAACCGTGATCGAGCTGGTGCGCAAGGAGCAGAGCCGGGGCAAGGTCAAGGGGGTGATCGTGCAGTTCGGCGGCCAGACGCCGCTGAAACTGGCCGCCGCCCTGGAAAAGGCCGATATCCCCATTCTCGGCACCTCGCCCGACGCCATCGATCTGGCCGAGGACCGCGAGCGCTTCCAGCAGCTGCTGCAGGGGCTTAATCTGCGCCAGCCGGCCAACGGTCTGGCCATGTCGCTGGAGGAAGCCAAGGCGGTGGCCGATCAGATCGGCTATCCGGTGGTGATCCGTCCCTCCTACGTGCTGGGCGGCCGGGCCATGCGCATCGTGCACGATGCCTCGGGCCTGGAACGCTACATGAAGGATGCGGTGCTGGTGACCGGCAAGAACCCGGTGCTGATCGACCGCTATCTCTCCGACGCCACCGAGGTGGACGTGGACTGCCTGGCCGATGGCACCGATGTGTTCGTGGCCGGCATCATGGAGCATATCGAGGAGGCGGGCATCCATTCGGGCGATTCCGCCTGTTCGCTGCCGCCCTATTCGCTGTCGCCCGCCATCATCGCCGAGATCAAGCGCCAGACCGGCCTGATGGCCAAGGCATTGAAGGTGGTCGGGCTGATGAATGTGCAGTTCGCCGTCAAGGACGACGATCTCTACGTTCTGGAAGTGAACCCGCGCGCCAGCCGCACCGTGCCCTTCGTCGCCAAGGCCACCGGCCTGCCCATCGCCAAGATCGCCGCCCGCATCATGGCCGGGGAAAGCCTGGCCTCGTTCCAATTGGTGGAAACGCCGCTGGAGCATGTGGCGGTGAAGGAGGCGGTGTTCCCCTTCGCCCGCTTCCCCGGCGTCGATATCCTGCTGGGGCCGGAAATGAAGTCCACCGGCGAGGTCATGGGCATCGACCGCGACTTCCCGCGCGCCTTCGCCAAATCGCAGCTGGGCAGCGGCTGCCGCCTGCCGTTGGAGGGCACCGCCCTGCTGTCGGTGCGCGACGGCGACAAGGCCGGCATCGTCGCGGTGGGCAAAAGCCTGATGCGCCTGGGCTTCAAGGTGATCGCCACCGCCGGCACCGCCGCCACCCTGCGCGAGCATGGGGTGGAGGTGACGGTGGTCAACAAGGTGCTGGAAGGGCGCCCGCACTGCGTCGACGCCATGCTGTCGGGACAGGTGCAGCTGGTGGTCAACACCACCGAGGGGGCGCAGGCGGTGGCCGACAGCTTCTCGATCCGCCGCACGGCGCTGACCCGCAACATTCCCCACTACACCACGGTGGCCGGGGCTTCGGCGGCGGTGGACGCCATCGAGGCCTTGCGTGGCGGCGCACTTGATGTTGCGCCGTTGCAGTCGTATTTTAAATCCTCGTTTTAGGGGAATCCGGCGGCGGCGCAGGCCGCCGCCGCTTTTGTCTTTCTCATATCAGGACGATCGGATGGAAAAAATCCCGATGACTCCGGGTGGCTTGACCATTCTGGAGGACGAGCTGCGGCAGATGAAGACGGTGGAGCGTCCGGCGGTGATCCGGGCCATCGCCGAGGCGCGTGAGCATGGCGATCTGTCGGAAAACGCCGAATATACCGCGGCGCGCGAGCGTCAGGGCTTTATCGAGGGCCGTATTACCGAGCTGGAGGATATCATCAGCCGGGCCCAGGTGATCGATGCCTCGACCCTGTCGGGCGATATGGTGCGTTTCGGCGCTACCGTGACCCTGGCCGACGAGGACAGCGACGAGGAGCCGGTCTACCAGATCGTCGGCGCCCACGAGGCCGATATCCGCTCGGGGCGGCTTTCGGTGCATGCGCCGCTGGCCCGCGCCCTGATCGGCAAGCATATCGGCGATACCGTCGAGGTCAGCACGCCCGGCGGCTCGAAAAGCTACGAGATCGTGGACGTGCGTTTCTTATAAGGCCAACGGCCTTGACCATGACATAAGGGCCGGCTCCCCCCTGGGAGCCGGCCCTTATGATTTCGGCGCCTGGCCGTCTTCGGATCAGCCGACGATTTCGGTCTGGGCGAAGAAGAAGGCGATCTCGATATTGGCGTTTTCCAGCGAATCCGAGCCATGCACCGAGTTGGCTTCCACCGATTCGGCGAAGTCGGCGCGGATGGTGCCGGGAGCGGCATTGGCCGGGTTGGTGGCGCCCATGATCTCGCGGTTGCGCAGCACGGCGTTTTCGCCTTCCAGAACCTGCACCACCACCGGGCCAGAGGTCATGAAGTCGACCAGTTCGCCGAAGAAGGAGCGCTCGGCATGCACGGCGTAGAACTTGCCGGCCTGTTCCTTGGTCAGGCGCAGGCGCTTCTGGCCGACGATGCGCAGACCGGCATCCTCGAAGCGGGCGTTGATCTTGCCGGTCAGGTTGCGGCGGGTGGCATCGGGCTTGATGATCGACAGGGTACGCTCAATGGCCATGTTGTCTTGTCCTCGTCTAGGGTAATGGCAGTGTCTTGAAGAAGGCGTGGGGCCGGCCGCAAGCCTGCCTGCGGCTTTTTTTCCCTCATCCCGCTCCCCGGCGGAATTTGGCGCGTTATACTCCGTTGTGACGTCGCTGGCAACGTTCCGGTTCATGACAATGGTCATATGGCGGCGCGGGCCAGATCGCCGTGGCGAAAACGGCGGGAAAACGCTACTGTTGCGCCGTAAACCGCCGCGCTCCAGGGGCAAAGGCGGTTTTGTTGTGATGTCCGACGCCGCGGCACTCTGAAAAATGAAGAAAAAAACTGAAACAGCGGAAACCTTGACGCGGGAAGAGCGTCAGGTGGCGATTACCCTGCGCTCGGCCCGCGATGTGCTGGGCGAGATCGAAACCCATCGCGCCACGTTGAGCGATGAACGGCAAAATCATCAGGTGCGGCGCGACGCCAAGCACGATCTGATCGATGCCTCGGAGCGGCTGTGCAATCTGCTGGGGCTGGCGGTCTATCAGATCGCCAACAGCCCCGACGGCGCCTTTCAGGCCCGCATGAAGGCGCTGATGGACGATCTGCGCACCCGCCTGCTCGACATGGGCACCAGCCTGATGTTCGAGAAGATGAGCCGCATCAAAAGCCGGGCCGAGGATGTGCTGGAAAGCAACAGCTACCCCATCGGCCTGGCCGCCAAGCTCGATATGGCCTTTTCCGGTATTCTCGACAATCTGAAGACCCTGGGGGCCTTCGATCGCCTGAAGGATGATCAGCAGGGCCTGGTGGAGGCCACCGGCCAGGATATCCGCAGCCTGATCGAGATCGAGCAGGATCTGGGCATCATGCGCGAGATCAAGCAGAGTAAGAAAGCGTAATTGCCCGGCGTGATTTTAACGTCTGGCGCGTAAAGCCGGGGCGGCGGCCATTGTTCCGCCCCTATACCCATGATATCCTTGCGGACATTCCATCCCAGTCTGATCCGGGGGAATTATGGGGAGATGCGTGGCATCTGTCCGCCGGGCCATCAGTTGGGAGTGGCAGATTAAGGAGGACATCCGACATGAACTTCTCGCATCTGGATCCCGACGCCCTGATCGCCCTGGGGTTCCTGGGCTCCATTCTGGTCATTACCGTGGGGTTGTTCGCATTCGTGCTGACCCGTAAAGGCCGCCGCTGAGGTTTCACCTGCAGGCCGAGATGTTTCGGATAAACGCGAACCGGTTTCCGGTTCGCGTTTTTTTTGCGTGCGCCCGCGGCAGCTTTTGCCGCCACGATTCCGCTGGCGGGCAAAAAATTCCGTGTAAAATGAAGCGGATATCAGGAAAAGCGCCATTTTTTCCACGGCATGCGCCTTGCTTTGCCCTTCCCGGAAAAGCCATTTGGGAAGGAACTCGCCATGGCCCGTCATTTTCGTTCCGAGGATCAGCGCCGGTTAACCACCGCCGAGATTCTCTACCAGACGCCGGGGCGCCCGCATCTTATTCAAAGCTTCGTCTGGCAGGATTACGACAGCGCGCCCGATTATCCCGAACTGACGCGGTTTTTGCGGTTCTGGTCCGGCCAGTTCGATGTGACCCTGCATTCGGTCAGCCTGGCCAGCCAGGAAAAGCCGATGCCGCCGGACGCCAACTATATGGGCTATTCCTTCGGGGTGCACTGACCCGGCCATCCATGTGGGGGGAAGACGCCGTCTTATGATGCGCGGGTCAAGCCCGCGTATGACGACAAGGGGGGCGGACGACAAAAGGGCCTCGGCGCCACAGCCCCTCCCTTAAGCCGTCTTGGCCGGGCTTGACCCGGCCACCCATGTGTGGGGGAGACGCCGTCTTATGATGCGCGGGTCAAGCCCGCGCATGACGACAAGAGGGGCGGACGACAAAAGGGCCTCGGCCCCACAGCCCCTCCCTTAAGCCGTCTTGGCCGGGCTTGACCCGGCCATCCCTGTGGGGGGAGACGCCGTCTTATGATGCGCGGGTCAAGCCCGCGCATGACGACAAG
>JAJZGK010000275.1 GCA_021798485.1 Pseudomonadota bacterium
TGGTGGCGGGCCGGGGCCTGCCGCTGCTGTTCCGCCGCTGGGCCCCCGGTCAGGCGCTGGAGACCGGGCCGCACGGCACCCGCCATCCCGCCGCCGGGGCGCAAACGCTGGCGCCCACGCTTGTGCTGGTGCCGCTGCTGGCCTTCGACGGCGACGGCGGCCGGCTGGGCTATGGCGGCGGCTTTTACGACCGCACCCTGGCCGCTCTGCGCGCCGCCGATCCGGCGGTGCGGGCCCTGGGGCTGGCCTTCGCGGCGCAAAAAGTGGACAAGCTGCCGCTGGATCGCTTTGATCAGCGGCTGGATCTGATCGTGACGGAAACGGGCGTGGCATGAGACTGTTGTATTGCGGGGATGTGGTGGGCCGGAGCGGCCGCGACGTGGTGCTGGAGCATCTGCCGGAGCTGCGCCGGCGTCTGAGCCTGGATTTCGTGGTGGTGAACGGCGAGAACGCCGCCCATGGCTTCGGCATCACCCCTAAAATCTGCCAGGATTTCTTCGCCGCCGGCGCCGATGTGCTGACCCTGGGCAACCACAGCTGGGATCAGCGCGAGATCATTCCCTATCTCGATCAGGAGCCGCGGGTGCTGCGGCCGCGCAATTATCCCGCCGGCACGCCCGGCAAGGGGGTGGGGCTGTTCGCGGCGCCGCGCGGGCGCAAGGTGATGGTGCTGCAGGTGATGGGCCGCCTGTTCATGGATCCGCTGGACTGCCCCTTCGCGGCGGTGGAGCAGGAACTGGCCCGCCACCCCCTGGGCGCGGTGGCCCAGGCCGCCATCCTCGACGTGCACGGCGAGGCCAGCAGCGAAAAGATGGCGCTGGGGCACTATGCCGATGGCCGGGTGTCGCTGGTGGTGGGCAGCCACAGCCATATTCCCACCGCCGATGCGCAGATTTTGCCGCGCGGCACCGCCTATCAGACCGATGCCGGCATGTGCGGCGACTATGATTCGGTGATCGGCATGAAGAAGGAGGCGGCCATGGGCCGCTTCATCCGCAAGATACCGGGCGACCGCCTGACCCCGGCGGAAGGGCCGGGCACCCTGTGCGCCACCTTCGTGGAAACCGACGACCGCAGCGGCCTGGCCCGGCGCATCGGGATGGTGCGCCTGGGCGGGCGGCTGCAGGAAAGCCTGCCGGTGCTATAACCCGGGCTGCTCCAGCGGGATCAGGCGCAGGCCCTTGCCGTTTTCGGCCAGGGCCAGGCCCAGGCGACCGTGCTTCAGCTTCAGGGCGTCCTCGCCGAAGATCTCGCGCCGCCAGCCCTGCAGGGCCGGCACCTTGGCCTCGTCGTCGGCGGCGATCTGATCGATGTCGGCGCTGGAGGCCACCAGGCGCTGGGCCACGTCGTGCTGATCGCACTTCAGTTTCAGCAGCACCTTCAGCAGATCCACCACCGGCCCCAGGCCGCGCGGGATCTCGTGCCGTTCCGGCGGCGTGGGCCAGGCGCTTTCCGGAGTGGCCAGGGCGCGGCGCACGGCCTCCAGGATCTGGGCGCCGTGGCGGCCTTCCGCCGCGCCTTTGGACAGGCCGCGGGTGCGGGCCAGATCCTCGGTGCCGGAAGGGGCCTGGGCGGCGATCTCCATCAGGGATTCGTCGCGGATCACCCGCTGGCGCGGCAGGTCGCGCTCCTGGGCCTCGCGCTCGCGCCAGGCGGCCAGCTCCTTCAGAACCATCAGGAAGCGGGCGCTGGTGGTGCGCGGCTTCAGGCGGCGCCAGGCCTCCTCGGGCTCGACCCTGTAGGTGGCGGGATCGGTCAGCAGGGCCATTTCCTCGGCCAGCCAGGCGCTGCGGCCATCGCGGTCCAGGCGCTTTTGCAGCTTTTCGTAAACCGGGCGCAGATGGGTGACGTCGGACAGGGCGTATTGCAGCTGGCGATCGGTCAGCGGGCGGGCGCTCCAGTCGGTGAAGCGCAAGGATTTGTCGATGCGGGCGCGGGCCAGTTGGGTGGCCAGGGTTTCGTAGGATACGGAATCGCCGAAGCCGCAGACCATGGCCGCCACCTGGGTATCGAACAGCGGCGCCGGCACGGCGCCGGTCAGGTGGGTGAAGATTTCCACATCCTGGCGGGCGGCGTGGAACACCTTCAGGATGGCGGGATCCTGCATCAGCGCGAACAGCGGCGAAAGATCGATGCCGGGCGCCAGCGGATCGATGGCCCAGGCTTCCTCCGGCCCGGCCACCTGCACCAGGCAGAGCTGCGGCCAGTAGGTCTTCTCCCGCATGAATTCGGTATCGACGGTGATGTATGGGGCGGTCTTCAGGCGGGCGCAGAACGCGGCCAGGGACGAGGTATCGGCGATCAAAGTCATGGATGAGTTACATACACGCATCCGGCCGGTGGGTCTACTGTTTGGGCAGGGCGACGAAAATGGTGCAGCCCTGGCCGGCCTCCGACTCCAGCCAGATGCGGCCGCCGTGATGTTCGGCGATTTTGCGGCAGGCGGCCAGGCCGATGCCGGTGCCTTCGTATTGTTCGCGCGAGACCAGGCGCTGGAACACCATGAACAGGCGGTGGTGGTATTCCGGGGCGATGCCGATGCCGTTGTCGGCCACCGAAAGAATCCACTCGCGCCCGTCGTCGCGGCAGGCGATCCGCACCCGCGGCGGCCGGTCGGGGGTGCGGAACTTGATGGCGTTGGCCACCAGATTCTGCAGCAGCCGTTCCAGTTCCGAGGGATAGCCGGGCAGAACGATGCCGGTTTCCGGGCATTCCAGCGCGGCTCCGGCCTCGGCGATGGCCGCCTCCAGGGTGTTTTGGGCATGGCGCAGGATATCGTCGAGCCGCACCATTTCCTTGGCGGTGTTCTGGCGGCCGATGCGGGAATAGTCCAGCAGGTCGGTGATCATGCGGTCCATGCGGCGCACGCCTTCGGTGGCATAGCCGATGAAGGTGGTTTCCTCCTCGCCCAGGCGGCCCTCCAGGGCGCGGCGCAGCAGGGTGATGTAGCTGGAGACCATGCGCAAGGGCTGGCGCAGATCGTGGCTGGCCACGTAGGCGAAGCGCTCCAGTTCCTCGTTGGAGCGCTGCAGCTCCAGTTCCAGGGCCTTGCGTTCGGTGATGTCCTCGGCGGTCCACACCACGCCGAGATCGGGGCGGGCGCTGTCGACGATGTGCGACACCAGCCGCACCCAGATCTCGGCGCCGTCGCGCCGGGCCATGCGGATATCGCCGCGGAAGGTGTCGCCGGCCCGCAGCACCGGATAGGCCCGCTCGCCCACATCGTTGAAATAGGCTTCCTGACTGTAGAGGTGGCGGGCATGCATGCCGCGCAGATCCTCGCCGGCGCGGCCGAACACGGCGGCGAAGGTCTGGTTGGCCTCCAATACCACCCGGTCCAGGCCGATCAGGGCCATGCCGATGGGGGCGTTGTCGAGCATGGCCTGGCGGGAGCGGGTCAGGGCGCGGATCTCGCGCGCCGCCCGTTTCTGCTCCGAGGTGTCGTGGAAGACCAGCACGGCGCCCTCAACCCGGCCATCGTCGCCGCGTAGAGGGGAAACGGTATAGTCCACCGGGCAGGGCTTGCCGCTGCGGCCCTGGAAAAATTCGCCGGAGATGCGCCGGGTCTGGCCGTCCTTCATGGTGGCACGCACGGCGCAGTGGCCGCTGTGGCAGGGCTTGCCGTCGGCCAGATGGTGGCCCAGCACCAGGGTGCCGTCGCCGCCCAGCATGGCGGCGCCGCTGTCCCAGCCCAGAATGCGGGCGGCGGCGGGATTGGCCAGGATCACCCGGCGTTCGGTATCAACCCCGAAAATGCCTTCGGCGGCGGTTTCGAACACCAGCTGCAGGCGGTCGGCGGCGGCGGTGGCGGCGGCGCGGCGGCGGCGCAGCAGCGCCAGCGGCG
>JAJZGK010000045.1 GCA_021798485.1 Pseudomonadota bacterium
CCCGGCCGCCGGCCTCCGCCGCCCCGGCGCGGACGGCATTGCCGTCGCTTTCGATGGCATGCTGTTCGAGCTGCCTGCCCTGGCGGCCCTGCTGGCCGCTCCGCCCGGATCGGGGCCGGGCGATCTTATCGCCCGCGCCTATGGCCGCTGGGGCCTGGATTTTTGCGCCCGGCTCGATGGGGAATTCGCCTTCGCGCTGTGGGATGGGCCGAAGCGCCGCCTGATTCTGGGGCGCGACGGACCGGGCACCCGGCCGCTGTTTTTCTGGCAAGGCAACGGCCAGATGCTGTTTGCCAGCAGCACCGGCGCCTTGCACGCCCACCCCCGGGTTCCCCGCGCGATCGATGCCGAGGCTTTAGCCCACCATCTGGCCCATCCCGGCCAGATCGGTTCCGCCACCCTGTTCAAGGACATTGAGCGGGTGCGGCCCGGCCATCTGTTGATCCATGAGGCCGGCCAGGCCCGCCAGCATCGCTGGTGGCGGCCGGAAGATCTGCCGGAGCTGCGCTTCGCCCGCGATGCCGACTATGCCGATGCCCTGCGCGATCTTCTGGAGCGGGCGGTGGCGGCCCGCCTTCCCGCCAGCGGCGGGGTGGCGGTGGCTTTGAGCGGCGGCCTGGATTCCACCGCCCTGGCCGCCCTGGCCGCCCGCCGGCTGAAGGCCGAGGGCCGCCGGCTGACGGGCCTGACCCTGGTGCCCGCCGACCACGCCGCCAAAATATCCGGGTACAACGCCGATGAGGCCGATCTGGCCCGTCTTATGGCCGAGCATGCCGGCAATATGGACCACAGGCTGGTGCCCAATGAAACCGAGCGCAGCCTGTTCGACCTGGCCGACGAAGTGGCGGTGGGCTGGGGCTTCGTGCCGCCCCGCCCCTCCGGAACCAACAACTTCCGAACCCTGTGGGCCCAGGCGGCCCAGGCCGGCTGCACGGTGGGGCTGACCGGCGTTGGCGGAAATTTCGGGATATCCTATAATGGGTTGCCGGCCCTGGGCACCCTGCTGCGCCATGGCCGGATCGCCGCCTGGGCGGGATTGTGGCCGGGGCTGCGCCGGGCCGGCGTTTCGCGGCGCGGCATTCTCAACCACTCCTTCGGCCCCTTTCTGCCGGCGGGCCTGCGCAACGCTTTGGTCAGACTGGGCTCGCAGCAAGACACCAACCATGCCCGGGACATGTTCGGCCTGTGGCTGGTGCAGCCCCTTCTTGCGCGCAGCGCCGGCGTGGAGGATCATCTGGCCCGGATCATCGACACCCGCAATCCGGCCGCCTTCCGCCTGATCAAGCTGCAAAACGGCGAAGGCGCGGTGCTGCGCCAGGGGCTGCGCCAACGCCTGGGACTGCAGGTAACCGACCCCACCACCGACCGCAGGGTGGTGGAATTCTGCCTGACCATCCCCGAAGAGCAATTCATCCTGGGGGGGCAGCCACGCTCCCTGCTGCGCCGGGCCATGCGCGGCCTGGTGCCCGACGCCATTCTGGATAATCCGCACCGCGGCCTGCAGGCGGCCGACCGTTTCGCCATCCTGTCGCGGCAGCGCCCCCGCATCCAGGATGAACTGGCCCGGATGGAGAAAAGCCCGCTGGTCAATGCCATCTTCGATCTGCCGCGCATGCGCCGACTGGCCGAACACTGGCCCGACGACCACGGCGTTTCCTGGGCGGCCGATCAGGCCTATGGCTTTGGACTGGCGCAGGCTTTGACCGTGGGCCATTTCCTGCGCCGCTTCGAGGGCGGCAACGGCTAATACCGGCCAACCCTTGAAGTGACTCGTTGGCCGGTATCCAGCGAGCATTGAGCGAGCGGCCAAGGCGGCGGATGCCGCCGCCCGGCGAGGGACGATACAACCGGGCAATTCATTGGCCGGTTGGTATAACCTGGCGCCGTGCCGGCCGGCCGGTTGATATTATACGAAACAGACCATCTCGGCGAAGGCCCCCGCCACCGGGAACCCCGTCACCTCCACCCCGGCGGCCGTCAGCCAGGCGTGGCTTTCCCCCTGCATCACCCGGGCCGGGGCAACGCCGAACGACAGAACCGACACCACGCCCCGGCGGCGCAGCATCGCTTTGGCGGCCATGGCCTGGGGCAGACAAACGGCCCCGAACGGAACATGACGGGCCGCCCGCGTGACCGCCCACCCCACCTCGCGGGCGATGACGGCGGCACCGGCGGGGGGCGTGCCGGGAAAACCGTAGCAACGCCCCTGATCGGGAGGAAGGCGGCGCCCCAGGCAGGGGGCTATACGGGAAAAAGGCAGCACCAGCAGCGCCATCCGCGCCACCAAAAGCCAAAAAACCGCCTCGGCCAGCAAACCTTGACGGCCAGGATCCAGCCGGATGAAACGCCCCATCACGCGAAGACGGCGCCGGACGGCGAAGAATGCGGCAGTCATATGCGGCATGGACGATCCTGAAACGGCATCCGCCCTGCCTGACTCAGCTGATGCGAAACCGGCGGATTCACGCTTCGGACACCTTCATCCCAAAACACCTCAGCCTAATACCGGCCAACCATTGAAGTGACTCGTTGGCCGGTATCCAGCGAGCATTGAGCGAGCGGCCAAGGCGGCGGATGCCGCCGCCCGGCGAGGGACGATACAACCGGTCAAGTCATTGGCCGGTTGGTATAACATGCCGCCCCGCCCCGAACCAGCCGATCGGCGACGGTGATGATCAGGTGGACGCCCCCCTGCTCACCGTCATTCTAGTTCCCCCCCCCCTGATCAGGATCACCCGGCAGTCCGGCACCCCTGCCCATGCAACATCGGCCGTAATGGCCGGCAGGTTGCGCAACCGCGCGAGAGCGAGACAGGCACGATCTCCAAGGGATAAGCCGAGAATACGCGTAAGCGGGCGCAACTCGCCGCTCAAGCGCGCTTGCTCGCCATCGAAAGCAACAATCTCCACACCAATCGAATCGATGGCAAGAGCCGCCTGATCGGACGGCATGCCTCTCTCGCAAAGCTTGCTGATCACCTCCGCCAGATTGACGGCCGAGATCAACGCTCCCGGCAAGGTGGCCTGCACCTTGTCGGCTCCCGGCTCGCCCAACAGCAAAGTCAACACGGCAGAGGCGTCAAGAACAGCCTCACTCATGTTCGGCGGCCTGGTGGCGTTCCGCGATCACTTCGTCCACCAGCGATGGTCCGGCAGGAATATAACGACGCACGAGGCTTTGCGCACGCCGCACGGCCTCGCCGATCGGCTCCAGCACCACCACGCCATTTTCAACGCGCGCCACAAGGCTCCCCCCCTCTTGCAGGCCGATCTCGGCACGCATAGCCGCCGGAATCACCACCCTGCCATTTGAGGCCATTAAAATAACTTGTGACATTGATCACCTAAATGGCAAATATTCAATATATGCCATTATGCCTGCCACCCCTCCTTATATCAAGACGGAGAGCGCCGTGAAGGCCATAACCGTCATGGCTCACCCCCGGGATCAGCCCCCATAGGCGCATTCGCGGCCTGAGCCATCACCTTGACAAGGTGACCTGCCGTGGAACTATCATCCAGCCATCGGTAGTGTCTGAATCAATCTGACGCAAAATAGAGTTAAGTGCACTGTCACCGTAATTCGTCACCGTAATTCGTAATTGAAAATAGAGTTAAGTGCACTGTCACCGTAATTGGAACGCCTGCAAAGCGGCCCAATCGCCTTCCGCAAGGACTACCTGCGCTCGATCGTCGAAAGCGTGGAAGTGGGGGATCGCGTGATTCGCCTGCGCAGGCGGAAAGACCAGCTTGTCCGGCAACTCACCATCGGCCGGCCCGTGGCCGTCCGCAAGGTTCGCTTTTTTGGACAAGAGTGGCGTCCCCAAGGGGATTCGAACCCCTGTTACCGCCGTGAAAGGGCGGTGTCCTAGGCCTCTAGACGATGGGGACATCGCGTCGGGGAGCGCATAAGTAGCCGCTTCCCCCTTGGGGCGCAAGCTCTTTATTCCCGGCCGGGGTCAGTAGGCCGGGGCGGCGTCTTCGATGAACATCTGCACCGCCACATTGCCTTGCCAGGTGTCGATTTTCAGGCTGCCGGCCACGTGCATCGGCGTGCCGTCGTTGGCCAGCAGGGCGTGGCCCAGCTCGGAATCGGCGGCGCGGAAGGCGATGGCCTTCAGCCGTCCGCCGCTTTTGCCCACCAGCTGGCAGGCCACATGCCCCTGGCCCACCACGCGCGGCGCCACCACCCTGGCCCCCATCACCGCGAAGCGCGGTTCGGGGTTGCCCGAGCCGAAGGGGCCCACCTGTTTCAGGGTTTCCACCAGATCCACCGTGGCGCCGCCGGCATCGAGAACGCCGTCCAGTTCCAGCACCGGCACCAGCGGTCCGGCCATCTGCGCCGTCAGCCGTTCGGCCAGGAAGGCGCGCAGATCGTCCAGGCGGTCGCGCGGCACGGTGAAGCCCGCCGCCATGGCGTGGCCGCCGCCCTTCAGCAGCAGACCGGCCTGGCGGGCGGCGATGATGGCGGCGCCCAGATCCAGCCCCGGCACCGAGCGGCCCGAGCCCTTGCCCTCGACGCCGTCCAGCGCCACCACGCAGCAGGGGCGGTTGTAGCGTTCCTTCAGCCGCCCGGCGATGATGCCGATCACGCCGGGATGCCAGTCCTCGCCCGCCGCCAGCAGCAGCGGCGTGCCGTCGTCGCCCCGGCTTTCCACCTGTTCGATGGCCTCTTGCAGCACCACCGCCTCGATGCCCTGGCGGTCGCGGTTGTAGCTGTCCAGCATCTCGGCCAGGCGCCGGGCCTCGGCCGCGTCATCGGCGGTGAGCAGCCGCACGCCGAGATCGGCCTGTCCCACCCGGCCGCCGGCATTGACGCGCGGCCCCATGACATAGCCCAGATGATAGGCCTCGGGCCGTTCCTTCACGCCGCCCACATCGCTCAAGGCCGCCAGTCCGGCATTGCCGCGCCGGGCCATCACCTTCAGGCCCTGCGCCACCAGGGCGCGGTTCACCCCGGTCAGCGGCACCACGTCGCACACCGTGCCCAGGGCGACGATATCCAGCCATTGCATCAGATCGGGAACGGCGCGACCCTGGTACCAGCCCTGCTCGCGCAGACGGCGGTTCACCGCCACCACCAGCAGGAAGGCCACCCCCACCGCCGCCAGATGGCCGTGCGGGCTGGTCTCGTCCATGCGGTTGGGGTTGACCACGGTCAGGGCGCGGGGCAGTTCGGCCTCGGCCTCGTGGTGATCCACCACGATGATATCGAGCCCGGCCTCGGCCGCCGCCGCCAGCGGCGCGAAGGCCGAGGTGCCGCAATCCACCGTCACCACCACGCCGGCGCCCTGCTCCTGCAGCGCCAGCAGGGCCGGAGCGTTGGGGCCGTAGCCTTCGCGCATGCGGTCGGGGATATGCACGCGCACGCTGGCCCCCGCCGCCTCGAAAAAGCGGGCCAGCAGCGCCGAGGAGGTGGCGCCGTCCACATCGTAATCGCCGAACAGGCCGATCATCTCGCCGCCGCTGACCGCCGCCGCCAGCCGGGTGGCCGCCACATCCATGCCCTTCAGATGAAAGGGATCGGGCAGCAGATCGCGCAAGGTGGGGTTCAGAAAGAGGCCGCAGTCGTCCAGGCCGACCCGCCGCGCCGCCAGCACCCGCCCCACCACCTCGGGCAGGGCCCAGTGCTGGCTGATGGCCAGGGCCTGGCGCTCGTCGCAGGGGCTGGCCTGCCAGCGCCGCCCCGACAACGAGCGCTCCACGTCCAGCAGGGCCGGTGCAGGCTGCGGACCGGCCCCCGCCCCGCTCATTCCGGCCGCCCCGCCTGTTCGCTCCGGCCCAATCTGTCCAGCCCGGCCTTCTGGGAGGTGTGATGAGCCTCCACATAGCGCAGGGTGCCGGTGTGCGAGCGCATCACCAGCGAATGGCTGACGGCGCCGCCGCGATGACGGCGCACGCCGCGCAGCAGGGGGCCATCGGTCACGCCGGTGGCGGCGAACACCACCTCGCCCAAAGCCAGATCGCGCACGCGGTAGATGCGGCGGAAATCGCTGATGCCCAGGGCGTGGGCGGCCTGTTTGTCACTTTCGCTGCGCAGCAGCAGGCGGCCCTGCATCTGCCCGCCCACGCAGGCCAGGGCGGCGGCGGCCAGCACCCCTTCGGGGGCGCCGCCGGTGCCGAGATACATATCCACGCCGCTCAAGGGCTGGGTGGCGGCCACCACGCCCGACACGTCGCCATCGCCGATCAGCATGATGCGGGCCCCGGCCTCGCGCACGCGGTTCATCAGTTCATCGTGGCGCGGGCGGTCCAGCATGCAGATCAAAAGATCCGAAACCGCAACCCCCTTGGCCAGAGCCAGATTCTTCAGGTTTTCCGCCGGGCAGGCATCCAGCGACACCACATCCTCGGGCAGGCCGGGGCCCACGGCGATCTTTTCCATGTAAACCGGCGGCACATGCAGCAGGCCGCCCTTGCCGGCCATGGCCAGCACGGAAATCACGTTGGAGCCGCCCTTGGCGCAGATGGTGGTGCCTTCGATGGCGTCCAGCGCCACATCGATGGCCGGGCCGCCGCCCTCGCCCACGTCCTGGCCGTTGTAAAGGGTGGGCACCTCTTCCCGGGGGCCTTCGCCCAGAATGATCGAACCTTCGATCTGCAGGCCGTTCAAGGCGGTGAACATGGCCCGCGTGGCCGCCTGTTCCAGCTCGCGCTCGTCGCCGCAGCCCACCAGCCGCGAGGCGGCCAGGGCGGTGGCCTCGGTGACGCGCACCGCCTCCAGCGCCAGATTGCGGCCCATGAATTCGGCCAGATCGTTCACCACCAGCACCTGATCCATGATTGCTCCCACCCGTTTATCCCCGTGACTACAGCGTTTCGATGCGGATCGGCCGCGGCGGTTCACCCACCGCGTCGATGGCGGCGATCCGCGCCACCGCCCGCGCCATGGCGGCCTCGCGGGTATCGTGCACCGTCAGCACCACCGGCACCGTTTCGCCGGGCGCGCGGCCATGCTGCAGCACCGCCTCCATCGACACCTCCTCGTCGCGCAGGGCGGCGGCGATATCGGCGAAAACGCCGGGGCGGTCCAGCACCATCAGGCGGATATAGTAGGCGCCGCGCCGTTCCTCCAGGGGCGAAACCGTCAGCGGCGCCAAGGCGGCGGCCGGAACCCCGAAGGTGGGGGTGTGGCGCCCGGCGGCGATATCGACGAGATCGGCCACCACCGCCGAGGCGGTGGGACCGGCGCCGGCGCCGCGCCCCTCGAACATGGTGCGGCCGACGAAATCGCCTTCCGCCACCACGGCGTTGAACACGCCGTCCACCCGGCCGATGGAGGAGCCCATGGGCACCATGCAGGGATGCACCCGCTGCTCGATGCCGTTTTCCGTGCGCCGGGCAATGCCCAGAAGCTTGATGCGGTAGCCCAGTTCCTGGGCGAACTGGATGTCCAGCGCCGAAATATGGCGGATGCCTTCCACATGCACCGCCGGGAAATCCACCCGGGTGCCGAAGGCCACGCTGGTGAGGATGGCCAGCTTGTGGGCGGCATCGATGCCGTCCACGTCGAAGCTGGGATCGGCCTCGGCATAGCCCAGGGCCTGGGCCTCGGCCAGCACGTCGGCGAAATCGCGGCCGGTTTCGCGCATGGTGGTGAGGATATAGTTGCAGGTGCCGTTCAGAATGCCGCACACCTGCGACAGCCGGTTGGCGGCCAGCCCCTCGCGCAGGGCCTTGATGATGGGAATGCCCCCGGCCACCGCCGCCTCGAAGGCCAGGGTCAGGCCCCGGCTTTCGGCCTGGGCGGCCAGATCGGCCCCGTGCAGGGCCAGCATCGCCTTGTTGGCGGTCACCACATGGCGGCCGGCGGCGAAGGCGGCTTCCACGGTGCGCCGCGCCATGCCGCCCTCGCCGCCGATCACCTCCACCACCACGTCGGCCTCGGCCTCGGCGGCCATGCGGGCGGCATCGTCGTACCAGGCCAGGCCGTCCAGGGCCACGCCGCGGTCGCGGCCGCGATCGCGCGCCGCCACCGCCGTCACCACCATGGGGCGCCCGGCCCGCGCGGCGATGAGATCGGCCTGCTCGCGCAGGAGTTTGACGGTTCCGGCCCCCACGGTGCCCAGACCGGCGATGGCGACTTTCAAGGCGTGCTTGCTCACTTCGGCCTTATCCCTGTTTCTGTTCCGGAGGGGTGGGGTTGGCGGCCAGGAAGGCCTTGATGTTGCGCACGGCCTGGCGGATGCGGTGGCGGTTTTCCACCAGGGCGATACGCACATGGCCATCGCCGTATTCGCCGAAGCCGATGCCGGGCGCCACCGCCACATTGGCCTCGCGCAGCAGAAGCTTGGAGAATTCCAGCGAGCCCAGATGGGCATAGGCCGGCGGAATCGGCGCCCAGGCGAACATGGTGGCGGGCGGGCTGGGCACATCCCAGCCGGCCTGGGCCAGGCCTTCGATCATGACGTCGCGGCGGGCCTTGTAGAGCTGGCGGATTTCCTCCACACAATCCTGCGGGCCGTTCAGCGCCGCCGAGGCCGCCACCTGGATCGGCGTGAAGGCGCCGTAATCCAGGTACGACTTGATGCGCGACAGGGCGTGGATCAGCGTTTTGTTGCCGGCGGCGAAGCCGATGCGCCAGCCCGGCATGTTGTAGGTTTTGGACATGGAGGTGAACTCGATGGCCACATCCTTGGCGCCGGGAACCTGCAGGATCGAGGGCGGCGGGTTGCCGTCGAAATAGATCTCGGCATAGGCCAGATCCGACAGGATATAGATGCCGTGATGGCGGCAGAAATCCACCACCTGGCCGTAAAAATCCAGATCGGCGATCAGCGCCGTGGGATTGGAGGGGTAGTTCAGCACCAGCGCCACCGGCTTGGGCACCGAATGCTTGACGGCGCGGTCCAGCGCCTCCAGCAGTTCCTTGCCCGGCGCCACCGGCACATAGCGGCAGGAGCCGCCGGCGATGATGAAGCCGTAGGGGTGGATGGGATAGCTGGGATTGGGCACCAGCAGCACATCGCCGGGGCTGGTGATGGCCTGGGCCAGATTGGCCAGGCCTTCCTTGGAGCCCAGGGTCACCACCACCTCGCTCTCGGGATCGAGATCGACGCCGAAGCGGCGGCCGTAGTAGTTGGACAGCGCCTTGCGCAGGCCGGGAATGCCGCGCGACATGGAATAGCGGTGCGCCTTCGGATTGCGGGCGGCCTCCACCAGCTTATCGACGATATGCTGGGGGGTGGGCTGATCCGGATTGCCCATGCCGAGGTCGATGATGTCATCGCCTGCTGCGCGGGCGCGGGCCTTCATGGCGTTTACTTCCGCGAACACATAAGGCGCCAGCCGCTTAATCCGATGAAATTCCGTTTCCATAGTCCCAAAGCCTGTCTAACGAAGGACGCGAGCCCCTGCCGTAATGGCGAAAAAAGGGGGTTACGTTTTAGCCCCTCGCGGGCGTTTAGGCGACATATTTCTGCTGGAAACGGCGGGCGGGCGCCGGGGCTTCAGTACCCCAGCACCCCCCGGACGCCGGAGGCGCACTGCGCCGCCGGCGCCTGCAGCCCCGGCAGGGCCCGCGGACCGCTCACAGCGGCGCCCTGAGCGTAAAGAGCCCCCGCCGAGGTCAGCAGCACGGCGGAAACGATGGAGGCGAGGCGAAGACGGCTGGTCATGGCTTGAAACTCCCGAAAACGGCGGCCGCTCAAGCACGGCCGGTTGCGATAGGATCAGCATGCTCCACCGCATCAATCGAGTGAAACGCATAATAATGATCGCATTGATCTACAAAATCACTTTATCAGCCCCTCTTTAATCCCGCCCCGCCCCGCCCCATATGCGGGAAACGTTCGATCCCAGAGCCGTCAGAGACCATGCGAACGCGAACAGGCCAGCCTTCCCGCCGGGAAGCGGGCCGGCGGGCATGGTTGCGCAAGGGTTCCCCCACCTCCCCAGATCATTCCCTTCCGGTCCGGCTGGTCCGCCTTCCTTGATGTGTCAGGAAAGACAGGACGACATGCGTCAGGACAGCCTTACCCGCCTGCAATCGGGCGATGGATTCGATCTTCTGGTCATCGGCGGCGGCGCCACCGGCTGCGGCATCGCCCTGGATGCCGCCAGCCGCGGCCTGAGCGTGGCCCTGGTGGAACGCGGCGATTTCGCCGAGGGCACCAGCAGCCGCAGCACCAAGCTGGTGCATGGCGGCGTGCGCTATCTGGAGGCGGCGGTGCGGCGGCTGGACCGCGCCCAGTACAAGCTGGTGCGCGAGGCCCTGCACGAACGCGGCGCCCTGCTGAAAAACGCCCCGCATCTGACCCGCCGGCTGCCGCTGGTCACGCCGGTGCGGTCGTGGTGGCAGCTGCCCTACATCGCCTTCGGTCTCAAGCTTTACGACTGGCTGTCGGGCCGCATGTCGCTGGGGCCGAGCCGCATCATGGGCCGGGCCGAGGCCTTGCGCCTGTTTCCGCATCTGCGCGGCGAGGCGCTGAAGGCCGCCGTGCTTTATTACGATGGCCAGTTCATCGACAGCCGCCTGGCCGCCACCCTGGCCATGACGGCGCGCCGCGCCGGGGCCGTGCTGGCCAACCATGTGGAGGTGCTGGCCCTGCGCCACGACGCCCAGGGCCGCCTGGCCGGCGCCGAACTGGGCGATACCTTGAGCGGCGTCCGCTTCGCCGTGACCGCCCGCGTGGTGATCAACGCCACCGGCCCCTATGCCGACGCCATCCGCCGCATGGACGATGCCACCGCCCCGCCGCTGCTGAAGGTGAGTTCCGGCAGCCACCTCATGCTGAATGTGCCCTTGACCCCGCCCGCCACCGGCTTTCTGGTGCCGCGCACCGATGACGGCCGCGTGCTGTTCGTGCTGCCCTGGCAGGGCGGCACCCTGGTGGGCACCACCGACACCCCGGCCCAGGTGGAGGCGCATCCGGCGCCGAGCGAACAGGATATCGCCTATCTGCTGAGCTATGTGCGCCGCTATTTCGATATGCCGGTCAGCCGCGACAACGTCACCGCGGCCTGGTGCGGCATCCGCCCGCTGGTGTTCGACCCCAAGGCCGGCACCACCGCCCAACTGGCCCGCGATCATGTGATCCAGGTGTCGGCCTCGGGGCTGGTGTCGATTTCCGGCGGCAAATGGACCACCTACCGCCGCATGAGCGAGGAGGCGGTGGACCGCGCCCTGGCCGTGGGCGGCCTCGGCGCCGGCCCCTGCCGCACCCACGCCCTGCGCCTTCTGGGCGGCGAGTCCTTCGACCCCGAGGGCCACCGCGCCCTGATGCCGGCCCTGCCCGAGGATGCCGCCCGCCACCTGAACGAAAGCTACGGCGACCAGTGCGCCCTGCTGGCGCCGCTGCTGCGGCAGGGCGCCACCGCCCGCCTGCACCCCGATCATCCTTATGTGGAGGCCGAGGTGCTGCATGCCGTGCGCCATGAAATGGCCGTCACCGTGGCCGATGTGCTGCTGCGCCGCCTGACCCTGGCCCTGGTGGACCGCGCCGCCGCCCGCGCCGCCGCCCCCCGCGTGGCCGCCCTGATGGCCGCCGAACTGGGCTGGAGCGACGCCACCCGCGCCACCCGGCTGGAGGAGGCGCTGGAACGGCTGGACCGGGGGATCTGAAGCCGGAGCCACTGCCCGGCGGCCACGCCCCCCCCCGCCATCCGGGCGGAAGCGGCGTGGCCGCCGCTCCTCCGCTGCGGTTACGCCGCCCGCACGTCGTGCAGGAAGGTGCTGACCATGGCCCGCAGCTGTTCGGCCTCGGACGACAGGGACTTGGCCGAAACCAGAACCTGCTGCGAGGCGGCGCCGGTGGCGGTGGCGGCTTCGTTGACGCCGCCGATGCTGGCCGAGACCAGATCCGTGCCCTGGGCCGCCTGGGTGATGTTGCCGGCGATCTCGGCGGTGGCGGCCGACTGTTCCTCCACCGCCGAGGCGATGGCGGTGGAAATATGGCTGATCTCGCCGATGCGCTTGACGATGCCGCCGATGGCGGCCACCACCGTCTGCGTCTGCCCCTGCACGGCGCTGATCTGCTGGCTGATCTCGCCGGTGGCCCTGGCCGTTTGATTGGCCAGATTTTTCACCTCGCCGGCCACCACGGCGAAGCCCTTGCCGGCCTCGCCGGCCCGCGCCGCCTCGATGGTGGCGTTCAAGGCCAGAAGATTGGTCTGGCTGGCGATATCGTTGATGAGATTGACCACATCGCCGATCTTGGCGGCCATGCCCGCCAGTTCCTGCACGGTGGCGTTGGTTTTGTTGGCATCCTCGGAGGCGGCCATGGCGACGCTGCTGGCTTCCGTCACCTGGCGGCCGATTTCCTGAATGGAGGCCGACAGTTCCTCGGCGGCCGAGGCCACGGTCTGCACGGCGTTCGAGGCCTGTTCGGTGGCCGAGGCCACGGTGGTGGCCTGCCGCGTGGTCTGTTCGGCGCCGTTGGCCATGGCGGCGGCGGTGGCCTCCAGTTCGGTGCTGGCCCCGGCCACGGTATCGAGCATCGCGGCCACGCCCTTGTCGAAGGCCGAGGTCAGCCTCTCGATGGCTTTGCCACGGGCTTCGCGCCGGCTCTGCTCAAGCTTCTCCTGCTCGGCCATCCGCGCCCGCTCGATGCCGTTCTCCTTGAAAATTTCCACGGTCCGGGCCATGTCGCCCACCTCGTCGCGGCGGCTGCGGCCGATAATGTCCACGTCAAGATCGTTCCCGGCCAGCCGGCCCATCACCCCGGACAGCGCCACCAGGGGCGCCACGATCTTGACGCTGGCGATCCACCAGGCCAGAACCGCGCCCAGAACCAGCCCGACAGCCACCAGCGCCGAGGCGGTGTTCACCGCGGTGGAGGCGCTGTCGATCAAGGCTGCGGATTGGCTGTCCGCCTCGTGGCTCAGGGCATCGGTCAGGACGGCCTGCTTCTGAAGAAGCGGCTGCATATTGGCCTCGCAGGTGGTTTTCAGCGCCTGGCCGGCGGCCAGAATGGTTTTGGCGTCGAGCGCGGCGGCAGCCTGTTTGATGGCGGCATCGCATTGGACGAAGCCCGTGTTGGCCAGATCCAGCAGCGTCTCGATGTCCGCCTTGTGGCCGGGCACCAGCGGCTCCAGACCGCGCAACCGCGCCAGATAGGCGCCTTGGCTGTCCCGCGTCTGCTGCAGCAGGCGCGCATCGGCGTCGGCGGAGGTTTCAAACGCCAGGCTGAAAGCGCTTTCCAAGAAATAACGGATATCCCGCGAGGCGCGCGCGCTGTCGATGGCGGCCTGTTCCCGCCCGGCGATCAGCGCCGAAAAGGCGCTGTTCGTCGCCCGCATCGACAAGGCGAAATAGAGGGCGCTGGCAATAGCCACGGCCCCCATGATCGCAACCACCACCAAGACCTTATATTTTATTTTTATGTTGTCCATGATTGCCTCCCTACCAAATGTAAAGAAAAAGTGAAATGATTCCAGATAGCAGCGTAATAGCTGGATATCACTACTATGAGCTGGGGGTATGTATAAGGGGCACCGAAGAGAGCCGCGGTTCTCGAAAGATAGCTTTCCCCTTCCATCGCAGGAGCCTCTCTGCCGCATGGATGAGATCCGGCTGAAAAAACTCCGTCGCATTGACAGGCCGGGCCGGAAAGACCACACTGGTTTCCGGAAAATATTCCCCTTCGTGAAGAGCCGAATGAGAAAGCGCGAAAGGGTGACACAACGCCGTTTTGGGAGAAACGCCCCCTCTGCCCGGGGTTTGCCTTCCGGAGCGCGGACGTCACCGCCGTTTCCCGTTCCGCCTGGGGCCGATCCCGCTTTCCGATCCCACCCTTAACGACAAACGGCACCGCCGCCCGCTCCGGCACCGGACCCCGCGCCCGCGCGGGGCGCGCCGTTCCTTCCCTGCAAACGGTTCGTTCACCGGCCCCGCCCGCAGCGGCGGCGGCCCAGCCTGGCGCGAGGACATCATGGAACGGACGCAAGTGGTCATTATCGGCGGGGGCGCCACCGGGGCGGGGATCTTGTGGGATCTGACCCTGCGCGGCATCGACGCCGTGCTGCTGGAACAGCATGATCTGGCCAACGGCGCCACCGGGCGCTGCCACGGCCTGCTGCATTCCGGCGCCCGCTATGTGGTGAAGGATGCCGCCGCCGCCGCCGAATGTTTGAGCGAGAACCGCATTCTGAAGCGCATCGCCCCCCATTGCGTCCACGATGTCGGCGGGCTGTTCGTGCGCTATCCCCAGGATGATCCCGCCTTTTTCGACCGCTGGGATGCCGCCGCCGCCGCCATCGGACTGACCGGCCAGCGCCTGTCCGCCGCCGAGGCCCTGGCCCTGGAGCCCAATCTGCCCGACGATATCCTGGGCGCCACCACCTGCCCCGACGCCCATGTGGACGTGTTCCTGCTGACGGCGTCGAACCTGCGCGCCGCCGTGGCCCGGGGCGGGCGCTTCCGCTCTTATACCGAAGTCACCGCCATCGAGCGCCGCGACGGCCGGGTGTGCGGTGTCGCCACCCGCGATGTCCGCAGCGGCGAAGCGGGGCGGATCGCCTGCGATCTGGTGGTGAACGCCGCCGGCGGCTGGGCCGAGCAGGTGGCGGCCCTGGCCGGGCTGCATGTGCCGGTGCGCTGCGACAAGGGCTCGCTGCTGGTGCTGAACCACGCCCTGGTGAGCCGGGTGGTGAACCGCTGCCGCACGCCGGGCGATGCCGATATTCTGGTGCCGGCCGGGCCGGTGTCGATCCTGGGCACCAGTTCCATCACCGCGCCCGGCCCCGACGGCCTGACGGCCACGCCGGACGAGCTGGCCCATCTGCTGGCCCTGGGCGCCGAACTGGTGCCGGCCCTGGCCGAGGCCCGGGTGCTGCGGGTGTTTTCCGGGGTGCGGCCGCTTTATGTGCCGCCCGATGCCGGGGGCGCCGCCGGGCGCGACATCAGCCGCGGCTTCGCCCTGCTGGACCATGGCGCCCGCGACGGCCTGCCCGGCATGCTGTCGGTGGTGGGCGGCAAGCTGACCACCTACCGCCTGATGGCCGAGGCCGCCAGCGACATGGCGGCCCGTCACCTGGGGGTGCGGGAACCCTGCCGCACCGCCACCACCCCCTTGCGTCCCGCCGCCGACCCCGCCCTGCTGCGGCGCCTGGCCCGCTTTCTGCCGCCCCCGGCCCTGGCGGTGGCCGAACGCCGCCTGGGCCCCGATCTGGCCCGTCTGGCCGATCTCATGGAGGCCGACCCCGACATGACGGAACTCCTTTGCGAATGCGAGCAGGTGAGCCGCGCCGAGGTGGAACTGGCCTTGCGCCCCGACGCCCTGGTGCCGGCCCGCACCATCAACGATCTGGGGCGGCGCACCCGCCTGGGCTTCGGCTCGTGCCAGGGCACCTTCTGCGGCTACAAGGCCATGCTGGCCGGCTACCGCAACGGCCTGTGGGACGCCGAGGAGGGCGGCGCCGAATTCAAGCGCTTCCTCGACGAGCGCTGGAAGGGCCAGGCCCAGGTGCCGCGCGGCAAGCAGATCGACCAGCTGGCCCTCAGCCACGATCTGTTCGGCCCCACCTATCATTTCCACGGCCAGCCGGAGGCATGACCATCATGGACCGTCCGCAATACGACGTCATCGTGGTGGGGGCCGGCATGGCCGGTCTGGTGGCCGCCGCCACCGCCGCCGAAACTGGCGCCGCCACCGCCCTGGTGCATGACGGCCTGGGCAGCTTCGTCTACGGCGCCGGCTGCGTGGCCGATCTGGCCGCCCGCGCCGATGCCGCCGAAACCCAGGCCCTGGCCCTGTTTTCCCGCCTGACCGAAGCCGCCGGCGCCCCCTATCACGGCGGGCCGGGCCAGCAGCACCGCCTCTATTCCATCCTGGGCACGGTGCAGGAGGCCGCCCTGGTGCCCGCCGCCCTGTGGGAGGGGCGGGTGCGCCCCGGCCTTGAGGTGGTGGTGGCGGGCATTGCCGGCCTGTCGGCCTTCGACAGCCGCTTCCTGGCCGAGCGCCTGCGCCACCGCGCCGCCGAACAGGGGCTGGACTGCCGCTATCTGCCGCGCGACATCGCGCTGCCGCGCCAGGACGGTCTGCCGCACACGCCGCTGCTGCTGGCCAACCGCTTCGATGCCGATCCCGCCTTCCGCGCCCTGCTGGCCCAGCGCCTGGCGCCGCTGGCCGCCGAAGGCGGGCAGCTCCTGCTGCCCTCCATCCTGGGCCAGCGCAGCACCGCCGCCGATCTGGCCGCCTTTGCCGCCGCCGCCGGCACCATGCCGGGCGAACTGCCCACCCTGCCGCCCTCGGTGGCCGGGCTCCGGCTGTCGGCCCTGCTGCTGCGGCAGCTGCGCCGCGCCGGGGTGGAAGTGATGGGCGGCCATGCGATTTCGGCCCTGATCCTGGCCCAGGGCGCCTGCCGCGGCGTGCGCCTTGCCACCCCCGGCCACGCCCGCACCCTGTCGGCCCGCGCCGTGCTGGTGGCCGCCGGTCCCCATGCCGGCGCCCTGCTGCCGGGCTGGAGCG
>JAJZGK010000276.1 GCA_021798485.1 Pseudomonadota bacterium
CCCAGGCGCAGGGCGCCGTGGGCGTTGGGCAGCAGCGGCGCCGCCGGCAGTTCGGCGGCGCGGACGCGGGCGGCCAGGTTCAGCAGCCGGTCGTTCATGCGGCTTTCCCAGCCGCCGGCCCAGGCGCCGGCCAGGGCCAGGCGCGGGCGGGCCAGCCGCTCCAGATCGGCGCGCATCACCGCCAGCAGGCCACGGATATGGGCGGTGGGCGATACCGGCAGCACCACCCGGTGCACCAGGGCGGCGATCACCGCCGAACAGACCGTGGCCAGCCCGATATTGAGATAGCTCATCACATTGTAAGACATGGGATTGCGCGGCCCCAGCAGGGTGATGAAGAACACCAGGAAGCCGACGCCGATAAAGGTGCGGCGCGGATTGACGGTTTGCAGCGTGCCCCACATCAGCGGCGGCACCAGGGCCAGGGCCAGCATGGGGAAGCCGTCGAGCCAGGGCAGCACGAACAGCAGATAAAGGAAACCGCTGGCCATGGCCAGGGTGATGCCCTTGGCCAGCTGCATGGCGTCGAGATCGGGGCGGTCGCGCAGCGACAGCAGGCCGACGTTCGGCACCACGCCGCCCACCATCATGCCGCCCGAGGGCCAGGCGGTGATGATCCACAGCAGCGAGGCCAGCCAGGTGGCGGCGGCGGCGCGCAGGCCGTTGATGCCCGACCAGCGCCATTCCAGGTGAAAGCCGCTGCGGTCCGGGGCGCCGGCGCCGGTCTGGCCCAGCAGCAGGCCGGTCAGGCCGCCCAGGGCGATCTCCAGATCATCGAACAGGTCGGCGCTTTGGCCCAAAAGCCGCAGGCGGGCGAAATCGGCCACCGGACGGCCCGAGGCATCGGTGCCCACGGCGTTTTCGCGCAGGCCGTTCTCCAGGGTGGCGCGGGTGGCGGCCAGATCGCGCCGGGCCTGGGCGATGGCGGCGGGCAGATCCGGCGAAGGGGCGTGGCGCAGGGTTTCGGCCAGAACGGGCAGGCGGGCGGCCAGGGTGGCCAGATGGGTGCGCAGCGGCGCCTCCGGCCCGACGTTCAGGGCCAGAATGGCATCTTCCACCCCGGCCAGGGTGGTGAGGGCGGCGGACAGCGCCGCCACCGAGGCCCGTTGGGCCTCGATCACGCCGGCGGGGCGGGTGCCCTCGGCGGCGGCGCATTCCACCAGCCCGTCCAGGGCCATGACGGCGTTGCGGGTTTGATGCCGCAAGCGGCCGCGTTCCAGGCGCTCGGCCTGCGACGGCACCGTCTGGGGCGGCAGCAGCAGCGCGCTTTGCATGCGCTCCAGGAGCTCGGCCAGCAGGGCGCGCAGCCGCGCCTCCAGCATCTGGGCGCCGTTGCGGCTGGATAACAGCGAACTGACCAGGGTGGAGCAGGCGATGCCCAGCAGCACCGCCGAGACGCGCCCGGTGACCAGGGTGAAAATGTCGTCGGGATGGGCCGGCAGATGGGGGAAGGCGATCAGCCCCACGGTGTAGCCGGCCAGCACCGCGCCATAGGAGCGGAAGCTGCGCAGCAGGGTGGAGGCGGCGGTGCATAAGCCCATCCACAGGCCGAAGGCGGCCAGGAACAGCACGGGCGACTGGCCGAAGGCGGCGGTCAGGCCCAGGGCGGCCAGCCCGCCCAGCAGGGTGCCCAGGGCGCGGTTGATCATCTTGCCCCAGACCAGGCCGTGCAGGGGATTGGCCACGATCATCACCGTGGTGGCGGCGGAAAAGGCGTTGTCCAGCTGCAGGGCGAAGGCCAGGTACAGGGCCAGTACCGCCGCCAGGGCGGTGCGCAGGGCGAACAGCCACGACGAGGCCGGGGCCGAAAGGCCGAGCCAGGGCAGAAGACGGTCTTTTAAAACACGCAATGGGCCGGGAAAACCCGGCCCATCCAAGCGTATGGGGGATAACAGCACCGCCGGGAGGAGAGGCGGCTTAGTTGTCGACATACACCTGCACCTGCTGTCCGTTCTTGCTGGCAACACCGTTCCATCCCAGCCGAAGAGGGGTCTGCTCGGGATGCGCCGTGAGGCTGGTGTTGGTTTCGGGGTGCGGATTGGCAGGGGTGGCCGCAACGGCGCTCAAACGAATGCCGTCGTAGCCCTGCTTGCTCAGCATCGCGGCCAGTTGTCCCTGCGTGGAGCCCAGGGGCAGGGCGACATGGACTTCGGGCGTGCGGCTGAACAATTCGCTGGCCTGGACGCCGCCAACGGCACTGCACAGCGCCAGGGCGGTCAAGGAAAGGGCGGGAAGGAGTTTCATGATTGGGGAACCTTCGAAACACGAAATAGGAAAAAAGATCCAGGCCTGTTGGAAGAGACTATGCCGAAATCGAGGGGTGTTGATAATCGCTTTAAATAATCTTAAATTATGTTCCATAAGTTTATAATCCCGGCGAGGGACGGTACAACCGGGCAAGTCATTGGCCGGTTGGTATTAAGGAGGGAGCATGGATCGGCTTGCCAAAATGAGCGCCTTTGCCCGGGTGGTGGAAACCGGCAGTTTTTCGGCGGCGGCGCAGCAGTTGCGGCTCTCGGCCACCATGGTCAGCAAACATGTGCGCGAGCTGGAGGATCAGCTGGGGGTGAAGCTTCTGAACCGCACCACCCGGCGGGTCAGCCTCACCGATGTGGGGGCGTTCTTTTACGAACGCTGCGCGCCGCTGCTGACCGAACTGGACGAGCTGGAACATATGACCAGCCATATGCATACCAGTCCGCGCGGGTTGGTCCGTGTCAGCGCTCCGCCCACCTTCGGCGCGGCGCGCATCGCCCCCGCCCTGGTTGATTTCGCCGCGCTTTATCCTGATGTCACGGTTGAGCTGATCCTGACCGACCGAACGGTCGATCTGATCGAGGAAGGCTTCGATCTTGCCGTGCATATGGGCGATAGCCCGGATTCCAGCTATCTGACCCGCCGCCTGACCCGTTTCAGCACCATCATCTGCTCCACGCCCGATTATCTGGCCCGGCGCGGCGAGCCAACCCACCCGAAAGAGTTGGAGGAGCATAACTGCATCC
This sequence comes from Pseudomonadota bacterium, assembly GCA_021798485.1. Classification (GTDB taxonomy): domain Bacteria; phylum Pseudomonadota; class Alphaproteobacteria; order Rhodospirillales; family Magnetospirillaceae; genus JAJZGK01. The sequence goes on from JAJZGK010000276.1 coordinate 3,003, forward strand.
TGCCGGTGGTGCCGGGGCTGGCGCGGGAATGGACCTTCATCGGCCCCGATCAGCAGCGTATCGAGGTCAAGCCGGGCGGCGGCATCCGCACCAACAGCCCGGCGGCCCAACTGGCGGCCACTTTGCGCGGCTACGGCCTGACCCTGCAGCCCAGTTATTATGTGTCGGAGGAATTGCGCACCGGCAAACTGGTGCATGTGCTGAAGGCGTTCCGCGCCCCGGAAATTCCGGTGCGGCTCCTTTACCTGCCGGGGCGGCACATGTCGGCCAAGCTGCGGGTGTTCATCACCTTTCTGTGCGACCGCTTCACCACCGAGATGGAATAGGCGGGCAGGGCATTTCCGTCAGGCCCCCGAAACGGACGAAGCCCCCCAGGTTTCCCTGGGGGGCTTCGATGGTGCTGGCGAGAGGAATCGAACCTCCGACCCCGTCCTTACCAAGGACGTGCTCTACCCCTGAGCTACGCCAGCAATTCCGCCGTTTTCAAGCTGCCGTGGGGTGTGGCGGCGGCGAAGAGGCGCTTCATATGCCACAGGGGTTTGGGGGATGCAAGGGGCTTTTTGCATTTTTTGTGCGCCCTCTCTTGACCTTGGGCAGCCGCCGAGGCAAAAAGCGGCAGATTTTAGCGGTCTTCTGAGGGAGGAACCCATGGCCGAGCCGCAGACGCGCCTGACCGATAAGATGCGGCGCGAGCAGGAGGAGAAGGAAAAGCGGCTGGCCGAGGCCTTGCGCGCCAATCTGCTGCGCCGCAAAAGCCAGGCCCGCGCCCGCGCCGGCGAGACGCCGCCCGACCCCGACCCCGGCGCCTGATCCCGGC
>JAJZGK010000046.1 GCA_021798485.1 Pseudomonadota bacterium
ATCCGCCGCCTTGGCCGCTCGCTCAATGCTCGCTGGATACCGGCCAACGAGTCACTTCAATGGTTGGCCGGTATCAAACCGCCTGGGCCGGCAGGTCCAGCACCGCGGCCAGGCCGGGGCTGTTGTCGCCCAGGATCAGGCTGCCGCCGTGCAGGCGCATGATCGCCGCCACCGTGCACAGGCCCAGCCCCAGGCCGGGAACGTGATCGCCGGCGCTGCCGCGATAGAAGCGGTCGGTGGCATGGAGCTTTTCCGCCGCCGGGATACCGGGGCCGTCGTCGGTGACGGTGATACTGAGGCCGCCGTCGCCGCGCGGCGTCAGCCCCAGGGTGACATTGCCGCCGGCGGGGCTGTATTTGACCGCATTGTCGATCAGATTGCCCACGGCCTGGGCCAGCAGCGAGGGATCGCCCCGCACCTCCAGCGCCGGCGGATCGATCAGGGTCAGGGTCACGCCCTTGTCTTCGGCCACGGCGCCGTAAAGCTCGGCCACCTCGATGAGGATCTGGTCCAGGCGCACGGCGCAAAAGCCCGCCAGCCGGGCCCCGGAATCGATTTCAGCCAGCCGCAGCAGGGCGTTGAACACCGCGATCAGGCGGTCGAGATCGGCCACCGCCTCGGCCACCTCCTGCAGCATGGCCTCGGGTCCGGGCGGCGAGCGCAGCAGCGCCTCCAGGCGGCCGCGCAGTTCGGCCAGCGGCGTGCGCAGATCGTGGGCCACGGCGTTGGAGGCGTTGCGCACCCCGTCCACCAGCACCTCGATCTGCTGCAGCATGCCGTTGATGGTCTGGGCCAGGCGGTCGAACTCGTCGGAACTGCCGACGGCGGCCAGGCGGTTGGACAGATCGCCGCGCATGATGGCGGTGGTGGCGCGGGTGATGGCCTCGACGCGGCGGAAGATGGTGCGGCGCAACAAAAGGCCGCCGCCCGCCGCCAGCAGCAGGGCGGTGAGCGCCGCCCAGCCCAGGGCCCCCAGGATGGTGGTGCGGATCTCGGTGCGGTCCTCCACATCGCGGCCCACCAGCAGGTGATAGCCGTCGGACAGCACCAGATAGAACACCTTGGTATCGTGGATGCGGCCGCGCGCCGCCAGGGGAATATGCCGCCAGCCGCGCTTGTGGCGGATGGCCAGGGGCCAGGCGTCGAGATTGCCGGCCACCGGGCGCAGGGCGGGATCGGCCAGCAGATAGATGGCATGGGAATCGGCGGCCTTGCCCACCCGCTCGCGGATGGCCGATATGGCGCCGGGCAGGCCGAATTCCCGCAGCTGATCGCCCACCGCCTGAATATCGGCGAGAATCACCGCATCGGTTTCATGATCGAGATAGGCCGCCGTGCGCCACCACAGAAAGCCCCCCAGCCCCAGGGCCGACAGGATGAACACCAGGGCATAGGCCAGGGCCAGGCGCAGGGCGAAGGAGCGCAGCATCAGGCTTACCCGCCCTCGGCATCGAGCCGGTAGCCGACGCCGCGCACGGTATGCAGCAGCGGCCGTTCGAACGGCGTATCGATCTTCTGGCGCAGTTTGCTGATCATCACATCGATGACATTGGTCTGCGGATCGAAGTGATAGTCCCAGACATTTTCCAGCAGCATGGTGCGGGTCACCACTTGGCCGGCATGGCGCAGGAGAAATTCCAGCAGGGCGAATTCGCGCGGCTGCAGCGGAATGGGCGTGCCGCCGCGCGTGACCTTGCGGGCCAGCTGATCGAGGCGCAGATCGCCCACACTGAGCACGCTATCGCCGCCGCCGCCCTGGCCGCGCCGCGCCAGCGCTTCCAGACGGGCGGCCAGTTCGCCATAAACAAAGGGCTTGGCCAGATAGTCGTCGCCACCGGCGCGCAGGCCGCGGATGCGGTCGTCCACCGCCCCCAGGGCGCTTAAAATCAGGATGGGGGTGCGGTTGCCGGTTTTGCGCAGGGCCTCGATAATGCCCAGGCCGTCGATGCCGCCGGGCAGCATGCGGTCGAGCACGATGGCGTCGTAGGGTTCGGTCGAGGCCATGAACAGGCCGTCGCGGCCATTGGCGGCATGATCGACGGTGTGCCCGTCCTCACGCAGGCCGTTCAGCACGAAGCGGGCCACCTGCTCGCTGTCTTCCACCACCAGGATCTTCATGGGCGCTCCTCTTTCACACCGGCTGCGGCTGCGGGGCCGCCCCGCCCAGCAGCGCCGACAGCGGCAGGATACGGTCGTGCAGCGCCGCCAGGGTGCCGCGATGGCCCACGCTGAACAGGGCCGTGCCCGGCAGGCGGCGGCGCAGCAGGGCATAGAGCGCGGCCTCGCCGGCTTCGTCCAGGGCCGAGGTGGCCTCGTCGAGGAACAGCCAGTCGGGGCGGTGCAGCAGCACGCGGGCGAAGGCCAGACGCTGCTGCTCGCCCGGCGACAGACGATCGGCCCAATGAGCGGTTTCATCCAGGGCCGCCGTCAGAGCGGGCAGGCCGCAGGCCTCCAGGGCCTCGGCGATGTCGGCGTCGGAGAAAGCGCCGGCACTGGCGGGATAGCTGACCGCCGCCCGCAGGCTGTCGATGGGCAGATAGGATTTTTGCGGCACGAACAGCACCTTGGCCCCGGCGGGAATATGCACCTCGCCGGCGCCATAGGGCCACAGCCCGGCCATGGCCCGCAGCAGGGTGCTTTTACCCGAGCCCGAGGGGCCGGTCAGCAGCACCGCCTCGCCCGAGGCGATGGAGACATTGCCGCCCCGCCACAACGGCCGGCCATCGGGCAGCGACAGCGCCATGTCGCGCACCGTCACCGCGCCGTAATCGCCGAAGCGGCGGTCGATGCCCTGGCCGGCGGGGGGCACGCGGCTCGCCTCCAGGGCCTGATGGAAGCTGAGCAGCCGGTCCACCGTGGCCTTCCAGTCGGCCAGCGAGGCATAGGCGCCGATGAACCACGACAGCGCGCCCTGCACCTGCCCGAAGGCCGAGGCGGTCTGCATCAGCCCGCCCAGCGACAGGGTGCCGGCGAAGAAGCGCGGCGCCGCCACCACCACCGGAAAGACATTGGCCAGCTGGTTATACCCGGCGGTGAAGAAGGTCAGCTTCTTCTGGCGGCGCATGATGCCCCACCAGTTGGCGACGATGTGGGAGAAGCGCTCCTTGAGGCGGCCGCTCTCGTCGGCCTCGCCGCCGTAGAGGGCCACGCCCTCGGCGTTTTCACGCAGGCGCACCAGGCTGAAGCGGAAATCGGCCTCGAAGCGCTGCTGGTCGAAGTTCAGCTTCACCAGCGGACGGCCCACCAGATTGGTCAGCCAGCTGCCGCCCACGGCATAAAGCAGCGCCGCCCACAGCATATAGCCCGGCACCGACACCGGCCCCACCTGCATGGCCCCCGACAGCCCCCACAGAATGGCGGCGAACGAAGCCAGGGTGACCACCGAATCCAGCAGGCCCAGCCCCAGCGACAGGGTGCCGCTGATGAACTGGTCGATATCGTCGGCGATGCGCTGGTCGGGGTTGTCGGCGCCGCCGTGATCGATCTGCAAACGGTAGAAGGCCCGCCCGCCCAGCCAATCGCCCAGCATGCGTTCGGTCAGCCAGCGCCGCCAGCGGATCTGCAGCATCTGGCGCAGATAGGTCTGATAGACCGCCACCACGATGAAAATGGCCGCCAGTTCGCCGAACACCCCCAGCTGATGCAGGAAGACGTCGAACTTCTTATCCTGCAGGGCGTTGTAGAAGGCGTTGTTCCAGCTGTTGAACAGCACGTTGAGATACACCATGCCAAGGTTCATGCCGATGATGGTCGCCAGCAGCCCCCAGGCCGCCCATCGCTCCTCCGACACCCAGAAGGGAAAGAGCAGGGCACGGAAGCGCGACAGGAAGCGGCGGCTGTTGGCGAACATCGGAAATGGTCCTCGGAAAGGCGGAAACGACGGAGGCTAATTCGCCGCAAGTTGCAGCGCAACGTAATAGGTGGTGCCGTTACGCATCACCAGCAACGGAACCGCCTCCTTCTTGGCCCGTTCGGCGGCATGGATGGCCTCGGCCACCTGGCGCGGCGAGGTCACCGGCGTGGTGCCCACCCGCACCAGCACATCGCCGGGCTGGATGCCGCTTTCATCGGCGCGGCTGCCCGAGGTGACATCGGTCACCACCACACCGCGCACCGAGGAGGCCAGGCCGTACTGGGTCCGCGCCTGATCGTTGAGGGGGGCCAGGGTCATACCCACCGACGAGCCGTGGCCGCCCTGGTCCATCGCCGCCTCGGCCTTGCTCTGGGCGCCGATGGCCACATCCAGGGTCATATCGTGGCCGCCGCGCCAGATCCCCACCTGGGCATGCTGGCCGGCATGGGTGCCCGCCACCGCCAGCGCCAGATCGCGCGGGGTGGTGATGGCGGCGCCGTTGAAGCGGGTGATGACGTCGCCCTGCTGCAGCCGGGCCTGGGCCGCCGGCGACTCGGGCAGAACCTGATCCACCAGCACCCCTTCGGTACGGGGCAGGCCCACCGCCTTGGCCATGGTTTCATTCACCGGCTGCATCTGGATGCCCAGCCAGCCGCGCTCCACCTTGCCGTGATCCTTGAGCTGGGCGATCACCGGGCCGGCGATATCGGAGGGAATGGCGAACCCGATGCCCACACTGCCGCCGTTGGGGGTGTAGATGGCGGAATCGATGCCGATCACCTGGCCCGCCTGATTGAACAGCGGCCCGCCGGAATTGCCGGGATTGATGGGGGCGTCGATCTGCAGGAAATCGTCATAGGGGCCGGCATTGATATCGCGGCCGTGCGCCGAAACGATACCCGCCGTCACCGTGCCGCCCAGGCCGAAGGGGTTGCCCACGGCGACCACCCAATCGCCCACCTCCTCCTTGGCCGAGGAACCGAACGAGACATAGGGCAGCGGCTTGCCGGCGCTGATTTTCAGCAGGGCCAGATCGGTCTTGGCGTCGCGGCCGATCACCGTGGCCTTGTAATTGGAGCCATCCTCCAGGGTGACGGTGATCTTGGTGGCGCCGTCGATCACGTGGTTGTTGGTGACGATATACCCGGCCGGATCGATAATGAAGCCCGAGCCCAGGGCATGTTCCGGCCCGGCATCGCGGTGCTGGAAGAAATGGCGGAACATGTCGGGAAAGGGAAAATCGGGCGGCAGCTGCGGCTGGGCCTGCTGTTCCGGCTGTTCCGACCCGGTCTGATGATGGATCTCGGAGGTGGCGATATTGACCACGGCGGGCTTGACCGTGCGCACCAGCGGCGCGAACCCGGCCTGGGGGGCCACGGCGGGCAGCTGCTGCGGTCCATCGGCGGCAGCGGCCGCGCCGCCGCCCAGCAGGGTGCCGGCCAGCAGAACGGCGGCCAGGCGGAAGGGGCGGCGGGAACGGGGGGAATGGCCGTGGATCATGGGAACTCTCCTTCAAGCGGATCAATCATGCTGTTGGGAAGCACGGTACGCCCCCTTACCTTTTCTCCGCCTTGGCGAAACATTAAGGATTGTAGAGATGCCGTCACGGCCCGCGGGGCAATCGGGTGAAGCCGATTGCCCTGTTTGATGGGCGTCCCTCAATCGCCGGGCGCTGGCGTACCGCCAGCTTGGCTTGCGCGCGAACGCTCGCGCGGGCGCTCAACGCGCCATCGCGGCGAATACGGTATGCGTAAAACAATACCCGCGCGTTCATCCGATGACCCTGGGCCCGCGGGCCAGCGTGGTCATCTCACGCAGGCAGGTTTCCTCGCGGCAGAAAAGCTCCACGGCCAGGGGATCGAACTGGCGGCCCGACTGGCGCAGGATCTCGGCCTTGGCGGCATCGAAGGACAGGGCCTTGCGGTAGGGACGGTCGAAGGTCATGGCGTCCAGGGTATCGATCACCGCGAACAGGCGGGCCGAAAGCGGGATGGCCTCGCCCGCCAGGCCGCCGGGATAACCCGAACCGTCGAAGCGCTCCTCATGGCAGCGCACGATCTCGGCGGCCATGGACAGCACCGGCAGCTTGTCCAAAAGGGCGGCGCCCTGTTCGGGATGGCGGCGCAGCACCGCCCATTCCGCGGCGGTGAGCGGCCCCGCCTTCAGCAGGATGGCGTCGGGCACGCCGATCTTGCCGATATCATGCAGCAGGCTGCCCCAGTAGATTTCGCGCAGCAGGGCGGCATCGGGGAAAAGATGGCGGGCCAGAATCAGGGTGTGCGAGGCCACCCGCTTGGAGTGCTGGCCGGTTTCCCGCTCGCGCATGTCGAGCGAGGCGGCCAGGGCCTCGACGAATTCCTCGTAGGGATGCACATCGGAGAGCCCCGCCATCCGCTTGCGCGCCTCGAACAGGCAGTGATCGCACACCGTGCGCCCGGCCACCCGGTGATAATGCCGCTGCGGCGCCATGCTGCCGCAATCGCCGCAGGTCTGATCGGTCACCCGTTTGTTCTCCCGTCTGGGGCCAGTCCCTCAGGATGACGAAAAAAAGCGGCTGGAGGAAGCACTCCTCCAGCCGCGCCCGCACAGGTCCGGAAAAATTACAGAGCCAGCTTCTTCGCGGTGGCGTGATCCAGGCGGCCGGTGGCCTTCAGGCCGTGGGCCTTCTGGAAGTCGCGCAGGGCGGTGCGGGTCTTCGGGCCCCAGATGCCGTCGAGAGCCACCTTGTAGTGGGCGTTCGAGAGGGCGGCCTGCATCCGTTCGACACGGTGGCGCGACATCAGGGCGTGATGCGACACCGCCTTGGCGGGGGCCTTCTTCGCCACCGCTTTCACCGCCGTCTTCTTGACCATGGACTTCACCGCATGGGCGGCTTTCACGGTCTTGGCGGCGGGCTTGGCCTGAACGGCCTTGGCGGCGGGTTTCGCCTCGGCGGTCTTGGCAGCGGGGGCGGCATGGGCCGCGGCGGCGGGGGCAGCCTTGGCCGCGGGCGCGGGAGCCGCGCTATCGGCGTAGGCCAGAGGGGCGAAAGCCGTGGCCGCGCAAACCGCAATGGCCAGAACGCTGAGCTTGGGGGTCATGATGGTACTCTCCTGCGTGTGGTGGAGAGAGGGCCGGGCGGGCTCTCTGCTGTTCTCCGACCGGCCCTCTTGGCCGGAATGAGGATCATCATGCCCGTAGCCGCCTTTTCGGCAGATGGAGGCCGGATTAACAATTGTAGAGCCGGAAACGCTACCGCCGCATCAGCTTCATCGCCAGGATGGCCCCAGCCAGCAGCAGGGTGGCGGCATTGGCCAGGATCACCGGCCAGGCCCCCAGAAGCAGCCCGTAAAGCAGCCACAGGGCCACGCCCGCGCAGAGGATGGCGAACATGCCCAGCGACAGATCCGCCGCCGAGCGGCTTTTCCAGGTCTTGATGACCTGGGGCAGAAACGCCACTGTAGTCAGCAGACCGGCAAGCGCCCCCACGGCATCGGCCGCATCCTTCACCGTCATCGTCATCCTTCAGCGAGGCTTATCCACCGTGCTCCCTTATATCACGTTGCTGCTGCTCTGCCAGTTGGCCGGCGAAATCATCACCCGGCTGGCCGGGCTGCCCATCCCCGGCCCGGTGGCGGGCATGGTGCTGCTGTTCCTGGGGCTGGTGGTGCGGGGCCGGGTGCCGCCCGAGCTGGAAAAAACCAGCCAGGGCCTGCTGCGCTATCTGGCCCTGCTGTTCGTGCCCGCCGGGGTGGGGGTGATCGCCTATCTGGATCTTTTATCGCACGCCCTGCTGCCGGTGGCGGCGGCGGTGCTGCCCGGCACCCTGCTGACGGTGGCGGTGACCGGCCTCGTCATGCAGCGGCTCGGCCGCGCCGCCGGGGAGAAACGCTGATGGAGGCCCGTCTCGCCGCGCTGGCCCCCGGTCTGCTCCACACGCCGCTGCTGTGGCTGACCCTGACCCTGCTGGTGTTCCAGGGTGCCGAGGCCCTGTTCCGCCGCTCGGGCGCCCACCCCTTGAGCAATCCGGTGCTGCTGTCGGTGGCGGCGATCTCGGCCCTGCTGCTGGCCTGCCATATCGAGTATCAGGTGTATTTCAGCGGCGCCCGCTTCCTGCATTTTCTGCTGGGCCCGGCCACGGTGGCCCTGGCGGTGCCGCTGTACCGGCAGATGGAGATCATCCGCAAATCCTTCGCCGCCATCATGGTCTCGCTGCTGGCCGGCTCGCTGACCGGCATGGGCAGCGCCCTGGCCCTGGGCTGGCTGTGCCGGGCCGATCCCCGCATCATCCTGTCCATGGCCCCGAAATCGGTCACCACCCCCATCGCCATGGGCATCGCCGGGGAAATCGGCGGCCTGCCGTCGCTGACGGCGGTGATCGTCATCGTCACCGGCATCAGCGGCGCCGCCTTCGGCGGCTGGGCCCTGGACCGGGCGCGGGTGAAGGATCCGGTGGCGCGCGGCCTGGCCTACGGCACCGCCTCGCACGGCATCGGCACGGCGCGGGCCATGCACGCCTCGCCGGTTTCCGGGGCCTTCGCCGGGCTGGCCATGGGCCTGAACGGGCTGGCCACCGCCCTGATCCTGCCGGCCCTGGTCAGCCTTTTGCACATCGGCGCGCTGAAATAGGAAAAATCCGGAACCCCGCGCCGGATCAGGCGCCCGTCGCCTCGAGGGCGTCGAGCATCTGCTGGGTGATCAGGGTGATGCCCTTTTCCGAGCGGAAGAAGCGCCTGGCGTCCTGCGCCGCGTCCTCGCCCACCACCAGGCCGGGGGGAATGACGCAGCCGCGGTCGATCACCGCCTTCTTGATGCTGGCATGGCGGCCGAAATCCACATCGGGCAGCACCACCGTATCCTCCACCAGACAGAAGGAGTTGACGCGGACGTTGGAGAACAGCATGGAGCGGCGCACCGTGGCCCCCGAGATGATGCAGCCGCCCGAAACCAGGGAATCCACCGCCATGCCGCGGCGGTCGTCGGCATCGAAGACGAACTTGGCCGGCGGATTCTGGGCCTGGTCGGTCCAGATCGGCCAGTCGTTGTCGTAAAGATTAAGGGCCGGGGTGACGCGGCACAGATCGATATTGGCTTCCCAATAGGCATCCAGGGTGCCGACATCGCGCCAGTAGGCCTCCTCGGCGCCGCCATCCATCACGCAGGAATCCTGGAAGCGGTGCGCCGCCATGCGCACCTTGCCCAGCAGGGCCGGAATGATGTCCTTGCCGAAATCGTGTTCCGAGCCGGGATCGACGGCATCCTTGACCAGCAGAGCGTCGAGAAGATCGGCGTTGAAGATGTAAATGCCCATGCTGGCCAGGGCAAAGCCCGGCATATCGGGAATGGGCTCGGGATGATCGGGCTTTTCCTGGAAATGGGTAACGATGCCCTCTTCGTTCACCCCCATGACGCCGAAGCCGGTGGCTTTTTCCAGCGGCACCTCGATACAGGCCACGGTGATGGCGGCGTTCTTGGCGATATGCTCGGCCAGCATCTTGCCGTAATCCATCTTGTAGACGTGATCGCCGGCCAGGATCAGCACGTAATCGGGGGCATGGTCGCGGATGATGTCGAGGTTCTGGAACACGGCGTCGGCGGTGCCCTTGTACCAGTTTTCCCCCTCGGTGCGCTGCTGGGCGGGCAGCAGCTCGATGAACTCGTTGAACTCGCCGCGCAAAAAGCCCCAGCCGCGCTGGATATGCTGGATCAGGCTGTGCGCCTTGTACTGGGTCAGCACGCCGATGCGGCGGATCCCGGAATTGATGCAGTTGGAGAGGGCGAAATCGACGATGCGGAACTTGCCGGCGAAGGGGATGGACGGCTTGGCGTGCCAGTCGGTCAGCTGTTTCAGGCGGGTGCCCCGCCCCCCCGCCAGCACCAGGGCCAGGGTGCGGCGCAGACGCTGCGGGATATCGACGGCGGCGGGCGTCAAGGCTCTATCCTGGGTGTTCATTCATCCCTCGTCAGTGTAACGCGGGGTTTCGCCCCGTCGTGCAGGCCTGCGGCAAGAGTGGCATGCGAGGCCCCAAAGCTCAAGCCCTCAATCCCTTGAAGGACAAGGGTTTGTTTATAGCTTTATGACAGCTTCCCCTGGCCGCCGCCATGGGCTAGGCTAGAGTTTCGGGATCGGCAGGTGAGCAGGCGGAGCCGGGTCATGAAGGTTTTGTTCGCATCGTCGGAAATCTACCCTCTGGCCAAAACCGGGGGGCTGGCCGATGTGGCCGGCGCCCTGCCCCAGGCCCTGCGGCAAGGCGGCTGCGACGTGCGTCTCCTGATGCCCGCCTATCGCGGCATTGCCGCCCAGGCCGAGGCCAGGGCGGTGGCCAATCTGGGCGATCCCTTCGGCCGCGGCGACGCGGAGATCCTGGAAGGGCGGCTGCCCGGCTGCGATCTGCCGCTCTGGCTGCTGGACAACCCCGCCCTGTTCGACCGCGACGGCGGCCCCTATCAGACCGCCGCCGGCGCCGACTGGCCCGACAACGACGTGCGCTTCGCCCTTTTGAGCTGGGCGGCGGCGCGGCTGTCGCAGCCCGGCAGCCCCCTGGGCTGGCAGCCCGACATCCTGCATTGCCACGACTGGCAGACCGGTCTGGCCCCGGCCTATCTGAAGGCCTGGGGCGGCCCGGCCCCGGCCACGGTCTTCACCATCCACAACATGGCCTATCAGGGTAATTTCGCCTCCGATCTGGTGCCGCGCCTGGGCCTGCCCTGGGAACTTTACACCCTGGACGGCTTCGAGTTCTGGGGCCATCTGTCCTTCCTCAAGGCCGGGCTGGCGCTGGCCGACCGGCTGACCACCGTCAGCCCCACCTATGCCCAGGAGATCCAGAGCGCCCCCAACGGCTTCGGCATGGAGGGGCTGCTGTCGTGGCGCGGCCGGGAACTTTCCGGCATCCTCAACGGCGCCGACTACACCATCTGGGATCCCTCGGTGGACAGCCACCTGCCGCGCCGCTACGGCCTGGAGGATTTCACCGAGGGCAAGGCCGCCAACAAGGCCGCCCTGCAGGCGGAACTGGGTCTGCCGCAGCGGGCCGGGGCGCCGCTGCTCATCGTTATCAGCCGCCTGTCGGACCAGAAGGGCATGGATCTGCTGCTGGGCATCATGCCCGCCGTTCTGGGCCTGGGCTGCCAGCTGGCCCTGCTGGGCACCGGCGACCGGCGGCTGGAAGACGCCTTCCGCGGCCTGGCCGAAAGCCACGGCGATCAGGTGGCGGTGCGCATCGGCTATTCCGAGGATCTGGCCCACCGCATGCAGGCCGGCGCCGACATGCTGCTGATGCCGTCGCGCTTCGAGCCCTGCGGGCTGACCCAGATCTACGCCCTGCGCTACGGCACCCTGCCGGTGGTGCACCGCACCGGCGGCCTGGCCGATACCGTGGTGGACTCCACCTACGACAGCATGCTGCACACTCAGGCCACCGGTTTCGTGTTCGACCAAAGCCTGGCCAGCGCCTTCCAGTGGACCATCGAACGGGCCGCCGCCCTGATCCGCAACCCCGAGCAATGGCGGCGCATCCAGGCCACCGCCATGCGGATGGCCTTCGGCTGGGACAAGGCCGCCGCCGCCTACACCGATCTTTACCGCGCCTTGCGCCCCCACGCCGGATAGAAGCCCCCGCCCGATGACCGCCCCCGGACTGATCGCCGATATCGGCGGCACCAACGCCCGTTTCGCCCTGGTGCCGCCCGGCGCCAGCCAAGGCCAGCAGCCGCTGACCCTGGCCTGCGCCGATTTTCCCGGCCCGGCCGAGGCGGCCCTGGCCTATCTGCGCAAGGTGGCGCCGCCGGCGCCCCCCGCCCGCGCCGCCTTCGCCGTGGCCTGCCCGGTGCTGGCCGACAGCGTGGCCATGACCAACCACGCCTGGCGCTTTTCCATCGAAGAGGTGCGCCAGACCCTGTCCCTCGAACGGCTGGAGGTGGTGAACGATTTCATCGCCGTGGCCCTGGCCGTGCCGCACCTGCAGGCCGCCGATCAGGCCACGATCTGCCCCGGCCGCTCCGCCCCCGGCGCCCCCATCGCCGTGGCCGGGCCGGGCACCGGCCTTGGCGTGTCGCTGCTGGTGCCGCGCCAGGGGCGCTGGCAGGCCATCGCCAGCGAGGGCGGCCATGTGACCATGGCGGCGCAAACGGCGCGGGAAGACGCCATCCTGGCCTGGCTGCGCCAGCATTTCGACCATGTGTCGGCGGAACGGGTGCTGTCGGGGCCGGGGCTGGCCAACATCCATGCCGCCCTGCGCGGTCTGGCCGGCCTGCCGCCCCAGCCCCTGGCCCCCGCCGACATCACCGGCCAGGCCCTGGCCGGCGAACCGCTGGCCCGGGAAAGCCTGGATCTGTTCTTCGCCTTTCTCGGCACCTTTTGCGGCAATCTGGCCCTGACCCTGGGAGCGCGCGGCGGCCTGGCCCTGGCCGGCGGCATTCTGCCCCGCCTGCTGCCGGCCCTGAAGGCCTCGGCCTTCGCCGAACGCTTCCGCGACAAGGGCCGGTTCCGCGACTGGCTGGCGCCGCTGCCGGTGGATCTGGTCACCCACCCCTATCCGGCCTTCGTCGGCCTGGCCGGGCTGGTCAACGGAGAGATCTGAGCTTCCACCAATAGACCGGCAGGGCCACGGCCTCGCGCAGGCAGGCCAGACCGGCGCTGCGCCACGAGCGCGGCCAGGGCGCCGCCGAGGGGGTTACCGCCAGCCCCAGCCGCCGGAAGGTGTACAGGGCGCGCGGCAGGTGGCTGGCGTCGCTCACCAGCAGCAGCGGCGCCGGCGGCGGCGCGCCCAGCAGGGCGCGGCAGAACAGGGCGTTTTCCAGGGTGGTGCGGGCGCGGTCCTCCACCAGGATCGCCGCCTCGGGCACCCCGCCCTCCCGGGCCAGGGCCCGCATCAGCGCCGCCTCGGACGGACGATCGGGCGGGCCGCCGCCGCTGCACAGAAGATGGGAGACGATTCCGGCCCGGTACAGGGCCACGCCCTGGGCCACGCGGCGGCGCAAAGCCGGGCTGGGCTGGCCGTCGGCCCCCACCCGCGCCCCCAGAATGATGGCCCAGCCCTCCGGCATGGCCGCCCCTTAAAGGATCACCTTGTCGTCCAGGCCGACCACGCGGTCCTTGCCGCCCTGCTTGGCGGTATACATGCGGTGATCGGCCTTCTCCACCAGCACCGTCCAGTCGGAGCAGGCGTCGGCCTGCCGTTCGGCCAGCCCGACGCTGGCGGTCTGACGGCTGCCGTCGGGGCGGTTGCCCAGGCCGATCTCGCGCATGCGCTGCACCGCCGCCACGGCGCCGGCCATGTCGGTGTTGGGCATCACCACCAGAAATTCCTCGCCGCCCCAGCGGATCAGGAGATCGGCACGGCGCAAGGTGCGGCGCAGCGAGGCCGAAACCTGGCGCAGGGTGTTGTCGCCTTCCTCGTGGCCGAACCGGTCGTTGATGGATTTGAAGTTATCGAGATCGATGAAACACAGACTGAAGGTGGAGCCGGTGCGGGCCGCCAGGTTGAACTGCAGATCCAGCAGTTCCTCGCCGACGCGGCGGGTGTAGGCCTTGGTCAGGCCATCGTGCGAGGCCTGGCTGACCAGCTGCATCATGAAATGCAGCTGGCTCATGCCGGCCAGGGTGGCCACCACCGCCAGCAGGGTCAGCAGCCACAGGGCGCCGAGATGGGAGGCGAAGGTCAGCACCTGATAGCCGAGGAAGGCCACCACCAGATTGGCGATGAGCAGCGGCACCGACAGCAGGATGCCCTCCACCGCGGTGATGGGAAACACCGACAGCCCCGCCACCATGACGAAGGGCAGGAAGGCGTAGCCGGCGGCGATCACCTGCTGCGGCTGGGTGGAAATGGTGAAATCGGCCAGAATGGGCTGGCTGACCAGAAAGAACACCGTGGGAATGGACAGCAGAAAGCCCAAGGCCCGATGGGCCGAGCCGATATCCTCGGCATTGCGGAACGACAGCGCCACGGCGGCGAAGGCGGCGGTGGCGGCCAGGCGCAAAAGGCCGATGTAAAGCCCCAGGGGATGGGCGAAGATCCACAGATCGACGGGGATCCAGATGGGGGTGAGCACCGCGAAAACGCCCGCCACCATGCGCACGCGCGAAATGATCAGCAGCGAACGGCGGCGCTGGACCAGCGGGGATTGACTGCCCGGAAACAACAGATCCTGGAACTGGGACAAAATCAACTCGCCGAAGATCCGCTTCAAAAGCTTTTCCAAGGCGGTGAAAATCCTGGTTTCGAAATGCTGATCCGCCACAGACCCCCCCCTTGCGCGGGCCGGCAGAGGAAGCATTGCCAAGCCCTGAACCGACTGCCAGCGTGATTTCTGCGGAACGGTAAAGGCCAACATACCGCAAGGCAAGCAAAAGGTTGCAGCTCTGTCGCATTTTAGCTTTTTTCCGTTTTCCGGCCCTTTCGGATCAAGGTCTTGCGCCATCTCGCGGCGAAAGGTGGAACAGGAGGTGTTTTACCCTCTTGTTTCTTCCACCCAACATCATGCAATCTCTCTATAAATTAGGTGAACAAAGGTTGGAGGCGTTCCAATCTTCATTCGGCCGGGGGCTCCTTCGCGCAAGGGATCTCGCGGAGGCTCGGCAAGGGGTGGAGTGAGCATGGCGCTGCAATCTAAAGACGAAAAATCGGCCCGGGACCGGGTTCAGGCCATGCGCGCCCAGCGTGACCGTTTCGTCGCCTTCGCCTTCGCCGGTTCGGATCTGCTGCTGGAGATCGCCCCCGACGGCCTGCTGACCTTCGCCATCGGCATGGCCGAGGTTTTATGCGGCCAGCCCGCCGAAAGCATGCCCGGCCACCCCATCGGCGATTACGTGCTGGAGGAGGACCGCTACACCCTGAACGAGGCCTTGCAGCGCATCGGCGGCGGCGGCCGCTTCGACAGCCTGCAGCTGACCCTGACCAGCCGCGACGGCCGGCACAGTCATGCCGCCCTGTTTTCCGGCATCTGCGCCGACCCCGCCCACGGCCTGTGCCATCTTTCGGTGCGGCGTTTAAGCGGCGCCGCCCTGGCCGCCGCCACCCTGGCCCCGGCGCCGGGCCGGCACATGGAAACCGGCGAATTCATCGATCTGGTGCAGGAGCGGATGAAAACCGCCGAGCCGGGCCGCGACGATTACGCCCTGACCCTGGTGGACGTGGAAGGCGCCGCCGATATGACGGCCGAGGAAACCGACCATTTCTTCCGCAGCGTCGAGGGCTATCTGCGCACCTATTCGCTGGGCGGCACCTCGGTGGGCCGCCTGCGCGACGACAAGTTCGGCGTGCTCTCGGACCAGGCGCTGGACCGCGAGGAAATGAGCCGGCGCATTTCCACCCTGGCCCACGACATCGCCCCCGACGCCCCGCCGCCGCAGATCCATGCCGCCGAGATCGAGCTGGATCTCGACACCCTGTCGCCGCAGGATCTGACCAAGGCGCTGGTGTACACCATCAACAAATTCGTGGCCGAGGGCGGCGACAAGGTGTCCATCACCTCGCTGACCGAGGGCTACCGCGCCGCCATGGCCGACACCTTGAGCCGGGTGGGGCATTTCCGCAGCGTGATCAACAGCGAGCAGCTGCATTTCGCCTATCAGCCCATCGTGCATCTGGGCGATTGGCGCCTGCACCATTTCGAGGCTCTGGCCCGCATCTGCCAGAACGGCCAAACCTTTCTGCCCTCCTCGTTCGTCACCTTCGCCGAGGATGTGGGGCTGGTGAGCGAACTCGACATGGTGGTGTGCCGCCAGGGCCTGGCCACCTTGCGCGAAAACCGACTGATCCCGCCCGGCAGCCATATCGCCGTCAATCTGTCGGGGCGCTCGGTCAGCAACGGCGCCTTCATGGCGCAGCTGCTGGAGCTTTTGGAAACCCAGCGCGATCTGCTGCCCCGCCTGCTGTTCGAGGTGACCGAATCGGCGGAAATGCGCAATCTCGATCAGGCCAATTGGGTGGTGCAGAAACTGCGCGCCCTGGGCTGCCGCGTCTGCCTCGACGATTTCGGCGCCGGCGCCGCCTCGTTCCCCTATCTCCGGGCGCTGGAGGTGGATTTCGTCAAGATCGACGGCAGCTACATCATGGATGCCTTCGACACCCACTACGGCCTGCCCTTCCTGCGCGCCATCGCCCATCTGTGCCGCGACATGCACATCGCCACCATCGGCGAAATGGTGGAAGACGCCCGCACCGTCAAAGTGCTGCGCAGTGTGGGCATCGGCTTTGCCCAGGGCTATTTCTTCAGCCGCCCCGCCGAGGATGCCTCGGCTTTCGTCATGCCGGACAAACCCGGCGCCAAAACGCAGATCCGGGCCTGACTGTTACAGACCCGGACCTGATCGTTGCAAGTGGCTTATCCCTATGGTTCCGGTGCCACGAGACGCTTGTCGTTCCAACGGCGTCATGGCCGGGCTCCGACCCACGGCTGTCCGGTTTAATTTTCTGAACTGAGCGCACGGTGTTGATTCTACTCGTGTTCCAGATGTTGACGCATCTACCGGACACGAAAACGGAGCAACACCGTGCGGCACCAGAATAGCGTT
>JAJZGK010000277.1 GCA_021798485.1 Pseudomonadota bacterium
ATGATCAGGCGGTGCTGGCCGCCGGGCAGAGCAAATACGCGGTGGAGCCCTACCCCGACGCCCAGGGCCGGCGGCACTGGATGGAAAGCTGGAAAACGCCGCTGCTGGAAGAGGGCCGCGTGGTGGGCATCATCGGCTATGGCCGCGATATCGGCGACCGCCAGCAGCTGGACCAGACCCTGTCGGTGCGCGAACAGCATTACCGCACCCTGGTGGAGCAATCCGCCGATATGATCGCCCGCTACGACCGCGAGGGGCGCAGGCTTTATGTCAACTCCGCCTTCGCCGCCCTGGTGGGCGTGGAGATGGAGCGGCTGCACGGCACCACGCCGTCGCAGATCCCCGGCGGCGATCATATTCCCCTGCTGCGCCGCCATATGGAAACGGTGTTCAGCACCGGCGAACCGCTGGAATTCGAACTGGACTGGACCAATCTCGGCAACCGCCCCCTGACCAGTCTGGTGCGCTTCACCCCGGAATTCGACGGCGAAGGCCGGGTGGCCAGCGTGCTGGGCCAATACCGCGATATCACCGAGCTGCAGGCCTCGCGCCGCAAGCTGCACCGGCTGGCCTTCCACGACGAACTGACCGGGCTGCCCAACCGCGCCCTGCTGCAGGACCGCCTGCGCCAGGCCATCACCGACGCCATGTGGCACAAGCGCTCCGTCTGCGTCATGATGGTGGATCTCGATCAGTTCAAGGCGGTGAACGACGCCATGGGCCATGCCGCCGGCGACGAGCTTCTGCGCGCCGTGGCCCACCGCCTGAGCGAAAGCGTGCGCGCCTACGATACCGTGGCCCGGCTGGGCGGCGACGAATTCATCATCGTTATGCCCGAAGTGCGCGACGGCGCCGATCTGGGCCGCATCGCCAACAAGATCCTGCGGGCCGTGGATCAGCCCTATCAGATCCAGGGCCACGAGATTTACGCCACCTGCTGCATCGGCATCGCCCTTTACCCCAACGACGGCGGCGACGGCGGCGATCTGCTGAAATACGCCGACACCGCCCTTTATCTGGCCAAGCAGGAGGGGCGGGGCGCCTTCCGTTTCTATTCCAAAACCCTGACCGCCAGCGCCATGGACCGGCTGATGATCGAAAGCGGCCTGCGC
This sequence comes from Pseudomonadota bacterium, assembly GCA_021798485.1. Lineage (GTDB taxonomy): Bacteria > Pseudomonadota > Alphaproteobacteria > Rhodospirillales > Magnetospirillaceae > JAJZGK01. Next base: position 1,113 of record JAJZGK010000277.1, read on the forward strand.
CACGCCCTGGCCCGCGACGAGATGGAACTGCATTTCCAGCCGCAGATCGATTTCGCCAGCGGGGCGGTGGTGGGATCGGAGGCCCTGCTGCGCTGGCATTCGCCCCTGCTGGGCCAGGTGCCGCCCGACCGTTTCATTCCGGTGGCCGAGGATACCGGCATGATCATCGAGCTGGGCGCCTGGGTGCTGCGCCAGGCCTGCCAGGCGGCCAGCGCCTGGAACGGCCCCGGCCGGCCGCGCCACAAGGTGGCGATCAACCTTTCCAGCCGCCAGTTCCAGCGCCCCGGCCTGCTGGAAACCGTGACCGCAACCCTGGAGGCCACCGGCTGCCGCCCCGGCTGGATCGAGCTCGAGATCACCGAAAGCCTGCTGCTGGACCGCGACGGCCGGGTGGCCGATCTGCTGGCCGCCTTCCGCGCCATGGGCATCACCATCGCCGTCGATGATTTCGGCACCGGCTATTCGGCCCTGAACTATCTGGCCGATTTCGCCATCGATACCCTGAAGATCGACAAATCCTTCATCCAGGCCCTGGGCACCGACCGCCGCCGCGCCGAACTGGTCAAGGCCATCCTGTCCATCGCCGGCTGCTTCGATCAGATGGTGGTGGCGGAAGGGGTGGAAACCGCCGAGCAGGTGCGTTTTCTGCGCGAGAACAACTGCCATTTCGCCCAGGGCTGGTTCTACAGCAAGGCCCTGCCGCACGCGGCGATGACCGCCCTGCTGACGGAGCGGGCGCCACTGCGGCCCGCTCCGTCCGAAGCCTGATCAGCCGGCGCGGATTTCGGCCAGGACGCCGTCCACCGCCAGCTTCAGCTGCACCGCCTGCCCGGCCAGGGTGTCGGCGGCGCCTTTCACATGGTGGGTGGCGGCGCCGGTTTCGCCCTCGGCGGCGCGGATGCCCTCGACATTGCGCGACACCGCCCCGGTTCCCGCCGCCGCCTGCTGGGCGTTGCGGCTGATCTCGGCGGTGGCCGCCCCCTGCTGCGCGATGGCCTCGGCCATCTCGGCGGTGGAATGGTCGATCTCGCCCACCTGGGCGATGATGGCGCGCATGGCCTCCACCGCGCGATCCGAGGCGGCCTTCACCGCGCCGATCTGGCCGCCGATCTGATCGGTCATGGCGTGGGTCTGGTTGGCCAGGTTTTTCACCTCGCCGGCCACCACGGCGAAGCCCTTGCCGGCCTCGCCGGCCCGGGCCGCCTCGATGGTGGCGTTCAAGGCCAGAAGATTGGTCTGGGCCGCCACGGCGTTGATGGCGGCAACGATCTGATCCACCTGCTCGATGGCGGCGGCCAGGCTGTCCAGATGGGTTTGCGCCTCGTCGGCGCCCCGCGCCGCCGCCTTCGAGCGTTCGGCGGCGCGGCCGATGCGTCCGGCCAGATCGCGGATCGAGGTGGTCATTTCTTCCGATGCCGCGGCCACCGTCTCCACATTGGCCGAAGCCTCGCCCGAGGCGCCGGCCACCGCCGCGCATTGCGCGCCCACCGCCTCCACCGCGCCCGACAGGCGGGTGGCCGAGGATTGCAGATCGTGGGCGGCGCCATCCACGGCGTCGACAATGCCCACCACCCGGTTTTCGAAGCGCTGCGCCAGATCGAACATGGCCTGGCGTTTTTCGGCGGCGGCGCGCTGGGCGCTCTCGCTTTTCTCCTGCTCCATGCGGGCGTTGCGGGCCAGATTATCCTTGAACACATCCAGGGCGCGGGCCATCTGGCCGATCTCGTCCCGCCGCCGCCGCTCGGGGATTTCTGTCGCCAGATCGTTGCGCCCCAGCCGCACCATGGCATCGTGCAGACGGATCAGCGGCACACTGACACTGCGCGCCACCCCCCAGCCCAGCAGCAGCGCCAGCGAGGCCAGCCCCGCCACCACCAGCCCGAACACCATCATCATGTGCGTGAAGGCGGCATCGAGATCATCCACATAAACGCCGGTGCCGATCACCCAGTCCCATGGCTTGAAATAAACCGAATAGCCCAATTTTTCGTAGATCGGCGCATCGGGCGTATTGGCGCGCGGCCAGCCGTAGCGCACGAACTCCGGCACCGGCGCCTGGGCGGCCCGCACCACCTCGCGGATCACATAAAGGCCGTTGCGGTCGCGGATGGCGGCGCCGCTTTTGCCCACCAGACGGGGATTGGCATGCACCACATTGATCAGGCCCGAGGTCCAGACCCACATATATTCGCTGCCGTTATAGCGGATGGCGCCGATGGCGGTCTTGGCGCGGGCCCGCGCCTCGTCCTCGCTCAGGGCCCCGGTTTCGGCCAGATGATGATAGCGCGCCGCGATAGCGCCGGCGCTTTCAGCGATATAGCGGATGCTGTTCATCCGCTGCTCCACCAGGGCCTTGTTGACGAAATAGCCCCCCACCGCCGCCACCAGCCCGGAGGCCAGGATGGACAGCACGGCCAGGAATCCGATCCGGCGCCGCAACGGCAGTTCTGTCAGCCGCATGATACCCCCCAGAAACACTCGGCCCACCCCAGGAGATACTGTACAACCAGTCAGATTAAAGTCTTATTACTTTATCATCCCTCTTCGGCCAGCCGCGCCAGGGCCTCGCCCTGCAACCGATAGGGCAGCCAGCCGGACAAGGGGGTGAAACCGGCCCGCTCGTAAAAGGCGCGGGCGGCGTGGTTCCAGTCCAGCACATTGACGTCGAGCCGCGCGCAGCCGCGGGCCTGGG
>JAJZGK010000278.1 GCA_021798485.1 Pseudomonadota bacterium
GCGGCTGATTATATTTTAGACTTCATTTGCCGCTTGCCTTATTTTTGCCCAAATTTCCGCCGCCGCGTGCCGCCAAACCCTTGATTTTTCGGCGGCGGGATGTGGTACGGGCTTTGCTTGTCCTCTTTCCGGGGTAAACCGGAAGGAGGGCCGGAGCATGACCGCAGAAGACAGAGACGCGCGCCGCCGCCGCCGGCGCGAGGTGGTGTGGCCCGCCGTGGTGCTGGCCACCTCCTTCGTCGCCACGCAGATCGTGGCCATCATCGAATTCGTGGCGGTGCACTGAACCGTGAACCGGCGGTTCAATCCATGACGATCTTCGGCCCCTTGCGGGCCGAGAGCAGCACCTGCGCCTTGTCCCACGCCTTCTGGGCGATGGCGCGATAGGCCTGGGCGTGGGGGCCGTCGGGCTGGCTGACGGTGATGGGGCGGCCCTCGTCGGAGGTGGTGCGGATATCGATATCCAGCGGCAGTTCGCCCAGGAAATCGGCGGAGAGTTTGGCGGCCTCGGCGCGGGCGCCGCCGTGGCCGAAGATATGCGCCTCGTGGCCGCAATTGGGGCAATGATAGGTGGACATGTTCTCGATGATGCCCAGCACCGGCACATCCACCTTGCGGAACATGTTGAGGCCCTTGCGGGCATCCAGCAGGGCGATGTCCTGCGGGGTGGAGACGATGATGGCGCCGGTCAGCGGCACCCGTTGGGTCATGGTCAGTTGCGTGTCGCCGGTGCCGGGCGGCATGTCCACCACCAGCACGTCGAGCGTGCCCCAGTTGACGTCGCGCAGCAGCTGTTCGAGGGCGCCCATCACCATGGGGCCGCGCCAGACGATGGGATTGTCCTCCGGCACCAGGAAGCCCATGGACATCACCTTGATGCCGTAGGCCTCCACCGGATTCAGGCGCTCGTCGGCGGTGGCCACCGGCTTGGCGTCGGCCACGCCTAAAAGGCGTGGCTGCGAGGGGCCGAACACATCGGCGTCGAACAGGCCGACGGTCAGGCCCATGGCCTTGAAGGCCAGGGCCAGGTTGGTGGCGGTGGTGGATTTTCCGACGCCGCCCTTGCCCGAGGACACGGCGATGATGGCCTTCACGCCGGGCAGCAGCGGGGTGTCCTGCCCCGGCGCCTGGCCGTGTCCGTGGCCATGCGCCTGGGCCGGCGCGGCCGGGCGTTCGGCGGTCAGCACCGCCGACACGGTGAGCACGCCGGGCAGGGCCTCCACCGCCCGTTCGGCGGCCTTGCGCAAGGGTTCCAGCGTCGGGCCGCGCGCCGGGTCCACCTCGATGGCGAAGGTGACATGGCCGCCCCTCAGGGTCAGACCGGAAATCATGCCGAGGCCGACCACATCGCGGCCCCGATCGGGATCCTGCACCCCGCGCAAGGCGGCAAGAACGTCTTTTTCGGTAAGCTGCGGCATGGTCTGGTCCTCGGAAGGAAAGAAATGGGGGCGGCGGATTGCGCCGGAGGGAGTGGTCTGTCATATAAGCCTTAAGACTCCGTTTTGAAAAGTGCGCAGGGTCTTTGCGCGTGCGGCCCTTCAGACACAAGGATCAGATCATGCCGTGGAGCAATCAGGGCAATGGCGGCGGCAACGGCCCGTGGGGCGGCGGCGGAAACAATCCCTGGGGGCGGGGACGGGGCGGCCCCGATCTCGACGGCATGCTGAAGGAGGCGCGCGCCGCCTTCCAGTCGGGCTTCGGCGGCCCCGGCGGCGTCAGTCCGCGCATGATCGGTCTGGTGCTGCTGGTGCTGGCGGCCCTGTGGGGCTTGAGCGGCATCTATACGGTCAATCCCGATTCGGTGGGCGTGGTGCTGCGCTTCGGGCGTTTCGTCGGCATCACCCGGCCCGGCCTCAACTACCATCTGCCCTATCCCATCGAAGAGGTGCTGACCCCGGCGGTGACCCGGGTCAACAAGCTGGATGTGGGCTACCGCGTTGGCGCCAGCGGCGAGACGGTGGCCGATGACGATGCCGCCGCCCAGGAAAGCCTGATGCTGACCGGCGACGAGAACATCGTGGACATCAATTTCTCGGTGTTCTGGCAGATCAACGATCCCGAGGCCTATCTCTTCAATATCCGCCATCCCGAAGGCACGGTGAAAATGGTGGCGGAATCGGCCATGCGCGAGATCATCGGCCAACTGCCCATCCGCGCGCCGCTGTTCGAGAACCGCCAGGCCATCAACGACCGCACCCGCGCCCGCATGCAGGAACTGCTGGATTTCTATCATGCCGGCATCACCGTGGTGCAGGTGCAGCTTCTGAAGGCCGATCCGCCCGCCGAGGTCATCGACGCCTTCAACGACGTGCAGCGGGCCAAGGCCGACCAGGAACGCCTGAGCAACGAGGCCGATGCCTACAGCAACAATGTGGTGCCGGTGGCCCGTGGCGAGGCGCAGCGCACCATTCAGGAGGCCCAGGCCTACAAGCAGAAGGTGGTGGCCCTGGCCCAGGGCGAGAGCAAGCGTTTCCTGGCGATGGACCAGGCCTACCGCCTGGCGCCCGACATCACCGGCCGCCGCCTCTATCTGGAAACCATGGAGGATGTGCTGAAAAACGCCCAGAAGGTGGTGATCGATCCCGAGGTCAAGGGGGTCGTGCCCTATCTGCCGTTGCCCGGCCTGAAAACGCCGTCGCCCAAGCCGCAAGGAGACAAGTGATGCGTACGCCGCAGACGACCCTGGGCCTGCTGGCCGGCGCGGTTCTGGCCGCTCTGGTGCTGCTGTCGTCGTCGCTGTTCGTGGTGCCGCAGGGGGAAATGGCCCTGGTGCTGCGTTTCGGCGCCGTGCGCAATCCGCAAAATCCGGTGGAGCGGCCCGGCCTGCACGCCAAGCTGCCGCTGGTGGACGACGTGGTGCGCTTCGACGCCCGCCTGCTGGATGTGGATCCGCCGGCCGAGCAGGTGATCCTGTCGGACCAGAAGCGTCTGGTGGTGGATACCTATACCCGCTTCCGCATCAGCGATCCGCTGCGCTTTTATCAGGCGGTCCATACCGAGGCGGCGGCCCGCGCCCGGCTGCGGGAAATCGTCAACAACGCCGTGCGCCGGGTGCTGGGCAATGTGCCGCTGCTGACGGTGCTGTCGCCCAAGCGCGAGCAGATCATGACGGCCATCCGCACCGAGAGTAATCAATCGGCCCGCGATCTGGGGGTGGATGTGGTGGATGTGCGCCTGCGCCGCGCCGATCTGCCGCCCGAAACCAGCCAGGCCATCTTCAAGCGCATGCAGTCGGAGCGCCAGCGCGAGGCGGCCGAGGCGCGGGCGCAAGGCCAGGAAAAGGCTTTCGAGATCCGCGCCGGGGCCGACCGCGAAAAGGTGGTGATCGCCGCCGACGCCCAACGCCAGGCGCAGATCCTGCGCGGCCAGGGCGACGGCGAGGCCGCCCGCATCTACGCCCAGGCCTTCGAGAGCGATCCGAAATTCTACGCCTTCTATCGCTCGCTGGAGGCCTACCGTCACACCCTGGGCGACGGCAAGACCACTTATGTGCTGTCGCCGCAGTCGGAGTTCTTCAAATATTTCAACGCGGCGCCGCAAAAGAAATAAGCGGCGACGGCCGTCCTTCCGATACCTCTTCTCCCCTCTTGCGGGGGGCGGACGGCGGGGCTAAATCTAGGGGATGGTTTTTCGCCCCGAAGGAGGCACAGGCGTGAGCAGCAGGCAGCATTTTGGCAGGCGGACCCCGGCGCGGGCCCGCGCCGTTCCGCGCCCCACCATTCATCTCCTGCACTGGCTGCTGGCCACGTTGCTGGCCGTGGCCCTGCTGGCGGGGCTGGGGGCTGGGGCGCATGCCTCCGAG
>JAJZGK010000047.1 GCA_021798485.1 Pseudomonadota bacterium
CCAGGGTGGCGGACAGGCCGTTGGGCGGCAACAGCACCCGCGCGCCGGCCCGCAACAGGGCGACGAGACCGATGGCGAAGGCGGCGCTGTCGCGGCAGGCCAGGGTGGCGTCGCCGCAGCCGCGCAGGGACTGGGCCAGGCCCGAAACCTGACGGCGGAAGACGGCATGGCGCAAGGGCGGGCCGTCGCCGAAAGCCACCACGTCGGTCTCGGGGCGGGGCCGGAGCAGCCCCGCGGCCGGGGAAAGGAGGGCGTTCATGCCATTTTCCGCACCCGGCGGCGCACCAGGATTTCTCCGGCGAACAGCAGGCCCATGGCGAGATAGCTGAGAAGGCCGTTCCACAAGGTCCAGGCCGCCAGCGAGCCCCACAGGGCGGTGGCGGCGGAAATGGCGGCATTGCACAGCAGGAAGCCCACCCAGAGGGCGGTGACGCGGCGGGTATAGCGCACGCCCTCGGGCGGCAGATCGGGCTCGCGCAGGCGGGCGATGCGTTCGACCACGCTGGGCGGAAAGCGCAGCGACAGGGCGAACACCGCCGCCACCGCCAGACTGATGGCGATGGGGTAGCAGCGGGCGGCCAGCGCGGGGCGCCAGAACAGCAGCGCCGCCAGGGCGGTGCCGGCCAGGGCGAAGACGGCCAGCCAGCGCCGGGCCTCGGCCAGCCGGCGCAGCCCCAGCATCCGCAGTCCGATCAGGGTAAGGCCGGCCAGCACCGGCAGGGCCGGCGGCACCCGGCCCAGGGAGAGATACACCAGGAAAGGGTAGGCCAGACCGCCGATCACGGTCAGCGCCAGCCAGGGATCAGGCCTCGACCGGGTCATCGGCCGCCAGCAGGCGTTCGACGCAATCCACCACGTCGCCCACGGTGCGCACCGATTTGAACTGTTCGGGGCGGATGCGGCGCCCGGTCAGATCCTGCAGCTTGACCACCAGATCGACGGCATCGATGGAATCAAGATCCAGTTCCTCGAACAGTTTGGCCTCGGGATGCACGGCATCCCGCGGGATCTCGAACAGGTCCTCGAGAAAGTCGGTCAGTTTTTCCAGAATGTCCTGACGCCCCAATATCATTGTTACCCCCTTTGCGCCGTGATGAAGGCGGCCAGACGGCGCACGCTGGCGAAATGCGCTTTCACATCCGCGTTCACCGCCTCGATGCGGATGCCGTAGCGCTGGCGGATGGCCACCCCCAGTTCCAGGGCATCGATGGAATCGAGGCCCAGGCCGGTGCCGAACAGCGCCTCTTCGCTGTCGATCTCGTCGGCGGTGATGTCCTCGAGCTTCAGGGCCTCGACGATCAGATGCTTCAACTCTTGTTCCAGATCAGACATATCCAAGCTTCTCGGCGTAATAGCGTTCCAGGGATTGTACCAGCCGGCGGGCCGCCACGCTGCGGTTCCGCTGATCGAGATAGCGCGCCGCCTCCAGCCGCTCGCCCAGCGTCAGCCGGAAGGTCGGGCGGATGGGGGGGATTTTCCACCAGGGCTCGCCCTTGATCAGGGTGGGGGGATCGCAGGTGATCAGCACCGTTTGGATGGGCGCGGCGGTCAGGGTGGCCAGATTGGCGAAGCCGCGCCGGAAACGCGGCGGCTGGCCGGGCTGGCTGCGCGTGCCTTCGGGGAAGATGATCAGCGACTGGCCCAGCCGCAGCGCGTTCCGGCAGGCTTCCAGCAGGGCCTCCGGTTCGAGATCGTTGCGGATGTAGCCGGCGCGCCGCATCAGCGGCCCCAGCAGGGGATGGGTCCAGAGCTGGCTTTTGACGATGCACTGGGCGTCGGGGATCAGCGCCATCAGCATCACCACGTCCAGCAGCGAGGGATGATTGGCGACGATCAGCCGTCCGCCGGGGGTGTCGAGCGGCGCGGTGTTTTCGAAGCGAAGGGTCAAAAGGCCCAGGCGGCGCAGGCACAGCAGATAGAAGCGGAACACCCGGTGGATGACGCGGCGCACCCGCACGTGGCTGCCGCTGCCCGGCAGCGGCAGCAGCGGCAGCATCACGCCGGCCAGCAGGCCGCCGCCGACGAAGATGAAGGCGAAGGCGGCGCCGGTGGCCGCCGTGCGCCACAGATGGTCAAGCCGCCGCATCATCGGTCTCCGTCAAGGGTCCAGCGCAGGCGGTCGCCCTGAAAGACGGCGGCGGCACCGCCATCCAGGACGGCGGCCAGATCCCGGCCGGGATGCCGCCCGGCCGGCCCCGCGGCGGGATGGTGCTCCAGCCGCAAGGCGCGTCCGCCGGGAGCCAGCAGCAGCACCAGGGCGATGGTTTCGCCGCCAGGCTCCAAGTCGTCGTAGGGGGGGGGCAGCGGTTCGTCGTAATAGGCCAGCAGCACCGGTTGTTCCGGGCGCTCGGTCTGGCAGGCCGCCGCCTCCAGCAGGGCGTGATAGAGACTGTCGGCGCCCGAGGCGATGGCGGTGTGGCCGGCGTGGTTGGCGGTGGCGATGGACAGCAGGCCGGCCAGGGCGTGATGCACCGACAGGGTGAAATCGGCGGGCGACGGCGGAGCGCCCTCGGCCAGGGCCTCGAGGATCGACAGGGTGCGGGAAAATTCACCGTGACGCGAGGCGAAGACCAGACGGGGCGGCGCATCGGGCGGGAGGACCGCGCTGAAGGCCCAGGCCGCCTGCAACGCCCGCTGGCCCAGGCGGCCGATACGGCGGCGCAACAGTATGGGGGCCGCCGCCGCCGGCGCGGCGCCGCGCCACTGGTCCAGTCCATCCGCCGCCGGAGTCCAGGCCGCCCAGGATTTTACGGAAAAAGAGATTGCGGTCATACTCGACAGTCGGATCAATAAAGAGGGCGGCAGCGTCGCGTTTTCGGAGCGGCGAAAATCTAGCACACAGACCAAAGGTTGTTGAAGTGAAAGTCGTGCTGTTTTACATGCCGGTGGAGGGTGAGGAAACCTCGGCATTGATCGGTCATTGGGCCTGCCGCCGGGATCATTGTGAAACGGCGGAAAAAGGCCGTGGCGCACGCCGTTCCCTGGCTGCCCGCGCCGCCCTGCGGGCGCTGCTGTGGCGGGAGACCGGCCGCGCCGGCTGGCGTCTCGCCGCCGATGCGCTGGGCAAGCCGCATGTCGTTCTGGAGGGGCGTCCCGGTCCGGCGGTATCCCTCGGCCACGGCGGCGGACTGGCGGTGGCGGCGCTGGGGCCGGAGGGCGGCCGTCTCGGCGTCGATGTGGAGCCCTGGCGGCCCCGGAACCTGACGGCCCTGGCGGCGGCGGCCTTCGGCCCCGGCGAGCGAATGGCGGTGGCCACGGGTGGGGCGGCGGCCTTTTACCGGCTGTGGAGCCTGCGCGAGGCCATGGGCAAGGCCACCGGCCAGGGTCTGGCCCTGGCGGCGGACGGCCGGGATCATGTCATGGGCGGGCCGGACCTGGGCTGGTGGCGGCAGCCGGGCTGGTTTTTGGGTCATTTTCGGCCGCAGGCCGATTACAGCCTGGCCTCGGCGCTGGCTCTGGAGGATGCGGACGGCGCCGCGCCGCAGACGGAGGTGCTGGGGCCGGAGGCGTTCTGACGGCCTTCGGCCCGGCGCCTACTTCACCAGAACGGCGGCAGTGTCGAGGCGGGCCTCGATGCTGTGCTCCAGATTGCGGATCCAGAAATTGTAATGTCCGTGAATGGTGCCGCCCTGGGCCAGCAGCCCTTCGCTGCCGTGATAGCGGATGCTCCAGTTCTTGCTGTCGAAGGTGATATCCACCACCGCCGACATTTTGGGCTGGGTCTGGCTGGCCAGCAAATGGCCGGGGCCGAGATGCTGGAAGCGCCAGCCGCGGGTTTCCCCGGCCTCGACGATCAGATGCTCCAGTTGATCCTGGCTCAGCGTCTGGGCGGCGGCCGGCATCGGATCGGTGGGATTGTAGATCGGCTCATGCTTGTGGGCGCAGCCGGCCAGCGCCAGAAACAGGATAAGAGCGGTTGCTTTCTTCATGATGTGTGTTTTCCCCGGGAGACGTGCGCGCCAAGGTAGCGGCGCGGCAGTCTTTTGCAAGGGAAAAGGTTTTGTTTTACTTCATCTCGCAACCGTACATTTCCAACTGCCACAGCATTTCACTGCGGGTCATGGAGAAATCGCCGTTGCCGGTGGGCATGAGCACGGCGGCCTGGGCGATGCCGGCCAGCCGCCCCTGCAGTTCCACCGCCAGGCGCGGCGACAGCTTGGCGGCCCAGGCCAGGGCGGTGAGCGCGAAGGGCGATTGCGAGGCCACCATATCCACCACCACCCGCACCGGCACCTCGGCCAGCACCGCCAGCCCGGCGATGACGTCGTCGGTATTGTCGGCCAGCATATCCACCATCAGGCTGGAGTCTCCCAGCTGATTGCGGCGCTTCAGGCTGTTGGCCCGCTCCAGGAAGGGGGCGTAGCGGCTTTCCACGTCGGGCAGCAGGCGCAGATCGTCGGGCAGGGGGGCGGGCTGGGCCTGCAGGCGCTCGTGCACGATGCGCGTCACCGACTGGATGACGTCCACCGGCAGGTCGCGCCGGGCCAGGATGCGGTCCAGAAGATGGGCCGCCACCACCTCGGCCAGTTTCAGGGCCGATTTCCCGGTCAGTTCCGGGCGGTAGACCAGGGGCTCGTGCCAGTCGGCGTGATCGGCGGCCTGCTCGATCAGGGCGTCCAGGGTATCTTCCTGCAGATGGGCGTTGGCGTTCTGCAGAAGCTGGGTCACCGCTCCGGTATCGCCGCTGGCGACGATGGCGGCGGTGACGCGGGAATCCACGAAGGCGCGGCGCGAAATGGCGGCCAGGGCCCCTTCCACCGGCGAGGAGCGGATCAGCTCCAGCAGGTCGTCCTCGGTCAGCACCGGCGAATATTGCAAGATGGGCGCGGCGACGATGATCTCGCTGTCGCGGGCCAGGCGGCGGATCACCGCCGGATCGGCATCGGTCACGTCCTTGAGGGCGTTGGCGATGACGGCGCGCACCCTGACCACCTGATCCTGGGCCAGCTGGGTCAGGATGCCTTGGGTGATGCTGCGCTGCTTCGGGGGGGCATCGTCGCTCAGGCGGGCGATCTTGTCGGCCAGGGCGCCGCGCACGCTCTCGTCGGCGTCGTCCACCAGCAAAAGATTGCCTTTGGCCGGGGTGGCGGCGTTGGCGGCCACGTCGGCGCGCACGGCGGCATCGGCATCCTGGGCCAGGAAGTAAAGGATTTCCGGCGGCAGATCGGGGCGGGCGGCCAGAGCGCGGCGCCGCGCCGCCTCGGGGTGCGAGGCCAGGTCGCGGGCCTGCTCGTAGCTCAAGGGGGGCAGGGGCGGCGGGGTCATGAGGCGGCCATGGCGTAATTGCCCTTGCCCGAGCGTTTGACGGAATACATGGCGGCATCGGCCCGGCCCATCAGGGCGTTCAGATCCTCGCCGCTGGCGGCATGATGCACGGCGATGCCGATGGAGAGTTTCAAAGGCCGCTTGGCATCGCCGGAATAGGGGGCCAGCTGCTGGCTGGCGGTCAGGAAGATCTGGGCGCGGCCCACCGCCACATGCTCGTCGGCGTTATCGAGCCAGATGGCGAACTCGTCGCCGCCCAGCCGGGCCACCATGTCGCTGGGGCGGGTGTTGTGGCGCAGGATATCGGCCACATGCAGCAGGGCCTCGTCGCCGCGGGCGTGGCCGTGCACATCGTTGACCAGCTTGAAATTATCGAGATCGACATAGAGCAGGGCGGCGGGGCGGCCGTCGCGCTGCAGGCGGTTGAAGCGGCGCACCAGTTCCTCGTGGAAGCCGCGCCGGTTGAGCAGCCCGGTCAGGGGGTCATTGCGCGAGGCTTCCAGCAGGGCCAGATGCTGCATCGATTGTTCGATGGCCGGGGCCAGTTGGCTGGACAGCTGATCCAGCAGGGCGCTGTCGCCCTCGTTCCACGGCAAACGGTCGGGGGTGCGCCACAGCAGCACCAGCCCCACCACCCGGCCGCCGTAAACGGCGCTGCCGGCCAGCACCGTCCAGCCCTCCAGTGCCTGCACCAGGGTGCGGGGCTGCGGCCCCTCCAGCAGGGCGGCGATGACGGCATCGGCGCTTTCGCGCGGGGCGGCGCTGCCCGAGGTGGCCGACAGCTGCACGGCATCGCCGCGGCGGGCGCTTTCGGGCGGCAGCGAGAAGATCTGGCAGCCGGTGGCGATGAAGCCGTTGGCGCAGGCGGTGGCGGCGGCCTGCAGCATGTCGCGCGGGTTGGCCTCGCGGTGAAACACGCTGGTAATGCGGGAAAACACCCGGTTGCGCTGGCGCTGCTCGGCCTCCAGCTGGCGGTAGCGGCGGTTCTGGGTCACATCGTGGCAGATGCCCCGCGCGCCGGCCCATTGGCCGTCCTTGTCGTAAAGCGGCACCGCCGAAACCTCGTAGCACAGCGAATGGCCGTCGGGGCAGCGCAGCCACAGCTCGGTATCGGTGAGCGGCGTCGGGCTGGCGAAGGGCAGCAGCACCACCGCCGGCGCCTCGGGATCGAGAAGATCGGCGGCGGGCTGGCCGATCAGGGCGCGGGGGTCGCGCCCGGCCAGGCCGCGCGGCATCACCATGGTGAAGCGGCCCTCGGCGTCGGTCTCCCAGGCGCAGTCGCTGGAGATGTTGACCAGATCACGGTAGCGGGCCCGGGAATCGGTCAGGGCCTGGCGCAGATGCACGTCCATGGTGCGATCGTCGGCCAGCAGCAGGGCGCGGCCCTCGCCCTCGCCAGCCAGCGGCAGCAGCGACAGATCCAGCACCACCAGTCCCTGCTCGCCCTCCAGGGTCACGCTGTGGCGCGCGGCCCGGCCCGGCGCCTCGGCCCGCATGCGGGCCAGGGCGCGGAGCAGCGGCGGCGACAGGGCGCCGGTTCCGGCCTCCAGCAGGCCCAGGCGGGCGGTAAAGCGGGCATTGCCGTGCAGCAGGCGGTTGTTTGCGCCGATCACCGCCACCGGGCCGGGATAGCCGTCCAGCATCGCGCCGTCCAGGGAAAGATCCAGGGGCGGATGGGCGGCGGCGGGAAGGACAGGTGCAGGATCGGATGGGGGCAAGGGCATCGAGCGCGAAAGGATAGATCAAATGCCATCTTTACTCTGAAAGACCCGCAGGCGGTAGGGGAAACATTTGCCGAGTGAACAGAGCCGGAACTCCAGTGGTCCAACCCAGACACTTGGTTCCCAAGTGTCTGGATAAGTTGGCCCACCAACTTATTGAATTGTGGTGGAAATCTGACGAATGGCCCGGGTGCCATCCGTCAGATTTCCGCCACTAGCGCCAGCGCTTCAGTCCGGCCATGTCGAGGCCGAACAGATCCAGCACCCGGCCCACGCTGTGGTCCACCATGTCTTCCAGGGTTTGCGGCGCGGTGTAGAAGGCCGGCACCGGCGGCGCGATCACCGCCCCCATTTCCGAGAGCGCGGTCATGGTGCGCAGGTGTCCGGTATGCAGCGGTGTTTCCCGCACCATCAGCACCAGGCGGCGGCGCTCCTTCAGGGTGACGTCGGCGGCGCGGGTGAGCAGGCTGGCGGTGACGCCGCTGGCGATTTCCGACATGGTGCGCACCGAGCAGGGGGCGACAACCATGCCCAGGGTGCGGAACGAGCCCGACGAGGGGGCGGCGGCGATATCGGCGGGGGCGTGCACCACGTCGGCCAGGGCCTGCACCTCGGCCACTTTCAGGCGGCTTTCATGGGCCAGGGTCACCTCGGCCGAGCGGCTCATGACCAGATGGCTGGGCACGCCCAGGGCCCTTAGGGCCATCAGCATGCGGATGCCGTAAATCACCCCCGAGGCGCCGCTGATGCCGACGACGAGGGGGAGGGAAGCGGGGGAGTCTGGGGGCATGGAGGGGCCTTCAATTTCTGCTGACAACCGCCTGAAACGGGGCATAGAGTGATAACGGGTCTGTAACCTGAATGGGAGGATTGTGATGAGCCTGCTCGATCGTGTCGAGTCTCTGAAATCCAAACATGCGGCCTTGGAGGCCGCGCTGGACGAGGCGGCCCGCCGCCCGATGCCCGATATCTCCTCCATCAACGAGCTTAAACGCAAGAAGCTGAAAATAAAGGACGAATTGGAGAAGCTGATCCAGTAGGAGCATCCTTTCGCGTTTTGCGCGGCCTGGCCGTCCGGGATGGGGGCCGGGCCGCGCCATTCCCGGCCCGCCTCTGGCCCGGCCGTCATGCCGCCTCTCTCCGCCGCTCCGCCGGGCGCGCAGGGCAATCGGGTGAAGCCGATTGCCCTGTTTGATGGGCGTCCCTCAATCGCCGGGCGCTGGCGTGCCGCCAGCTTGGCTTACGCGCGAACGCTCGCGCGGGCGCTCTAAAGCGCCATCGCGCCGAAGATGGTATGGTGTAAAACAACACCCGCGCGTTCACCCGATTGCCCTGGCCGGGCGCGACGTTTCCCTAGCCAACGGCGAAAATTTCTTGCAAACTTCGCCGGTCAAACAGACGGAATAAAACGTCATTAGGGGCAGAGAGGAAACAAAAGGCCATGACGAACGCTTACGACCTCGCGCACAAGCGGTCCTTGCAAGATCCCGCCGGATTCTGGGGCGATGCCGCCAAGGAGATCGACTGGTACAAGCCGTGGGATCAGGTGCTGGACGCCAGCAATCCCCCCTTCTACCGCTGGTTCAGCGGCGCCATGTGCAATACCTGCTACAACGCCGTGGACCGTCACGTGGAAAAGGGCCGCGCCGATCAGGCCGCCATCATCTACGACAGCCCCGTCACCAAC
Organism: Pseudomonadota bacterium; assembly: GCA_021798485.1. Taxonomy (GTDB): domain Bacteria; phylum Pseudomonadota; class Alphaproteobacteria; order Rhodospirillales; family Magnetospirillaceae; genus JAJZGK01. The sequence continues at coordinate 8,674 of JAJZGK010000047.1, forward strand.
ACCATCCGCACCTACACCTACCGCGAGGTGCAGGATCAGGTGTCGCGTCTGGCCGGGGTGCTGGCCGGCCTCGGCGTGGTCAAGGGCGACCGCGTTATCGTTTACATGCCGATGATTCCGGAAGCGGCCTTCGCCATGCTGGCCTGCGCCCGCATCGGCGCCATCCATTCGGTGGTGTTCGGCGGTTTCGCCGCCAACGAACTGGCCACCCGCATCAACGACGCCCTGCCCAAGGTCATCCTGTCGGCCTCCTGCGGCATCGAGGTGAGCAAGGTCATCCCCTATAAGCCGCTGCTGGATCACGCCATCGAGCTGTCGGACCACAAGCCCAGCCATACCGTGGTGCTGCAGCGTCCGCAGGCGGTGGCCGAGATGCAGGCCGGCCGCGATCTGGATTGGGCCGATGCCGTGGCCAAGGCCACTCCGGCGGCTTGCGTGCCGGTGGCCGCCACCGATCCCCTCTACATCCTCTACACCTCCGGCACCACCGGCCAGCCCAAGGGCGTGGTGCGCGACAACGGCGGCCACATGGTGGCGCTGAAGTGGTCGATGAAGAACGTCTACAACGTCGAGCCGGGCGAAGTGTACTGGGCCGCCTCCGACGTGGGCTGGGTGGTGGGCCACTCCTACATCGTCTATGCGCCGCTGCTGAACGGCAATACCACCCTGATGTACGAAGGCAAGCCGGTGGGCACGCCCGATGCCGGGGCTTTCTGGCGCGTGATCGCCCAGCACAAGGTGGAAACCCTGTTCACCGCTCCCACCGCCTTCCGCGCCATCAAGCGCGACGATCCCGATGGCGACCTGCTGAAGACCTACGATCTTTCGCATTTCCGCACCCTGTTCCTGGCCGGCGAACGCTCCGACCCCGATACCCTGAAATGGGCCGAGGACAAGCTGAAGGTGCCGGTGATCGATCACTGGTGGCAGACCGAAACCGGCTGGGCCATCGCCGCCAACTGCATGGGGCTGGAACAGTTTCCGGTGAAGCACGGCTCGCCCACCAAGGCGGTGCCGGGCTGGGATGTGCAGGTTCTCGACGAAGGCCATCATCAGGCTCCCGCCGGTCAGGTGGGCGCCCTGGTGGTCAAGCTGCCGCTGCCCCCCGGCACCCTGCCCACCCTGTGGAATGCCGACGAGCGCTTCCTCTCCAGCTACATGGAGGAGTTCCCCGGCTATTATAAAACCGCCGACGCCGGCTTCATCGACGAGGACGGCTATGTTTACGTGATGAGCCGCACCGACGACATCATCAACGTGGCCGGCCACCGCCTGTCCACCGGCGCCATGGAAGAGGTGCTGGCCAGCCATCCGGATGTGGCCGAATGCGCGGTGATCGGCGTGCACGACACCATGAAGGGCCAGCTGCCGCTGGGCTTCCTGGTGCTGAAGGCCGGGGTGAAGAAGCCGGAAGAACAGATCCTGAAGGAAGTGGTGGCCCTGGTGCGCGAACGCATCGGCCCGGTGGCGGCCTTCAAGACCGCCACCATCGTCAAGCGTCTGCCCAAGACCCGCTCGGGCAAGATCCTGCGCGGTACCATGCAGAAGATCGCCGACCATCAGGACTTCAAGATGCCGGCCACCATCGACGATCCCTCCATCCTGGAGGAAATCGAAGAGGATCTGACCCGCATCGGTTACGCCAAGGCCCGGCCTGAGGCGGAATAAACCAAAGTCTTGAAAAGACGGCGCGGTGGGGGAACCCGCCGCGCCGTTTTTTTATGCCTGCGCCGCCGCCCGCATCAGCCTGGCTTTTTCAACCGCGGCCTCCACGGCGGCGGCGGGGATGTCGGTCATGGCGGCGCCGCCGAATTCCGAGGCGTGGATCAGGATCAGGTGCGGGGTGATGGGGGTGGCCTTGGCCGGATCGGTGGGGCCCCACAGCGAAACCAGGGGCACTTCGGCGGCTGCCATCATGTGGCCGGGCCCGGCATCGTTGGCCACCGTCACCCGGCAGCGCCGGGCCAGGGCGATGGTCAGCAGGGGTGAGGAGTCCCGGTCGAGGGGGAAGAGGGCGGTGGGCAGGTCGGCGCGCAGTCCGGCGGCCCAGTCCTGTTCGTCCGGTCCCAGGAATACCACGGGAATGCGGCCAAGATCGGCCTGTTTGCGGGCCAGGGCCACATAGCGCTCCAGCGGCCAGCATTTATGCTTGCCGCCGGCACCGGGGGCCAGTCCCACATACTCGGGGCCGGCCGGCAGCAGGCGCGCGGCATCGGCCTCGATCACCGGATCAACGCCCAGGCTGGCATTGAGCGGCGGAATGGCGCCGGTGGCCGCTTCCAGCAGGTGCAGCATCTGATGCACCATCAGCGGCGGTTTTTTGCCGCCACCGGGCGGGCGGGCGGACGACAGCAGGTAGCCGGCGCATCCGGAAATAAAGCGGCGGTGGCGGATGCGCCGCAGAATCAGCGTGGTCAGAAGCCGGCGCTGGGTATCGAGGATCAGGTCGAACTGGCGGCCCGGCAGCGGGCGGCGCCACAGTTCCGACCAGTTGGTGCCGATTTGGGCCTCCTCGATCACCTCGTCGATCAGGCCCTTGACCAACGGCGCCAGGGTTCCGCCATAGACGGTGCGCCCCTTTCCGGCCAGCCAGGTGATGTGGGCCTGGGGGAAGGCCGCGCGGACAGCCCGCACGAAGGGAAGTTTCATCAAGCCATCGCCCACCAGATCGAGGCCGACATAGATCAGAACCGTGCGCGGGGTCTCGGTCATGTGCTGGGGCTTTCAAAGATTTTATGGACTTTCAGGGTAGGTGCCCAATCCTAAGTCGTAAAGCGCAATCGGCCGGGTCATAAAAAAACGCGGGATGAAGGCTCATCCCGCGTTTTTTATGACGATGCCCGGGCGGATCAATCCGCCATGTCTTCCTCGGGGTCCTCGTAATGGGTAACGGGAGCCGGGATGGCGGCGCCGGCGCGCGGCCGGGCGATGATCAGGGCCTTTTCCAGATCCGGCTCGGTGCACAGCCCCAGGGTGACGGGGTTGCGCGGCTTGATGTTGGCGGCGTTCCAGTGGCTGCGGTCGCGCACCTTGAGGATGGTGTCCTTGGTGGTGCCGAGCAGCTTGCCGATCTGGGCGTCGGTCAGTTCCGGGTGGTGCTTCAGGATCCAGGCCACGGCATCGGGCTTGTCCTGGCGCTTGGACACCGGAGTGTAACGCGCGCCCTTCTGCTTCTGGCGGGCCAGTTCGGGCATGGCGGAAAGACGCAAGGATTGAGCCTCGTTCTTTTCGCAGCGATCAATCTCCTGACGGGTGAGCTGGCCGTTGACGACGGGGTCGAGCCCGACGATGCCAATAGCCACCTCGCCGTCGGCGATAGCCTGAACCTCGAGGGCATGCATGCCACAGAATTCCGCGATCTGGTCGAACGACAGGGTGGTGTTTTCGACCAGCCAGACGGCTGTCGCCTTGGGCATAAGCGGCAAGGCCATGTGTCCTCCTTTCAGGTCAATGTCTTGACGATAATTCGACCTGGATCGGTCTGGCCGGCCCTGAAGCCGGCTTCATCGTAGGGCGTAGAACCATATATAGCCGCCCCCCACCGTCAAGGTCAAATGATGGGGGGCGTGAAAATGGGGCGATTATGATCAAATCGTCAAAATGATCTTCCCCACATGGGCGCTGGCCTCCATCAGGCGATGGGCCTGTTCGGCCTGGGCCAGCGGGAAGGTGGCATGCACCACCGGCGCCAGGCGGCCCTGGTCGAGCAGCGGCCACACCTGGGCCTTCAGTTCGGCGGCGATGGCGGCCTTGGCCTGCACCGGCTGCGGCCTCAAGGTGGAGCCGGTCAGGGTCAGGCGCTTCAGCATCACCGGCAGGAAGCTGACCTCGGCCTTGGGGCCCTTCAGGAAGGCGATGGAGACATGGCGGCCGTCGGTGGCCAGGCATTTGATGTTGCGGGGCAGATAGTCGCCGCCCACCATGTCGAGGATGACGTCCACCCCCTTGCCGCCGGTTTCCGCGGCGATGACCTGAACGAAATCCTCGTCGCGGTAGTTGATGGCCCGGGCCGCTCCCAGATCCTCGCAGGCGCGGCATTTTTCGGTGCTGCCCGCCGTGGTGAACACCCGCACATCGAAGGCGCGGGCCAGCTGGATGGCGGTGGTGCCGATGCCGCTGGTGCCGCCGTGCACCAGCAGGCTTTCCCCCGCCTTCAGATGGGCGCGCATGAAGAGGTTGTACCACACGGTGAAAACGGTTTCCGGCAGGGCGGCGGCGCGGATCATGTCGTAGCCGGCGGGCAGCGGCAGGCACAGAGGTGCCGCGGCCACGGCGTAATCGGCATAGCCGCCGCCGGTCAGCAGGGCGCAGACCGGCTGGCCCAGGGCCAATCCCTCCACACCCTGGCCCAGGGCGGCGATGGTGCCGGCCACTTCCAGGCCCGGCAGGTCCGAGGCGCCGGGCGGCGGCGGATACAGGCCCTGGCGCTGGATGACGTCGGGGCGGTTCACCCCGGCGGCGGCCACCTTGATCAAAACCTCGCCGGCCTGGGGAACGGGCAAGGGGCGCGTGGCCGGTTTCAGCAGTTCGGGGCCGCCGAACGCGGAAATTTCGATGCAGTTCATTGTGACGGGCAGGGACATGACTATCTCTTCATAACGGATGACGGCAGCGAGTTTGGTGCCTGGAACGGCGGCAGGCAAGAGCTTAAGCGCCTGTGCGGATCCGGCTGGGCGCGCCGGGCAAGGAGGAGGCCGAGGGATGGATTGGGACGAGGGCGATGTTGGCGGCCGGGAGCCGCGCCCGCGCAATCTGCAGCCGATGTCGGTGCGCGAACTGGAAGAGTATATCGCGGCGCTGGAGGGGGAAATCACCCGGGTGCGCGCCGCCATCGCCGCCAAGCAATCGCTGCGGGCCGGAGCGGATTCCCTCTTCCGTAAATAAAGATCCGGCCGCGGCGGGTCTTGCGCCCTTTTTTTCAAGGGGAGACCTTGGAAGGATCGGACGATCCGAAAGAGACGCCATCCCTTCCTTCGTGCGCTTCAGACCAGGGGCGCGCCGGGATTATAAAGAAGCATGGCTTCGCCTGATTGATACCGGCCAACCCTTGAAGTGACGGGTTGGCCGGTCTCCAGCGAGCCTTGAGCGAGCGGCCAAGGCGGCGGATGCCGCCGCCCGGCGAGGGACGATACAACCGGGCAATTCATTGGCCGGTTGGGATGAGACTTCGCCCCGGCGAGGCCAAGGGCGTGATTTTCGAGAACCCGGACGCGGCGGATGATCCGCGAACCCGCACCGGAAGGGAGAACGGGGATGACCCACCAGCCAGCCGTCTTCAACCGGACCTACGACGAGGCCTTCGCCCTGGTGGTGGAGGCCAGGAACTACATGCGCTATGTGGAGCCGCGCACGCGCCGCCGCAGCGGCGAGGGCGGGCTGGAACGCAGCTGCGAGGCGCTGCGCGTCACCTCGCGGCTGACCCAGGTCATGGCCTGGCTGATGCTGCAGCGGGCGGTGATGGCCGGCGAAGTCACCCAGGAACAGGCCATGGCCGAGGATAACCTGCTGTCGGGGCAGGAGGTGTGCCTGGTGGAGAAGGACGGGCTGGACCTGCCGCCGGGTCTGCACAGCCTGCTGGAGCGCAGCCACCGGCTCTATCAGCGGGTCTCGCGCCTGGAGCGCATGGTGCTGGCCCGCTTGCAGGGCGGCAGCCTGATGGTGCATTAATACCAACCGCCCAATGAATTGACCGGTTGTATCGTCCCTCGCCGGGCGGCGGCATCCGCCGCCTTGGCCGCTCGCTCAATGCTCGCTGGATACCGGCTAACGAGTCACTTCAATGGTTGGCCGGTATAACAGGCTGCGGAAAAACTCCGCTTCGCGGCTGGGCGACCGCCCAGACCCGTTTGGAGGCGCAGCCTCCAAACCGCCAGTTTCTTTTTCTTTCAAAGAGTTAGAAATCTGGAGGGTTCGGGAGGCTGTGCCTCCCGATTGGGGGATCGGGGGCAAATGCCCCCGAAAGAGGATTTGTCCGCCCCCTGTTATACCAACCGGCCAATGAATTGACCGGTTGTATCGTCCCTCGCCGGGCGGCGGCATCCGCCGCCTTGGCCGCTCGCTCAATGCTCGCTGGATACCGGCCAACGAGTCACTTCAATGCATTGGCCGGTTGGTATTAAAGCCAGGTTACCGCGAACAGTTCGATGCGCTGCTTGAAGCCCTTCAGTTCGTAGCCGCCGATGGAGCGGAAGGCGAAGGTTTTTCCCGACGACAGTTCGCGCACCACGTTGGTGCAAAGGATCTGATCGGTGTCGGCCTTGGCGCAGACCCGGGCGGCCAGCTGCACGGTGCTGCCGAACAGATCGTCCTCTTCCTCGATGGGTTCGCCGGCGTTCATGCCGATGCGCAGATGCAGAGCGGCATCGGGGTTTTTCAGGTTGTAGGCGGCCACGGCGCGCTGAATGGTGATGGCCGCCTCCACGCCTTGCGAGGCGCTGGCGAACGAGGCCATGATGCCGTCGCCGGTATGTTTGATTTCCTTGCCGGAAAATTCGGCCAGGGCGGCGCGCACGATGGTGTTGTGGCGGCGCACCAGATCCTGGGCGGCCTGATCGCCCTTGCTCTGGGTCAGATCGGTCGAGCCCACCATATCGGTGAACATCAGGGTCATGACGTGCGAGGCGCTCTGCTGCGCCGCCTGCGGGCGGTTCCAGGCCTCCAGGGCCTTGTCGATACCCTCGGGCGGGGTGCCGCCGGCGGCCATGAAGTCCTCCATGGCGGCGCGTCCCGACTGCACCATGGCCATGTAGCGCGGTTCCAGCAGATATTCCTCGTAGCGCTCGGCGAATTTGCGGGCCGGATCGGGGCGGGTGCCCATGCTTTCCAGGGTATGGGCCAGAATCTTCTGCTTGTCGCCGCGATCCAGGGCGTGACGGTCGCCGATGACATCGACGGCGCCGGCCATGATCAGATCCACCCCGAACTTGTTGTAGGCGTCCAGCTCGGGGCGCTTGGGGCGGATGATCTCCAGCAGAACGCTTAAGAAATGCATCAGTTCCAGGCGCAGCCGGTCCAGGATGTCGGGGGGGCTTTGCGCGTCGTCCGCAGGGGGCGGCGGCGCGGGGGGCGCCTCGTCGGCGGGTGGCGGCGCCTCTCCGGCGGTAGCGAGGGGGGGCGGCGGCGCGGGCTCCTGCGGCGGCAGGTCGGGAATGCCGGCATAGGGCAGAATGGGGGCGTCGGAGGGGGCGTTCTCCACCGCGATCACCGGCAGGGTGTCGGCGGCGGTTTGTGCCGCCTGCGGCGGCGGCGCGGCCTTGTCGGCGGGCGGCGGCACGAAGGACGAGGGCAGCAGGTCGCCGCTTTTCTCCGCCGGGGCCGGCGCCGGGGCGGGGCGTTTCCGGCCGCCGTCCTGCCAGTTGATCAGATTGACCGACAGCGGCACGGCGGTGGCCAGGAACGACAGCACGAAGGCGCTGAACATCAGCAGCGAAATGGTTTGCGGCTGCATCTGCACGGCATATTCGGGATAGCGGTCCAGCAGATCCGAAAGCAGGGCGGTCACGGCGCTGGCCACCACCAGGGCGGCGCCGATGACCAGGACCAGCTTCAGCAGGATGGTCATGGATTTGGGGCCGCGCGCGGCGGCGCGGGAACGCCCCCCCTGCGG
>JAJZGK010000279.1 GCA_021798485.1 Pseudomonadota bacterium
GCCGGCGGCAATCTGGCGGTCAGCGTGCCCTGCCGCGAGCGCGGCGACGAGATTGGCGAAATGGCCGCGGCTCTGGAAGTGTTCCGCGAAAACGCTCTGCATATGGAAGGCCTGCGCCGCCAGCAGGAAGAGATCCGCCGTCAGGCCGAGGAGGAGCGCCGGGCCGCCATCTTCGCCCTGGCCGATGATTTCGAGAGCAATTTCTCCAGCGTGCTCACCACGGTGGAAGCGGCGGTGGGCAAGATGCGGGCCATGTCGGAAGTGCTGCGCAGCACGGCGGAAAGCACCCGCGCCCAGGCGGAATCCACCGCCGACAGCTCGAATGCCAGCTCCGGCACCATCAACGCCATGGCCGAGGTGGCCCAATCCCTGTCGGCCTCCATCGGCGAGATCGGCGGCAAGGTGTTCCGGTCATCGGAAATCGTGCGCCGGGCGGTGGCCGAGGCGCGCCGCACCGATACCCTGGTGCGCGGCCTGAACGAAGGCGCGCAGAAGATCGGCGATGTGGTGCAGCTGATCAACGATATCGCCAGTCAGACCAATCTGCTGGCCTTGAACGCCACCATCGAGGCGGCGCGGGCCGGCGAGGCCGGCAAGGGCTTCGCGGTGGTGGCCGGCGAGGTTAAATCCCTGGCCAGCCAGACCGCCAAGGCCACCGAGGAGATCACCCAGCAGGTGGTGGCCATCCAGGACTCGACCCGTACCGCCGCCGAGGCTATTGACACCATCCGCGAAACCATTGAAGAAGTGGATGGAATTGCGGTCGAGGTGAACGATGCCGTGCGCAAGCAGACGGAGGCCACCACGGTGATCAGCTCAAGCGTGCGGAATGTCAGCCAGACGTCGCTGCATGTGGTGACCAGCGTGACCGAAATGGCGCGCACCGCCGCCGATACCGGCCGCGCCGCCGTCGAGGTCTACTGTTCGGCCGACGAACTGGCCAAGCAGGCGCAGGTTCTGCACGAGAATGCCGATCGTTTCATCGCGCATATTCGCAAGGGATGAGCTTTTGGGGGCGTCTTCCCTGATCCTCAAACGGTCTTAAGGAGGGTGGATTGGAGTATCGTATCGTGTCGGCGGAGGGAGGGCGGACCGTTGTCGAATGTTCCGGCCGTCTGACCTTCAGCAATTCGACCACCTTCATGCGCGTTGCCGAGGAGCTGAAGGCCACCGGCGGCGATGACTGGGTTTTCGATCTGTCCGGTCTGGAATTCATTGATTCCGCCGGGCTGGGCATGCTGCTGATGGCCCGCGACATGGCGGGGCAGCAGAATGGCCGCATGGCGCTGCGGGGGGCGGCGGGGCAAGTGGAAAAGGCGCTGAGCCTGGCCCGCTTCGATGAGTTGATCCCCACCGAGTCTTAAGAACGGTTCCGGACGTCGTTTCATGCCAACGGGAGACCGCTTTGGACTATGAAATCATTGTGGATCAGGACAGTGTCGGCACCCTGCGCTGCCAGGGCCGCCTGACCCTGCCGGCATCGGGCGGCTTCGCCACGGTGAGCGACCAGATGAAAGCCACGGGCTGCCGGACCTGGATCGTGGATCTGTCCGGCGTTGATTTCATCGATTCCGCCGGCATGTGGACCCTGCTGATGATGCGCGACGTGGTGATGCAGATGAACGGCCGCCTGACCCTGTCGGGGGCGGCCGGGCAGGTGGCCAAGGCCTTGCGGCTGACCCGTTTCGACGATCTGATCGGGGTGGAGCCCTGAGCGGCGGCGGCGCCATGCCCCGGCTGCGCGCCGCGGCCGATCCCCTGGAAACGGCGCGGCGTCTGGCCGGCTGCCTGCGCGAACATGGCGGCTGCGTGGAGACGCCGTATGACGGCCGCCGCGCCGCCGCCGAAGATGGCGACGGCCTTTACCTTGAGTTGAGCACCCGCACCGCCTACGGTCTGGAGCTGGCCCGGCTGCTGGCGGCGGAACTGGGGCACCGGCTGGCGCTGCCCGAGGACCGGGTTGCGGATATCGAACTGGCGGTGCATGAGGGCCTGATCAACGGCCTGGTGCACGGCAATCTGGGCATTTCCGCCCCCAGCCCCCGCTCGCCGGAACAGTTTTCAGCCTATTGCCGCCGTGTGGAGCGGGCCCTGTCGGCGGACGGCGAGGGCGGACGGCGCCGCATCGCGGTGGCGGCCCGCTGGGATGCCGAGGCGCTGGAGGTGGCGGTCCGCGACCAGGGCGCCGGCTACGAGCCGGATCGGCGCCCTATCCATATGGATGATAGCCGGACCTTGGGGCAGGGGCTTACCCTGATCGCCGCCCTGACGCGCGGCATGACGGTTTCCGGGCATGGCCGCACCCTGACCATGAGGTTCTCACGATGATCACCGCCTTATCCCAAGGTCCGCGCACCGATCTGTCGGCATGCCGGGTGCTGGTGGTGGAGGATGCGCCGGCCATCCGCAAGATCATCGGCGCCTATCTGCAGGCGGCGGGGATCCTGCATGTGGATTTTGCCTGCGACGGCGTCGAGGGGCTGACCAAGGTGGAAAGCTTCGATCCCGATCTGGTGATCCTCGACATCATGATGCCCGAGATGGACGGGTTCGAGGTGGCGCGCTCCTTGCGGGCCGATCCGCGGCACCGCCATCTGCCCATCCTGGTGCAGACGGCCCTGGAATCGCCCGCCGAACGCACCGAGGTGTTCCGCGCCGGGGCCAACGATCTGATCACCAAGCCGATTCACGGCCCGGAACTGGTGGCCCGCGTGCGGGTGCAGCTGGAAAACCGCCTGCTGATCCGCGATCTGGAAAATTACCGCCGCCATATCCAGACCGATCTGGAGCTGGCCCGCAAGATGCAAGAGGATCTGCTGCCCAGCCCCAAGGTTTTGGAGGCCATCCACGCCGAAACCGGCCTGTCGATCGCGGCGCATTTCCAGCCCTCGGCCGAGCTGGGCGGCGATATGTGGCACCTGCGTGATCTGGGGCAGGGGCGCTACGCCATCATTCTGGTGGATTTCGCCGGGCACGGCATCACGGCGGCCCTCAACACCTTCCGGCTGCATACCCTGACCCACCAGCAAACCCTGCGCAATCTGGATAAACCTTCGGAATATCTGTATCAGCTGAACGATCTGCTGGTGGATCTGCTGCCCTCCAACCAGTTCGCCACCCTGTTTCTGGGGGTGGTGGACACGGTGCGCGAAACCCTGACATGGTCGGGGGCGGGGGCGCCCATGCCCATCTACGGCGTGGGCGAGCAGATGGTCTATCTGGAGGCCGACGGCCTGCCCATGGGCATTTCCCGCAAGGGCCAGTACCGCGATCAGCAGGTGCCCTTTCCCAAGGGAGCCTTCCTGCTGCTCTACAGCGACGCCCTGACCGAAACCCCCGACGAACGCGGCATGATGCTGAACGACGAACAGCTTCTGGCCATGGCGGCGGCGGCGCATGCCGATCAGTTCGCCGACCGGCCGCTCACCTCGCTGCTGGATCTTTTCCGCCAGAACCGCCGCCAGCCCACCGACGATCTGACCCTGCTGTGGCTGTCGCGGGGGTAGGGCCACGGCTGTCCGGTTTAAATTCAGGCCCATTGCAGCACCATCTGATTGGGGTCGGTCCGTGGCGGCGGATCGTTAGATTTGCGCGAACGAGACGGGCGAACGCGAGGGAGCTTTGAACGGCCTTCTGGGCCGCTTGGGACGGGACCCTTAAGCCGTCTTGGCCGGGCTTGACCCGGCCATCCATGTGGGGGGGGAGACGCCGTCTTATGATGCGCGGGTCAAGCCCGCGCATGACGACAGACGACGACAAAGAGGCCT
>JAJZGK010000001.1 GCA_021798485.1 Pseudomonadota bacterium
CATCACCGACGCCGCCGCCGTGGCCGCCGCCATCGCCGCCTGCCCCGATGCCGGCGTCGTTGTCAACGCCGCCGCCTATACCGCCGTGGACAAGGCGGAAAGCGAGCCCGAGGCCGCCTTCGCCGTCAACCGCGATGGCGCCGCCCATGTGGCCGCCGCCACCGCCGCCGCCGGGCTGCCGCTGATCCACATCTCCACCGATTATGTCTATGACGGCGGCAAAACCAGCCCCTACCACGAGGACGACGCCCCGAACCCGCGCTCGGTCTACGGCGCCAGCAAGCTGGCCGGCGAACAGGCGGTGCGCGCCGCCACCCCACGCCACGCCATTGTGCGCACCGCCTGGCTGTTTTCGCCGCACGGCCATAATTTTCTGAAAACCATGCTGCGGCTGGGCCAGGAGCGCGACCGCCTGACGGTGGTGGACGATCAGACCGGCTGCCCCACCGCCGCCACCGATCTGGCCGCCGCCATCGCCGCCCTGGCCCCCCGCCTGGCGGCGGACCAGGGCTTCGGCACCTTCCATTACGCCGGCGACGAGGCCGTGACCTGGTGCGGCTTCGCCCGCGCCATCCTGGCGGGCGCCGCCCGCCGCGGCCGCCGCGTGGCCGAGGTGGCGGCCATTCCCGGCAGCGCCTACCCCACCCCGGCCTGCCGTCCGGCCTATTCGGTGCTGTCGTGCCGCAGGCTGCAGGACACGCACGGCATCGCCCCATCGGCCTGGCGCGCCGCCCTGGAACGCTACCTCGACCGCCTGCTGTAAAAAAAACGGGGCGGCCGTCGGTAACGGCCGCCCCGCTGTTTTTCAGCGCGAAGGATTACTCCGCCTTCAAGGCGGTCACTTCGATTTCCACCTTCATGCGCGGGTCCACCAGGGTGCAGGCCACCGTGGTGTTGGCCGGGCGGATGCCCTGGAAATGCTTGCCCAGGATGGGGGCGATCACTTCGAAATCGGCGGCATTGGTGAGATAGACCCGCACCCGCACCACATCGGCCAGCGAGGCCCCGGCCTCGGCCAGAACCGGCTTCAGGGTGGCGAAAATCTGCTCGGTCTGCTCGACCACGCCCTCGGCGATCTGCCCGTTGGCGAACCCGCTGGTGCCGGCCACGAACACCCAGCGGCCATCGACCACGGCGCGGGAATAACCGGCCACCTCTTCGAAGGGCGAACCGGAGGAAATCAGACGACGGGACATGGCCCCTGCTCCCTGCAAGTTTTGAAAGACCGCCGCACCATGGCGGCGGACCTCCGTTCCGGCAAGCGATTTCTACCACAGCAACCGCTTTTCCCCGGCCAGCAGCACGAAACCGCACTCGGTGCGTTCCGCCGGCAGCGCCGCCAGATCCGGGCCCGTCAGCGGCAGCAGCCAGCCATGGCTGGGGCATTCCAGGGTTCCGGCGGCGGCATCGAGCCGCCCCTTGGTCAGCGGCACGCCATGATGCGGACAGCGGTTGCGCACCGCCAGCCAGCCGCCGCCGCCGTCGCCATCGGGCAGCAGCAGCACGGCGCGGACCCCCAGGCCCGGCAGCTCGGCCAGACCGGTCCAGCGCTCCTGCCCCTGGCAAAAGTGTCGTTCGAGATGGGTAATGGGGATGCGCAGCAGCGGTGTCATCATGCCCTCCAGGTCTGGAGGCCTGGAAGACATGATACACCCATCGGCATAGACCAGGTTACCTCTTCTGCGCCGCCATCTGCGCCTCGGCCACGGCCAGGGCGGTGATGTTGACCACGCCGCGCACGCTGCTGGACTGGGTGAGGATATGCGCCGGCTTGGCCACTCCCATGAGGATGGGGCCGATGGAAAGGCCATCGCCCAGCACCTTGGTGAGGTTGAAGGCGATATTGGCGGCATCCAGCGACGGCATGATCAGCAGATTGGCCTCGCCCTTCAGCACCGAATCCGGAAAGACCCGGTCGCGGATTTCCTGTGAAATGGCGGCATCGGCATGCATCTCGCCATCCACTTCCAGGGCCGGGGCGCGTTCGCGCAGCAGTTCCAGCACCCGGCGCATTTTCAGCGACGACGGCGTGGGCCGGCCGCCGAAATTGGAATGGGAAATCAGCGCCACCTTGGGCGGAATGCCGAAGCGGCGCACCTCTTCCGCCGCCAGAAGGGTCATCTCGGCCAGCTGCTCGGCGCTGGGATCGTGGCTGACATAGGTGTCGGCCAGGAAATAGGCCCCCTTGTCCAGCAGCAGCAGATTCATGGCCGACGGCACTTTAACGTCGGGGCGCAGGCCGATGATGTCGGTGATGTGGCGCAGATGGCTCCAATAGCGGCCGATCACGCCGCAGACCAGGGCATCGGCCTCGCCGCGCCGCACCATCAGGGCGGCGATGGCGGTGGTGCGGGTGCGCACCACGGTGCGGGCATATTCGGGCGAGACGCCGTTCCGGCACATCAGCTCGTAATAATGCCGCCAATATTCGGAATAGCGCGGATCGTTCTGCGGATCGCACACATCGAAATCCACATCGATGCGCAGGCGGGAATCAAGCTCGGCCATGCGCATGCCGATCACATCGCGCCGCCCCACCAGAATGGGGCGGGCCATGCCCTCGTCCACCACCATCTGCACGGCGCGCAGCACGCGGCGGCTTTCGCCCTCGGCATAAACCACCCGCTTGGGGTTGCGCCGCGCCCGGTCGAACAGCGGCTTCATCACCAGGCCGGAGCGGAAGACGAAGGCGTTCAGGGTTTCATGGTAATGCTGCCAGTCCTTGATGGGCCGGGTGGCCACACCGCTGTCCATGGCGGCGCGGGCCACCGCCGGAGCGATCTTCAGGATCAGGCGGGGATCGAAGGGTTTGGGAATCAGATAATCGGGGCCGAAGCTTAAGGGCTGATCGCCATAGGCCGCCGCCACCTGTTCGTCGGAATCGGCGAAGGCCAGCTCGGCCAGGGCATGCACCGCCGCCAGCTTCATATCCTCGTTGATGGCGCTGGCGCCCACATCCAGCGCCCCCTTGAAGATATAGGGGAACACCAGAACATTGTTCACCTGATTGGGGAAATCGGAGCGCCCGGTGGCGATCACCGCGTCGGGGCGGGCCGCCTTGGCTTCGTCGGGCAGGATTTCCGGGGTGGGGTTGGCCAGGGCGAACACCAGCGGCCGCTCGGCCATGCGCGCCACCATGTCAGGCTTCAGCACCCCGGCGGCCGACAGGCCCAGGAACACATCGGCGCCCTCGATCACCTCGGCCAGCGAGCGGGCGTTGGTCTCCTGGGCGAAGGGAGCCTTGTATTCGTCCATCAGGGTGGTGCGGCCCTTGTAGACCACACCCTCGATATCGCACACCGTGATGTTTTCGCGCTTGACGCCTAAGCGCACCAGCAGATTGAGGCAGGCCAAGGCCGCCGCCCCGGCGCCCGAGGCCACCAGCCGCACCTCGGAAATATCCTTCTCCACCACGCGCAGGCCGTTCAGCAGGGCGGCGCCGACGATGATGGCGGTGCCGTGCTGATCATCGTGCATCACCGGAATGCTGAGGCGTTCGCGCAGTTTGCGCTCCACCACGAAACATTCGGGGGCCTTGATGTCTTCCAGATTGATGCCGCCGAAGGTGGGCTCCAGCGCCGCGATGATATCCACCAGTTTGTCGGGATCGGTTTCGTTGATCTCGATGTCGAACACATCGATACCGGCGAAGGTCTTGAACAGAACCCCCTTGCCCTCCATCACCGGCTTGGCCGCCAGCGGGCCGATGGGCCCCAGCCCCAGCACCGCCGTGCCGTTGGTGATCACCGCCACCAGATTGCCGCGCGCCGTCACGCTGGCCGCTTCCTTCGGGTCGTCCTTGATCAGTTCGCAGGCATAGGCCACGCCCGGCGAGTAGGCCAGGGCCAGATCGCGCTGGTTGGCCAGCGGCTTGGTGGCCGTCACGCTGATTTTGCCCGGCGTGGGCAGACGGTGATATTCGAGGGCGCTTTCCCGCAGATCATCGGACATTGAAATTTTCTTTCTCGCTCTGGACAGTCGCCTCGTTGAAATCGGCGAAACTTTTGGACTATATGCCGCCATCCCTGCCGTCTGGGCAACGAAAAAGGCCCGCCGGAACGACCGGCGGGCCTTTTTCATGTTTTGGTGCGGCCAAGAAGACTCGAACTTCCACGGGTTGCCCCACAGCGACCTCAACGCTGCGCGTCTACCAATTCCGCCATGGCCGCATAACACCTAGCCGACGCCGCCGTCAGCCGGTAAGGTGGAGCTATCTACCAAAACCCAGCGCAAGGTTCAAGCACCGTGTTCAAAAAGAATGGGCAAGCCGGCCCGGAGTGGAAAATCAGCGACGAACAGATCCCCTATCCGCAGGCCCTGGCCTTCATGGAGGCCCGCGCCGCCGCCATCCGCGACCAGGGCGCCCCGGAGTGCGTGTGGCTGCTGGAACACCCGCCGCTTTACACCGCCGGCACCAGCGCCCGCCCGGAGGATCTGCTGGACCGGCAGCGCTTCCCCGTTTACCAGGCCGGGCGCGGCGGCCAGTACACCTACCACGGCCCCGGCCAGCGCGTGGCCTATGTGATGCTGGACCTGAAACGGCGCGGCGCCGATATCCGCTGCTTCGTGCACGATCTGGAAGAGTGGCTGATCCGCACCCTGGAGCGCTTCGGCGTGAAGGGCGAACGCCGCGAAGGCCGCGTCGGCATCTGGGTGGCCCGCCCCGGCGGCCGCGAGGATAAAATCGCCGCCATCGGCGTGCGCGTGCGCAAATGGGTCAGCTTCCACGGCGTGGCCCTGAACGTGGATCCCGACCTTTCGCATTTCGGCGGCATCGTCCCCTGCGGCATCCGCCAGCACGGCGTCACCTCGCTGTGGGACCTCGGCCATACCCCCACCCTGGAAGAGGTGGACATGGCCCTGCAGGACAGCTTCGACGCGGTGTTCGGAAAAGACCGCCCGCCCTGCCAAAGCTGAGGCGGATGCCGCCCGCCCTGTTCCGGTAACGCCGCCCGCCCTATTCCGGGATCAGGGACGCCACCGCCGCGGCCGCGGGCGTGCCCTGGGCCTGAAGGCCGGCCGCCGCCCCGGCGCGGTCGGGCGGGGTGCGGTTCTGGCTCATCTTCCATTTGCCGTCCAGATGGGCGATGGGCAGGCGCAGCCCGACAATGCCCTTCAGCATCTCGGCCAGATAATCCTCCGGCGCATCCTCCACTGCCCAGGGCAGGGGCAGTCCGGCCTCGTGCCGGGCGGTCAGGCGCGATAAAAGCTGGCGCAGGCGCCCGGCCTCGTCGAAAAACTCCAGCGGGCCGCGCGCCTCCACCGCCACATAGTTCCAGGTGGGGGCCACCCGGTGATGCTCCTGCTTGGAGGGATACCACGAGGGGGAAATATAGGCCGAAGGCCCCAGGAACAGGGCCGTGCCATCTCCGAGCAGCGTTTCCCGCCAATGCGGATTGGCCCGGGCCATATGGCCGTAGAGCGTGCCGTAAGGCCCCTCTTCCGGCACCAGAACCAGCGGCAGCGGGGTGGAGACCACCCCTTGCGCGGTGGCGCTGGCCACGATGGCGAGGCCGGTGGCCTGGATCATCTCGTGCAGGGGACCGAGGGTTTCTTCACGAAAGGCCGTGGGGATATACATGCCGGAGCCGTCCTCGAGACAAAAGCGCGGCCCTCACTATAGCGCGCGGATTTACCCCCCGTCACGCCATCCCCCCACACGGCACCCCGCTAAACCCCCTCCGGCAGCTTATCGCGCATGGCCGCCCGACGGTCGAAACGGCGGCCGTCGGCCACGAACGTGCCGTCGCCGACGGCATGGAGCAGCCGCCGCTCGCGGCGGGTTTCATCCAGATACGCGGCAACCCCCTGCAGCACCACGATATGGTGGGCCGCGACGATATCAACGACACGGCATTCGATATTGGCCAGGCATTCGCCGATCAGCGGCGCCGCGACATGGCGCGCCGGCAGGGCGGTCAGCCCGAAGCGGGCGAATTTATCCACATCCCGCCCCGAACAGGTGCCCACCCCCACCACGGTATCGAGCAGATCAAGGGTGGGAATGGCCAGCACGCAGTTCCCGGTGCGGGTCAGGGCGGCGTAGGAATCATTCCACCGCCCCGTGGTGATGGCGAAGGTGGCGGCAAAATCCAGCACCATCGTCCAGGAAATGGTCATCACGTTGTTTTTTCCGGCGTCGTGCGTCGTCACCAGGATCACCGGTCCCGGTTCCAGCAGGGTAAAGGCCTTGCCGAGGGGAAAATCCATCATGTTCGCCTCCGCTCCGGTTCCTCGCGTAGTTTACTCCCCCGGCCTCGTTCAGGGCAGGCTGATGGGATCAAACAGGCGGACCACCTCCGGGGCCGTAAAAAGCCGATCGCGGCCGCCGCCGTCCCGTTGGGTCACGATGCCCAGGTCGATCAGGCGCCGGATGCCGGTGTTCATGGCCTGAAAGGTTACGGCGCCTTCGGAAAAGGTCATGGCATCGCGCACGGTGAAGGTCGGCCTGGTGATGATCCAGGGGACCAGGCGGTGGACGACGCTGTGGGCGCGGACCGATTGGGTGGCCTCCCGCCAGCGGGCATGGACCCCGCCCAGCTTTTCCAGCCGCTCCAGGTTGGACGCGGCGCTCTGGGCGAGCATGGCGCAGACGACCCGCACCCAGGCGGAAAACTCGCCTCTGCGCCGGGCATCTTTCAGCGCATCCACATAAAGGGTCTTGTCCAGATGCACCGCTTCGCCCAGGAAGGCGCAGGCATGGCGGAGCGCCCCCTTGCGCCGCAGGGTCAGCGGCAGCAGCAGGCGCCCGACACGGCCGTTTCCATCCGGCACGGGATGGATATGCTCGAACAGCCAGTGTGACAGCGCCTGGCGCACCAGTTCGGGCCGCTCGTCTGCCTCGGCCGTAAAGGCCTCCCATGCGGCCAGCGCCGCCGCCGTCGATGTTGGAGCGGTGTAATAGAAGATCGATCCCGGCGCCTCCGGGTCGAACGTGCCGTTGGGGTGGATCTTCATCCGGCCGGCGCCGGCAGCAACCATTGGGTCGGCGGCGCGTTCGAACAAACGGCGATGAATGCGCAACGCCGCCTCTGCGTAAGACGTGGTCTCGCCCGGCGCGGATAGCTCGTCGAACGCCTCGGCCGTGGCCGCCACTTCGCGGGCGTCCTCGGGATCCTTGGCCCTGGCCAGCGAGCTTTGATAGTCCAGCAGATCGGTGAAGGTGGTGGTCGTCCCCTCGGCTCCCGAGGAGTGCACCGCGTCCAGGCGCGCGAACAGCTTGCCCACCACATCGGGAACCGGGAATGTGGCAAGGGCGCGGTCGAACGCCTCGACCGCCGTGGTCGCCCGCTGGAGCGGGCCCCAGACGTCATCGAGCTTGGGGAACGGCGGGATGGCCGGCAGATAGCACAACCGCCCCCGTTCGTCGGGCTCAAAGCGGCCGAAAGCGTGCATGGCGGAGAGCCTTATTAAAGTTTTCTATACACAAACTATAATAAGACGTTGTGACATTCAAGGATGCCGCGGCCCAGACGCCGTCCGATGCAGCCCCCCGCGTCCCCGTTCATACCAACCGGCCAACCCGTCACGTCAACGGTTGGCCGGTTTCATTTCCCCAGGGTGAACGGATTCCAGCCCGTTTCCGCCAGCGCCGCCCAGGCGGTGGCGCCGAGATGCGGCAGGTGGAAATAAAGGCGGGGCCGGCTGGGATCGGATTCCAGCATGAAGCCGGTGGGCAGGGCGGGGGCATCGGTGGCGAAGTCGCCGCCGCCGGGGGCCTGTTGGCGGGCCAGGGCGGCCATCAGGGTGTGATAGCGATCGGTTTGGCCCACCAGGCGGGCCAGCAGCGCCGCCTGGGCGGTGCCTTCGCTCCACAGGCCATCGCGGGCCGGACCATAGGCCATGCCGCCATGAATGGCGAATACCCGGTCCAGCAGCGGCCAGACGGGTTTGGCGCGCAAGGCCGGCAGCGCCGTGGGGGGCCACACCTGGGCATCGAGGGCCAGGGTAGGGTTGAGGGTGGCGCCGTCCGGGCCGGTACCGGCGGCGAAGCAGCCGCAGGCCGGACGCCACATGGCGGCGACGAAGGCGGCGGCGGTGCGGGCGTAGCGCCGCCAGCGCGGATCGGCGTCGCGGGCGGCCAGCAGGGTGAAGGCGGCGGCAAGATCGGTATTCTGTTCGGTGGATTTCCAGGTGCGGACATCCGGGACCGGCTCGAAGCCCAGAGTGGCGCCGGTGAAGCCGGCGGGGGCCTTGTCGTCCAGCCATTGCCCCATCCAACCCGCCAATTTCAGCGCGGCGGCGCGGAAGCGGGGATCCCGGCCATCGTCCAGGGCCAGCAGGGCCAGCAGAGTCCAGGCCATGTTACCGCTGTCGCTGCCCACCTGATAGCGGTCTTCCAGCCAGCGTTTTTGCCGGTCATCCCACCAGCCCGGCAGGGCCACGGGATCGCTTGGGGGGCCGGCGCGGTAGGCGTTGCGCAGCCGGCCATCGTGCCAGAAGCGGTCGTGCTCTTGCGCCCACAGCAGGGCCTGCCCCAGGACCAGGGCGCGGGCGCGGTCATGGCAGGCGATAAGGCCGAGGATGGCGGCATCGGTATCGTAGAGATAGGCGGCGTTGTGCAGCACCCCCGGCGGCGCCGTGGGATAGCTGGGCACGAAACCGGGCCGGGCCGGGCCGACCAGGCCCCGCAATTCCCCGCAGGCCGAGGCCTGCGCGCCCACGGGCAACAGCAGCAGGCACAAAAACAGCAAAAGCCGGATCACGGGGATGCACCTTCCGAACGGTGTCGATCCCGGCACTATATGCTATGGCGCTGGAAAAAGCCGGTATGTTCGGGGGCGTCGTCGGGGCTGGCCTCGATGCGGTCGACGCGGGCGGCGGGCGGCCCCTGGCGGCAGGCCTCCACCATGTCCTCGACGGCGGGACGCGGCCCGGAGAACAGGGCCTCGACACTGCCGTCGAACAGGTTGCGCACCCACCCCGACAAGGAGCGGGCGCGCGCCTGTTCCACCGTCCAGCCCCGATACCATACCCCCTGCACCTTGCCTTCGATGCGGACGCGGAGGGTATGGAGATCGGACATGGGCGGTCTCTTTAACCGAAGATCAGTCGGCGAACTCGATGATCTTCTGATCCACCATCAGGCTGTCGCCAGCCTTGGCGTGGACCTTGGCGATCACGCCGTCGCGTTCGGCGCGCAGGATGTTTTCCATCTTCATCGCCTCGACCACGGCCAGCACTTCGCCCGACTTCACGTCCTGGCCTTCCGCCACGGCCACCGACACCAGCAGACCCGGCATGGGCGACAGCAGGTACTTGGACATGTCGGGAGCGGCCTTCACCGGCATCAGGGCGGCCAGTTCGGCCCCACGCGGGCTGTAGACCACCACATTGGCCAGGCTGCCGTTGTGGAACAGCTGGTAGCCCTGACCCTTGCGGTCAACCTGCACCACGATGTGATGCTTGTTGTCGTCATTCACCACGCCGCGGAACAGCGGCTGGCCGATGCTCCAGTCCGAGGTGATGGTGATGGTGGGGCCACCCATCTCCAGGGCGTAGCCGCCCTCGATGGCGCTGATCTTGTAGGGATAGTTGGTGCCGTTGAACACCACCACCCATTCGTTGCCGGGGGTCACTTCGTGACCGGGCATCTGGCCGCTGATGGAGCAGGCCCGTTCCACCAGCTTCTGCTTGACGAAGGCGGCCACGGCCACCAGCAGCCGGGGGTCTTCCACCGGCAGATCCTCGGTGCGGAAGCCGTCGGGATATTCCTCGGCGATGAAGTTGGTGGTCAGCTCGCCCTTGACGAAGCGCGGATGCGCCATCAAGGCGGCCAGGAACGGAATATTGTGGCTGAGGCCACGGATGTAATATTCGTCCAGGGCCTGGCGCATGTTGCTGATGGCCAGTTCGCGCACCGGCCCGTAAGAGCACAGCTTGGCGATCATCGGATCATAGTACATACTGATCTCGCCGCCTTCATAGACGCCGGTATCCACGCGCACGTTGGGCCCTTCGGCCGGCGGGATATAGCGGGTCAGCCGCCCGATGGAGGGCATGAAGTTGCGGTAGGGATCCTCGGCGTAAACGCGGGCTTCCATGGCCCAGCCGGAGAGCTTCACATCCTTCTGGGTCAGCGGCAGCTTTTCGCCGTAGGCCACGCGGATCATCAGTTCCACAAGGTCGAGGCCGGTGATCAGCTCGGTGACGGGATGTTCCACCTGCAGGCGGGTGTTCATCTCCAGGAAGTAGAAGTTGCGCTTGGCATCGACGATGAACTCGACGGTGCCGGCCGACTTGTAGTCCACGGCCTTGGCCAGGGCCACGGCCTGTTCGCCCATGGCCTTGCGCACCGCCTCGGTCAGGAAGGGGCTGGGGGCCTCTTCGATCACTTTCTGGTGGCGGCGCTGGATCGAGCATTCGCGCTCGCCCAGATAGATGACGCTGCCGTGGGCATCGCCGATCACCTGGATCTCGATATGGCGCGGCTGTTCGATGTACTTTTCGATGAAGACGCGATCGTCGGCGAACGAGGACTTGGCCTCGTTGGTGGCCGAGATGAAGCCTTCATGGGCCTGCAGATCGTTCCAGGCCAGGCGCATGCCCTTGCCGCCGCCGCCGGCCGAGGCCTTGATCATCACCGGATAGCCGATTTCCTTGGCGATCTTCACCGCTTCGTCGGCATCCTTGATCACGCCCATATAGCCGGGCACGGTGGAAACGCCGGCGGCCTTGGCCAGCTTCTTCGATTCGATCTTGTCGCCCATGGCGAAAATGGCGTGGGCATCGGGGCCGATGAAGGTGATCCCCGAAGCGGCCAGTTTCTCCTGGAACTCGCGCTTTTCCGACAGGAAGCCGTAGCCCGGATGCACGGCCTCGGCACCGGTCTGCTTGCAGGCCTCGACGATCTTGTCGGCCAGCAGGTAGGACTGGGCCGACGGCGCGGCGCCGATATGCACGGCCTCGTCGGCCATCTGCACGTGCAGGGCTTCCTTGTCGGCGTCGGAATAGACGGCGACGGTGGCAATGCCCATCTTCTTACAGGTTTTGATGACGCGGCAGGCGATTTCACCGCGGTTGGCGATCAGGATTTTCTTGAACATCGCGGCGTCCCCTTAGAGCGGAATGTTACCGTGCTTGCGCCACGGATTTTCAAGCTGCTTGTCGCGCAGCATGGCCAGCGAGCGGCAGATGCGCCGGCGGGTGGCATGCGGACGGATGACATCGTCGATGAAGCCGCGATGGCCGGCGACGAAGGGGTTGGCGAACTTCTGGCGGTATTCCTCGGTGCGGTCGGCGATCTTCTGGGCATCGCCGATATCCTGGCGGAAGATGATCTCCACCGCGCCCTTCGGCCCCATCACCGCGATTTCCGCCGACGGCCAGGCGAAGTTGACGTCGCCGCGCAGATGCTTGGAGCTCATCACGTCGTAGGCGCCGCCGTAGGCCTTGCGGGTGATCAGCGTCACCTTCGGCACGGTGCATTCGGCATAAGCGTACAAAAGCTTGGCGCCGTGCTTGATGATGCCGCCGAATTCCTGCGTGGTGCCGGGCAGGAAGCCCGGAACATCGACGAAGGTCACCAGCGGAATATTGAAGGCGTCGCAGAAGCGCACGAAGCGGGCGGCCTTGCGGCTGGAATCAATGTCCAGACAGCCGGCCAGCACCATGGGCTGGTTGGCGACGAAGCCCACGGTCTGCCCTTCCATGCGGCCGAAGCCGGTGATGATGTTGGCGGCGTAGGTGGGGGCGATTTCGAAGAAATCCGCATCGTCCACGACCTTCAGGATCAGTTCCTTCATGTCGTAGGGCTTGTTGGGATTTTCCGGGATCAGGGTATCGAGCGACATCTCGACGCGGCTGGCCGGGTCCAACGTCGGGCGCACCGGCGGCTTCTGCTTATTGTTGGACGGCAGAAAGTCGACGAAGCGGCGCAGTTGCAGCAGGGCTTCCACATCGTTCTCGAAGGCCAGATCGGCCACGCCCGACTTGCTGGTGTGGGTGATGGCCCCGCCCAGTTCCTCGGCGGTCACGGTTTCGTGGGTCACGGTCTTGACCACGTCCGGGCCGGTCACGAACATGTAGGAGCTGTCCTTCACCATGAAGATGAAGTCGGTCATGGCCGGCGAATAGACCGCGCCGCCGGCGCAGGGGCCCATGATCATCGAGATCTGCGGCACCACGCCCGAGGCCATGACATTGCGCTGGAACACTTCGGCATAGCCGGCCAGGGAGGCGACGCCTTCCTGAATACGCGCCCCGCCGGAATCGTTGAGGCCGATCACCGGAGCGCCGACCTTCAAGGCGTGATCCATGATCTTGCAGATCTTTTCGGCATGCGCCTCGGACAGCGAGCCGCCGAACACGGTGAAATCCTGCGAGAACACGAACACCAGACGACCGTTGACGGTGCCGTAGCCGGTCACCACGCCGTCGCCGGGAGTGGACTGCTCGCCCATGCCAAAATCATGGCAACGATGTTCGACGAACATATCCCACTCTTCGAACGTGCCTTCGTCAAGGAACAGTTCGATACGCTCGCGCGCCGTGAGCTTGCCCTTCTTATGCTGGGCCTCGATACGCTTGGGACCGCCGCCGGCCCTTGCACGGGCACGCTTTTCTTGCAGCTGTCGGATGATTTCCTGCATGGACTCCCCCGAGTTCTTGATTTATTCGACCGCATTTCGGCCAGGGCGTCCGGGATAGCATCAACCGCAGCGCATATCCAGAGCTTTGCGGCTTTAGGAATGCATAGGGGGGCACATATGAAAGCATATGTCCATAAAGCGCCCCGCGGCGATAATATCATTGCGCAAATTGGTGCGGCGCAGCATCGTTTCGGGATCTTCGCCCCAGAATTCGATCTGATACGTTTCATCGAGAAGCGAGGCCACCACCACCTCCTCGGCGGTCAGGCGGCGCTCGGCCAGGGCGACGGCCAGGAAGAGCGATCCCAGCGCCGCCACCGCCGCCTGAAAGGCCGCCAGGGTGAAATCGTCGTAGCCCGACACGTGCGCGGACAAGGCGGCCAGGGCCGCCTCGGACTGGGTGATGGGCAAGATGCCCTCGGTCACCGCCAGGTCCACTCCCAGCCGCGCCGACAGCCAGTCCAGCACCGGCTGCCACAGCGCCGTCTGCCGCGCCGCCAGATCCTCCGGCCCGGCGGCGCGGTAGCACAAAAGATCGGTGTCGGCATAAGACAGCACATGGGCGAGAATGGCCGGACGCTGGTGCGGCACCCGGTCGAGGGCGGTGCTGGCCAGCTGGGTCACCGGCATGGTGTGGGGCAGAACCTGTTCGCCCTGCGCGCGCCATTCCGCCGCCACCGCCTCGGCCAGGGCGGCATGCGGCAGCCGCAGCGGCGTGCCCGCCGGCGTGCGCATGGGCTTGCCGTCCAGGCAAACATCGAACCCGCCCCCGGCGGCGGGAACCGCCGAGACCTCTTTAAAAAAACGTTTCATGCGGCTATTTCCCGATCAGTTCCTGCATCAGCTCGCTCACCCTGGGCAGGATGGGCGCCTTGACAATGCGTTTGCGCCCCTTGCCGGGGTGCTGCGGTGGCGCGTGGCGGGCCGCCACCACCGCCTCGAGACAGGCGTTGCCCACGCCGGCGGCCTCGGGCAGCGGCACCGCCGGGCTGCCGGGCAAACCGGCAAGGCCGCCCGTCCCGCGCACCAGGGTTCCCTGGTTGGCGCCGATCAGGGGGCGCGTCAGATCGCCGCGCACATCCACCGGCAGGGCGATGGGCAGCAGGCTGCGATCCTTGGGACGCGGCACCAGGGTCAGATCCAGGGTTTCCGTGCCCAGGTTGACGCTGCCCTGGCCGACCAGGGTCAGGGCCGGGGTATCGGCCAGCAGCACGTCGCTTTTGGCCAGGCCGTCCGACAGGATGAAATCGCTGACCAGGCAGCGCAGGGCGCCGTCCCCGTCGGGGGCCCAGGGGGCGATCTGGTGCAAAAGCCCCATGGACGACAGGCCGCTTTCCGCCGAGGCCTCGGCGCCCGGCGCCGGAGCGGGAGCTTGCGGGCCGCCGGCCAGTTGCCCCGCCCCCATCACCAGCAGGCTTTCGCCGGTGGCGCTGGCCATGATGGCGTGCAGGCTGCGCCCGCCCCCCTTCAGACGCAGGCGATAATCGGTTTGCCCGCCCTGCAACAGGTCACTCAGCCGCAGATCATGCAGCAACTGCCCCAGATCCACCTTGTCGGCGGCCAGCGAAACCTCGACGCGGGGGGGCGACGGGGCGCCGTCCACCGTCAGGTCGCCGCGCAGCGTGCCGTTGGCGGCCTGGGCCGCCGCCGCCTGCAGCGACAGGCGGCCGCCCGTCAGGGTGGCGGCCAGCCGCACTGACTGGGCCAGGAACAGGCCGTCCGACAGGCGGCCGATGGACCACACCAGATCAAGATCGCCCCAGTGCAGCAGGTTCAGCGGCAACGGGCTATCGGAAAACAGCGGCAGGGCACGCCCGCCGCCGGCGGCAACCGGCACCGCCGGCGCCGCCACGCCCAGCAATTCGCCGGCATCGAAAACCGCAGAGGTCAGCCGGGCCTCCACCGCCGGATGGGCCAGGCCGCCCCGCAGAGTCACCTCGCCCGTCAGATCGGAATGGCCCAGGGCCAGGGCCACGTTCTGCAGCACCCAGCCGCCCTGCTGATCGCGGATGCGGGCCGAGGCCTTCATGCCGCCCATGGCGGGCAGCGGGTAGCCCAGGGCGCGGGTGAAGGCGGCCAGACTGTCGCCATCGGCCAGCAACCGCAGATCGACACCGGTGAAACGCCGCGGATCCGCCACCGTCCCCTTGATGGCCAGCGATCCGGCATCGCGGCGCCCCAGCACGGCATCGATATCGTCGAGGCGGGGATCGAACAGCGGCCCGTTCAGCGTGACCGTCATGCGGGCGGCGCCCAGCGGCGGCAGATCCAGCCCGATCAGGCGGCCCGAGGCGGCCAGATCGGCGGAATCCGCCGACAGCCCCACCGCCAGACGGGGGCCGCCGCGTCCGCTCGACACCGTGCCGTCGGCGGTCATGATCAGGCCGGGCAGCACCGCCTTCAGCTTCAGCGGAAAGGTTTTGCGCCCGGTGCGGGCCACGAAATCGTTGAAGGCCCCGGCCGAGCCCAGCGTGCCCGACAGATCGAAACGCTTACCATCCCAGGTGCCGGTGGAGAGCAGCCCCACCGGCGCGCCGGGAATGGGGGCATCCAGCGAGAACTGTTCCAGCTGGATATGCTGATCGGGACCACGCCGGGCATCATGATAGGTGATGGTTCCCTGCACGATGGTCAGCTGCGACAGATCAAGCTGGGTGGGCGTGCCGCCCGACGACGGATCGGCCGTGACCGGATGGCCGTCGAAGCTCCAGTTGTCGCGGCCGGCGCCATCGCGCTCCAGCAGCAGATCGGCATCGTGCAAAATGAGATGGCGGATACTGACATGGCGGCCCAGCAGGGCGACCAGGCCGATATCGGCCTCCACCTTTTCCACCCGCAGCATCACCGGCGCCGAGCCGCCGGAGCGGTTGGACAGTTCCACATCATGCGCCACCAGGGCGGGATTGAGCGAAAGACGCAGCGACAGCCGCCCCTTGATGACCAGATCGCGCCCGGTGGCCTGGCGCACCGCCTGCACCAGCAGCGGCCGATAGGCCGCGACATTGATGGATTTGGCCACGGCCACCAGGGTGACCGCCAGGGCCATCACCCCCAGCAGCAGCAGTTTGGCGATCAGAGCCGGGCGCATGCCGCCTCCCCGATGATGGCCGCCAGCAGGGCGGGCAGCGCGGCGAAATCCTCGGCCAATCGTTCGGCTCCGGCCAGTTCCAGTTCCTCGGGCGGATGGTAGCCCCAGCACACCCCAACGGCGCGCACCCTGGCGGCGCGGGCCATGGCCATGTCGTAGGCGGTATCGCCCACCATCACGCACACCTCGGCCGCCACGCCGGTTTCGCGCAGGGCCTGCAGCACCATGGAGGGATCGGGCTTGCTGGGATGACCGTCGGCGGTTTGCACCGTGACGAAACGCCCGGCAAAACCGTGGCGCTCGATCATCGCCTCCACCCCCCGGCGCGATTTGCCGGTGGCCAGCCCCAGCAGCCAGCCCTCGGCCTCCAGGCGGTCCAGCGTGGCGCGGGCGCCGGGAAACAGCGGATCATGACCGCATTTTTCCCGCAGCGCCACGAACGCCTCCTTGTAGGCATGGGCCACGGCCAGGGCGGTTTCGGGCTGCGCCGCCGCCTCTTCGGGCAGCAGGCACCGCACCGCCTCCACCAGCGACAGGCCGATGATGCGCCGCACTGCCTCGGGCCGCGGCGCCGGCAGACCATGGGCGGCGAAGGCCGTCAGCATGGCCGAGACGATGGTGTGCTGACTGTCGATCAGGGTGCCGTCCACATCGAACACCGCCAAACGGGGCAACAGGGTCATGAAGTGTATCTATTCCTTTGAAAGGGCTGGCAGTCTACCCCAGCCGCCGCCGCCGCGCTATAGCTTGGCGCCGTCTTCCAAAAGATGCAGCCACAGGGGGCCGAAGGCCTGTTCCGGCGTATGCTGGAAGGCCTTCTTGAAAACCGCCGCCTCTTGCGCCGGCAGGCGGCGCAGCGGTGCGAACAGGGCGGCGAACAGCTTCAGGAAGCTGTCGCGGTTGAAGGGGGTGCGCCCCTCCTCCACCTCGCCACGCGGGCGGGGCACGAAAGCGTTGGGCCCCAGGCTGATGGAGTGGGAATCGTTTTCCATCAGGGTGATGAACCAGTCGCGGCGGATCTCGTAGCGCTTGAAGCTTTCGGCGATGCGCAGCAGTACCGTCCACAGCACGATGCGGATGCGCTCGTCGGCCAGGAAGGCCTCCCAGGTGAAGGGGGGAAAGGGCTGGGCGCGCATATGCTCGTAGATGGCGGTGGCGGCCTCGGCCAGCGGCACCTGGCCGTCGCCCATGATCAGATGGATGAAATGAAAGTAATTGGGCAGGCGCTCGCGCCCCAGCTGGCCGCTTTCCAGCAGTTCGGCCAGCGGCCAGGCCAGAAGATGCTGAAAGGGATCCTCGGTTCCCGCCGCCCCCAGATCGCGGGCGGCGGCCTCGGCCAGATCCCCCAGCAGCGGCGACAGCGCGAAGGCCGCCGCCGTGCCGCGCAGCATGTCGGCATTGGCGGCCTGGCCGTTATACTGGCGCTCCACCGCCTGGATGAAGGCCTCGATGGCGCGTCCGGCGAAGCGGCGCAACTCGGGAGAGATGTCGCCGCTCATGGGATCAGTCCTCCTCGAAGGAGACGAACGGTTCGCCCGCCGCGCCGGGATCGAAGCCGAAGAAGGCGAAACTGGCCGCCATATGCTCGGGCAGCGGCGCCACCACCCGGATCTCCCCTTTGCGCGGATGGGGCACCTGGATGGCGCGGGCGTGCAGATGCAGCTTCTTGCTGACGCCCTGGCCCGACAGATAGGCCTCCTGCCCGCCATATTTGCCGTCGCCCTGGATGGGCGTGCCCAGCAGGGCGCAATGGGCGCGCAACTGGTGGGTGCGCCCGGTACGCGGTTCCAACTCCAGCCAGGCCGCCGACCGCAGGGCCTTTTCCACCACGCGGTAATAGGTGACGGCGCGGCGGCCCTCCTCCTCGTCCACCTGCACCTTGTCGCCCAGGCGGCCGCCGCCCATCTTGGCCAGCGGCGCGTCGATGCGGCCCATGGGATGCTTGGGCACCCCCACCACCAGGGCCCAATAGCATTTGCGGGCCGAACGGCTGCGGAAACTGGCGGCCAGACGCGCGGCGGCGGTGGCGGTGCGGCCCAGAAGCAGGGCGCCGCTGGTGTCTTTGTCCAGGCGATGCACCAGGCGCGGCCGCTCCTCGGCGTCGAAGCGCAACAGATCCAGCATGGCGTCCAGATGCTTGTCCATGCCGGTGCCGCCCTGCACGGCCAGCCCCGGCGGCTTATTCAGGACGATGACGTCCTCGTCCATATAAAGCACGGCCTCGCGCAGGGCGCGGGCCTCGGCCTCGCTGACCTTGAGGGCGGGCTTTTCGCGCGGGGCCTCCTCCAGCAGCGGCGGCCCGCCCAAAGGCGGCACCCGGATCGCCTGACCACTCTCCAGCCGCTGATTGGATTTCGCCCGTTTGCCGTCCACCCGCACCTGCCCGGTGCGGAGATATTTCTCCAGCATGCCATGGGCGATTTCGGGAAAATGACGCCTGAACCAACGATCCAGCCGGATCTCGGCCTCGTCCTCGGATACGTTAAGGGTCTGTACGGAGGACAAAGCCATCCTGCTCCCGCTGATAAAAACAGCCCCCAGTTTAAGGGGGGCGGCGGGCGGATGCAATGGGGCCGCGTTCCCGCCAGAGCAATCGGGTGAAGCCGATTGCCCTGTTTGATGTGCGTATCAATCGCCCGGCGCTGGCGGTCCCGCCATCCCGGCCTCCACGGATCACGCCGGGCCGGCGAGGTCAAACCATCCGCTCGGGGCGCACCCAGGCATCGAACTGCGCGCCCTCGACCTCGCCGAGCGCCAAGGCGGCCGCCCGCAGGCTCAATCCCTCGGTATAAGCGTATTTGGCGATCCGCGCCGCCCGGTCATAACCGATATGGGGACTGAGCGCGGTGACCAGCATCAGGGACTTGTTCAGAAGTTCGGCGATTCTGCTCCGGTCCGGCTCCATGCCCTGGATGCAATAGCCGCAAAAACAACGCATGGCGTCGCCCAGAAGCCGCAGGCTTTGCAAGACATTATGGGCGATCAGCGGCTTGAAGACATTCAGTTCAAAATTTCCAGAGGCTCCGGCGACGGAGACCGCCCCGTCATTGCCCAGCACCTGACAGCAGACCATCAACATCGCCTCGCATTGCGTGGGATTGATTTTTCCGGGCATGATCGAACTTCCCGGTTCGTTCTCCGGCAACCGCAACTCACCCAGACCGCAGCGCGGCCCCGAGGCCAGCCAGCGGATGTCGCCGGCAATCTTCATCAGGGCCACCGCCAGCCCCTTCAAGGCTCCATGGGCGCTGACCAGGGGATCGTGGCAGGCCAGGGCGGCGAAACGGTTGGCGGCGCAGCGGAACGGCTGCCCGGTTTCCTCGGCCAATCCGGCGCAAACGCGACCCCCGAACTCCGGGTGGGTATTGAGGCCCGTGCCCACCGCCGTGCCGCCGATGGCCAATTCATGCAAAGGGGAAAGCGCGGCGACAATCATCCGCTCGGCATGATCGAGCTGGGCCACCCAGCCGGATATCTCCTGCCCCAGGGTCAGCGGCGTGGCATCCTGCAGATGCGTGCGGCCGATCTTGACGATATCGGCGAAGGCCTCCGCCTTTTGCGCCAACGCCGCCCTCAAGGCCCGCAAGGCGGGCAACAGCGACTGGTCCGTTTCCAGAACCGCCGCCAGATGCATGGCGCTGGGAAAAACGTCGTTCGAGGATTGCCCCAGATTAACCTGGTCGTTGGGATGCACCCGCCGCGCGTCGCCGCGCCCGCCGCCCAGCCGTTCCGAGGCGCGGTTGGCCAGCACCTCGTTCATGTTCATGTTGGTTTGCGTGCCCGAGCCGGTCTGCCAGATCACCAGCGGAAAGGCCTCGGCATGCCGCCCCTCCAGCACCTCGGTGGCGGCCTGGACGATGGCATCGGCCACATCCTGGCCGAGCAGCCCCAGATCACCGTTGACCCGGGCGGCCCTCCGCTTCAGCCGGGCCAGGGCCATCAGCAAGGGTTGTGGCATCCGTTCATCCGAAATCTTGAAATGCAGCAGGGAGCGCTGGGTTTGCGCCCCCCACAGGGCGTCCGACGGAACGGCGATCTCGCCGCAGGAATCCCGTTCCATCCGCATCTTTTGCGCCATAACACCCTCCGTTCAACATGATGATTAAAGATAGGGGACGACTGTTTTCATCAGAAAACAATACTATCTATAAGGCAGCGGGAACGTTCCTCTTCCATGGGAGATAAATATGAGCAGATCCCAGTGCCTGCGCCTTGATTATTTTTATCCGCCAATCGTCTTCCCGGCATTTTTCACCGCCATCCTTCTCGTTTTACCCATAATCAGGCTCCATCTCGGATAAGGCCACCCTCCTCCTGAAAGCGGGGCTCACTTTTGGCGGCTCTTGCCTTTTGGCATCCTCGTCCCATGTCAAGGAGAGGCCGCCCTCATGTCTCCGGCCCGCGCCAAACCGGGCCGTTGTTCGCCACACCGCCCTTCTCGAAAAGGCCCGCCCATGCCCTTCGATCCCCGCTCCGCCTTATGCGATTTTCATCCCACCCCGGGGCAAACGGCTCATTTTTATTCCCTGCCCGCGCTGGAAGCCGCGGGCTTCGGTAAAATCGCG
The DNA here is from genome assembly GCA_021798485.1 of Pseudomonadota bacterium. Classification (GTDB taxonomy): domain Bacteria; phylum Pseudomonadota; class Alphaproteobacteria; order Rhodospirillales; family Magnetospirillaceae; genus JAJZGK01. The sequence continues at coordinate 20,244 of JAJZGK010000001.1, forward strand.
CGCCTGCCGGTCTCCTTGCGGGTGATCCTGGAATCGGTGCTGCGTCATCTCGACGGCGAACGGATCACCGAGGCGCATCTTCGCCAGTTGGCCGACTGGCGGCCCCAGGCCGACCGCAGCGCCGAGATCCCCTTCGTGGTCAACCGCATCCTGCTGCAGGATTTCACCGGCGTGCCGCTGCTGTGCGATCTGGCCGCCATGCGCGACGCCGCCGCCCGCTTCGGGCGCTCTCCCACCGTGGTCGAGCCGCTGGTGCCGGTGGATCTGGTGGTGGATCACTCGGTGCAGATCGACTATTTCCGCGAGGAGAATGCCCTGGACCTGAACATGGCCCAGGAATTCCAACGCAATGCCGAGCGCTACCGCTTCGTCAAATGGGGCATGCAGGCCTTCGACTCCTTCCATGTGGTGCCGCCGGGCATCGGCATCGTCCATCAGGTCAATCTTGAGCATCTGGCCCGTGGCCTGGGCCATCGCGGCACGCTCTATTATCCCGACACCCTGGTGGGCACGGATTCCCACACCACCATGATCAACGCCCTGGGCGTGGTCGGCTGGGGAGTCGGCGGCATCGAGGCCGAGGCGGGCATGCTGGGCCAGCCCCTCTATATCCTCACCCCCGACGTGGTCGGTGTTCACCTTCGCGGCCAACTGCGCGAGGGCGTCACCGCCACCGATCTGGTCCTGGCCATCACCGAGCGGCTGCGGCAGGCCCGGGTGGTCGGCAAATTCGTCGAATTTTTCGGTCCGGGCGCGGCGTCGCTCACCGTTCCCGACCGGGCCACCCTCGCCAATATGGCCCCCGAATATGGAGCCACCCTGGGTTTCTTCCCGCCCGACGCGCAAACCGCCGCCTATCTGACCGCCACCGGCCGTAAAGACCAGGAGGTGGAGGCCTTTATCCGCTACTTCGAGGCCCAGGAGATGTTCGGCATGCCGAACCTGGGCGACATCGACTACAGTAGCGTCATCGAGATGGATCTGGCCGCCATCGTCCCCTGCATCGCCGGCCCCAAACGCCCGCAGGACCGCATTCCCCTGTCCGCCGTCAAGGCCAGCCTTGCCGATCTGGCGCCAAAGAATTCGGGCCAACGCCATCCCTTGCCGAACGGGGACGATGTCGGCCAGGGCGACGTGCTGATTGCCGCCATCACCTCCTGCACCAACACCTCCAATCCAGAACTGATGCTGGCGGCGGGGCTGCTGGCCCGCAAGGCCCTGGACCGGGGGCTTGCCGTGCCCGCGCGCGTCAAAACCTCGCTGGCCCCGGGATCGCGGGTCGTCACCGACTATCTGGAACGGACCGGCCTCCTCGCGCCGCTGGAGCGGTTGGGCTTCCGTGTCGTCGCCTATGGCTGCACCACCTGCATCGGCAATTCCGGACCGCTGGACGCCGGACTGGAACAGGTGGTGGCCGAGCAGGATCTGATCTGCGCCTCGGTGCTGTCGGGCAACCGCAATTTCGAGGCCCGCATCCATCCGGCCATCAAGGCCAATTTCCTGATGAGCCCGCCGCTGGTGGTGGCCTTTGCCCTGGCCGGGCGGATCGACATCGACCTTGAGCACGAGCCCTTGGGCCAGGACCGCGAGGGCCGCCCGGTGATGATGCGGGAGATCTGGCCCAGCCGCGGCGACCTCGCCGCCGCCATGCGCCAGGCCGGCGACGCGGCAAGCTATCGCCGTCTCTACCAGGATTTCACCCGGGACAATCCGCTTTGGAACCAGATCGACGCCCCCAGCGGCGAAACCTATGGCTGGACACCGTCCAGCTACATCGCCCGCCCGCCGTTCTTCGACGATTTCACCCTGGAGCCGACCGTGTCGGCCCCGCTCCGTGGGGCGCGCGCCCTGGCCATCTTCGGCGATTCCATCACCACCGACCATATCAGCCCGGCGGGATCGATCCATCCCCGCTCTCCCGCCGGGCTCTATTTAAGCGCCCTGGGCATTCCGGTGGCCAAGTTCAACAGCTACGGCTCGCGCCGGGGCAATCACGAGGTGATGATGCGCGGCACCTTCGCCAATGTGCGCATCCGCAATCTGATGCTGCCGCCCGGAGCGGACGGTGAGCCCATCGAGGGCGGGCTGACCCTGCGCCAGCCGGACGGCGAACAGGGCTTCCTGTACGATATCGCCATGGCCTATCAACGTCAGCACATCCCGACGATCATTTTCGCCGGTGAGGATTACGGCAGCGGCTCCAGCCGCGACTGGGCGGCCAAGGGCACGCGCCTGCTGGGCGTCAGGGCGGTGGTGGCCCGCAGTTTCGAGCGCATCCATCGCTCCAATCTGGTCGGCATGGGGGTGCTGCCCCTGCAGTTCCGGCCCGGCGACAGCGCCGCCAGCCTGGGATTGACCGGGGCCGAACTGTTCGATCTGCCGGAGGTGGAAAACGCCCTGTCACCGGGGCAGGAACTTATCCTGCGCATCACCCGGCCCGATGGCGTCCGCCGCGACTGCCCTGTGCTGTTGCGTATCGATACCCCGATCGAGGTGAGCTATTTTCGCCATGGCGGCATCCTGCCCTATGTCCTGCGCCAGTTGATCGGCTGAAGGCCGGGGCTATTCCTCTCCGTCCCGGCGTTTGCTCCGCAGACGGTCCCAATAGTCCAGACGCTTTTTGATCTCGCGTTCGAAACCGCGTTCCACCGGGCGGTAGAAGTGTTGGCGGGCCATGCCGTCGGGGAAATAGTTCTGCCCGGAAAAGCCCTCCGCCGTGTCGTGATCGTATTCGTAGCCCTTGCCGTAACCCAGATCCTTCATCATGCGGGTGGGAGCGTTGAGGATATGCATGGGCGGCATCAAGGAGCCGGTTTGCCGCGCCGAGGCCCGCGCCGCCTTGTAGGCCATGTAGGCGGCGTTGGATTTGGGCGCGGTGCCGAGATAGATCACCAGCTGGGCCAGGGCCAGTTCGCCCTCCGGGCTGCCCAGGCGCTCGTACACATCCCAGGCGGCCAGGGCCTGCTGCACCGCCTGCGGATCGGCCAGGCCGATATCCTCCACCGCGAAGCGGGTGAGGCGGCGGGCGATGAACAGCGGATCCTCGCCGCCGTCCAGCATGCGGGCCATCCAGTAAAGGGCGGCATCGGTATCGGAGCCGCGCAGCGACTTGTGCAGCGCCGAAATCAGATTGTAGTGGCCCTCCTGGGCCTTGTCGTACAGCGGCAGGCGTTTTTGCACCACCGCGCTCAAGGCTTTGGCGTCGAGGGGCTGCGGCGGCGTCAGCGCCAGCACCTCCTCCGCCAGGGTGAGGAAATAGCGGCCGTCGCCATCGGCCATGGCCCGCAGGGCGGCGCGGCCCTCGGCGGTCAGCGGCAGGGTTTTCCCCGTAACCGCTTCGGCGCGCGCCGCCAGCTTGTCGAGAGCGGCATCGTCGAGGCGGCGCAGCACCAGCACCTGCATGCGCGACAGCAGCGCCGCATTCAGCTCGAACGAGGGATTTTCCGTGGTCGCCCCCACCAGGATCACCGTGCCGTCCTCCACATAGGGCAGGAACCCATCCTGCTGGGCGCGGTTGAAACGGTGGATCTCATCCACGAACAGCAAGGTGCCCTGCCCGCCCAGGCGGCGTTTGGCGGCGGCCTCGAACACCTTGCGCAAATCGGCCACACCGGAAAACACCGCCGACAGCGGCTCGAAATGCAGGGAGGTGCCCTCGGCCAGCAGGCGGGCGATGGTGGTTTTGCCGCAGCCGGGCGGCCCCCACAAAATCACCGAGCCCAGCCGCCCCTGCGCCAGCATGCGGCCCAGGGGAGCCTCGGGGCCCACCACGTGATCCTGCCCCACCACATCGGCCAGGCTTTGCGGCCGCAGCCGGTCGGCCAGGGGGCGGGGCGCCTGCTGATCGAAAAGACCGGCCACCTTATCCGCCAATGGTCATGCTGAGGATCTGCCCGTCGCGGCGCACCGAAACCATCCAGCGGGCGGCTCCGGCCTCCAGCAGCCGCTTCAGCCCGGCCACCGAGGTGATCTCCTGGCGGTTGACCCGCACCACCATGTCGCCGGGCCGGAAGCCCAGCTGATCGGCGATGCTGCCGCCCTGGATGCGCAGCAGAATAACCCCGGCCTGATAGGAGGCCAGACCCAGTTCATCGGCCAGGGCCGGGTTCATATTGGCCGCCACCGCCCCGGTGAAGGGGGTGCGGCCGCCCAGGCTGGTGGTCTCGCGCGGCGGATTTTCCGGCGGCGCCTCCAGCCGCACCGTCAACGCCAGGGTGCGGCCGTGCCGGAACACCGTCAGCCCGGCCTGGCCGCCCACCGGCAGCATGGCGATGCGGAAGCGCAGGGCCTCGGGATCATCCACGGCCTTGCCATCCACCGCGGTGATGACATCGCCCACCGCCAGGCCGGCCCGCGCCGCCGGGCTGCCATCCTCGATGCTGTTGATCAGCACCCCTTGCGGATGATCAAGGCCCAGGGCCTGGAACATCTCGCCGGTCACGCTCTGGCCGCCGGCCCCCAGCCAGGGGCGCACGGTTTTGCCGCCATGATTGATGGCCGCCACCACCACCTTGACCATATTCACCGGAATGGCGAAACCGATGCCCACCGAACCGCCGGACTTGGAAAAGATCTCGCTGTTGATCCCCACCAGACGGCCACGCATATCCACCAGGGCGCCGCCGGAATTGCCGGGATTGATGGCGGCATCGGTCTGAATGAAGGACCGGTAATCCGACAGGCCGACCCCGGTGCGGGCCAGGGCCGAAACGATGCCCATGGTCACCGTCTGCCCCACGCCAAAGGGATTGCCGATGGCCAGCACCAGATCCCCCACCTCCAGGGCATCGGAATCGCCCAGCGGCAGCACCGGCAGGCGGTCGTGCCCGGCATTGATCTTCAGCACCGCCAGATCGGTTTTGGCATCGCTGCCCACCACCCGGGCCTCGAACTCGCGGCGGTCCGACAACACCACGGTGATCTGCTGCGCCCCCTGGATGACGTGATTATTGGTCACCACCAGGCCATCGGCGCGGACCAGAACCCCCGAGCCCAGCGAACGCTCCACCCGATCCTGCGACAGCCCCAGCCCCTGCCCGAAAAACTGGCGGAATAAGGGATCGGCCAGCAGCGGCGAGGTTTGGTGCACCACCCGCTTGGTATAGATGTTGACCACCGCCGGCGCCGCTTGCTTGACCACCGGCGAAAAACTCATCTCGATCTGCTGGCGGCTTTGCGGCACCGCCTGGGCATGCGCGGCCACGGCGCCGCCGAGCGTGAGGGCAACCAGCAGGGACAACAGGCGCGAAACGGGCATGGGGGCTTTCCTGGCTGATGATAAGGGGGCCTCATGGTAGCACCGCAAACGCAAAGAGGCAGCCCCTTGCGGGGCTGCCTCCTGTTCGCGGGATCGCGGGGCGCGGATGCTTATTCAGCGTCCTCGTCGTTGATCTGCACCGGGCCGCTGTCCTGGCCCTTGGCGGTCACATCGCGGTCCACCAGTTCGATGATGGCCATCGGCGCGGCATCGCCATAGCGGAAACCGGCCTTCAGAACGCGGGTGTAGCCGCCCTGGCGTTCCTTGTAGCGGTCGGCCAGGGTGCTGAACAGCTTGGCAACGATCTTCTCATCGCGCAGATAGGCAAAAGCCTGACGGCGGGCGTGCAGATCGCCGCGCTTGCCCAGGGTGATCAGCCGTTCGGCGACGGGACGCAGATCCTTGGCCTTGGGCAGGGTGGTCTTGATCTGTTCGTGCTTGAACAGAGCGTTGGACAGGCTGACAAACAGGGCCTTGCGGGCCTGGCTGGTGCGGTTCAGCTTGCGGCCGGACATACCGTGACGCATGACGTTCTCCTCTGGGCTTGGCGTCGCGCACGACGCCGATCAAATCAGACCCGCCGCCGCGGTCCCGTCCCCGTTGCGGGGCGCGGGCCGTGTACGGCGGGCTTCACAGCAAGGCTTAGTAGGGTTCTTCCAGCTTCTTGGCCAGATCCTCGATGTTCTCGGGCGGCCAGTTGGGAATTTCCATACCGAGATGCAGACCCATCTGGGCCAGCACTTCCTTGATCTCGTTCAGCGACTTGCGGCCGAAGTTCGGGGTGCGGAGCATTTCCGCCTCGGTCTTCTGCACCAGATCGCCGATATAGATGATGTTGTCATTCTTCAGGCAGTTGGCCGAACGGACCGACAGTTCCAGCTCGTCCACCTTGCGCAGCAGGTTCTTGTTGAAGGGCAGTTCGTCCTTCTTCTCCTCCTCGGTAACCGCCTGCGGTTCCTCGAAGTTGATGAACAGCTGCAGCTGATCCTGCAGAATGCGCGCCGCCAGGGCCAGAGCGTCCTCGGGCGTCACCGCGCCGTTGGTTTCGATCTGCAGCACCAGCTTGTCGTAGTTGGTGACCTGACCGACGCGGGTGTTCTCCACCTTGTAGGCCACCTTGCGCACCGGCGAGAAGATGGCATCGATGGGAATCAGGCCGATGGGCGAATCCTCGGGACGGTTCTGCGAGGCCGGAACATAGCCCTTGCCGGTTTCCACCGTCAGTTCCATGTTCAGGGTGGCGCCGTCGTCCAGGGTGCACAGCACCAGATCGGGGTCCATGATGTCGATATCGTGGCCGGCCTCGATCATGCCCGCCTTGACTTCGCCGGGACCGGTGGCGCGCAGCGACATGCGCTTCGGCCCTTCGCCATGCATGCGCAGGCCCAGGGTCTTGATGTTCAGGATGATGTCCGTGACATCCTCGCGCACGCCGGGCACCGACGAGAACTCGTGCAGCACGCCGTCGATATGGATGGCGGTCACCGCCGCCCCCTGCAGCGAGGACAAAAGGACACGACGCAGGGCGTTGCCCAGCGTCAGACCGAAACCGCGCTCCAGCGGATCGGCGACGACGACGGCGCTGCGGGAGGCGTCGGCGCCGGCTTCGATGGCCAGCTTGCTCGGTTTGATCAGTTCCTGCCAGTTGCGTTGAATCACGGGCGTAGCCTCATGCTATGAACGGCAGACAAAGCCGTGTGGTCAGCAACGGCACAACCGCCGGCCCACAAGGACCGGCGGTGCGCCAGGGATTTGCGATCTACCTTAGACCCGGCGACGCTTGCGCGGACGGCAACCGTTGTGCGGGATCGGGGTAACGTCGCGGATCGAAGTGATGGCGAAGCCAACAGCCTGCAAGGCGCGCAGAGCGGACTCACGACCGGCACCAGGACCCTTCACTTCCACTTCCAGGGTGCGCATGCCGTGCTCGGCGGCCTTGCGGCCGGCATCTTCAGCGGCGACCTGGGCGGCATAAGGGGTCGACTTGCGCGACCCCTTGAAGCCCTGCATCCCCGAAGACGACCAGGCAATGGTGTTGCCCTGGGCATCGGTGATGGTGATCATGGTGTTGTTGAAGGTGGCGTTGACGTGCGCCACACCGGAGGTGATGTTCTTGCGTTCGCGGCGGCGCGGACGCTGAGCAGCTGCCTTGGCCATATTACTTGGTCGCCTTCTTCTTGCCGGCAATCGGCTTGGCCGGACCCTTGCGGGTACGGGCATTGGTGTGGGTGCGCTGACCGCGGACCGGCAGGCCACGGCGATGACGCAGGCCGCGGTAGCAGCCCAGGTCCATCAGGCGCTTGATGTTCATCGCCACTTCGCGGCGAAGATCACCCTCCACCAGGTAATCACGATCGATCAGCTCGCGAATCTTCAGGACTTCGTCGTCCGAAAGCTGATCCACTCGCTTCTCTTCCGGAATGCCGACCTGTTCCACGATCTGCTGCGCCTTGGCGCGGCCAATGCCATGAATGTAGGTCAGCGCGATCAGCACCCGCTTTTTGGTCGGGATGTTAACGCCAGCGATACGCGCCAAGACTGGTTACTCCTCAGTCAAATACTGTTCAAACACCCAAGCTGTCGCAGGGGAATTCCGAAGGAGCGGGATTATAGGGCTTATTTCCGCCCTGTCAACCGCGCTTTGCGCCTTCGATAATCTCCTTCAGCCGTTTTGTCACTTCCGCAATCGGAAGCGTTCCATCCACCACCTGCAACACGCCCTTCTTTTCGTAGTAAGGAAGGATCGGCGCGGTTTGCGCATGGTACGCATCCAAACGGGACTGCACGGTGGCGGCATTGTCGTCGGCCCGCCGAGAGAATTCGGTACCGCCGCAGGAGGCGCACACGCCGTCCACTTTCGGACGCTGGAACTTGTCGTGATAACCGGAGCCGCACTTGGCGCAGGTGAAGCGCCCGGTGATCCGCTCAACGATCATCCCATCGGGCACCCGCACCTCGATGGCGCCATCAATCTTGATGCCGCGTTCGGTCAGCATGGCGTCCAGGGCTTCGGCCTGGGCCACGGTGCGGGGGAACCCGTCTAAAATAAAGCCGTTGCGGCAGTCGCTCTCGCCGATACGGTCCGAGATGATGCCGATGACGATTTCGTCGGAGACCAGCTGGCCCGCTTCCATCACGGCCTTGGCCTTCCTGCCAATGTCGCTGCCGGAAGCCACGGCGGCGCGCAGCATGTCGCCGGTGGAAAGCTGCACCAGGCCGTAAGCGTCCTGGAGAATCTTCGCCTGGGTGCCTTTACCGCCGCCGGGCGGCCCCAACAAAATCAGATGCATTCTTAGCCTCGCCTTCCACGCAGTTTGGCCTTCTTGATCAGGCCTTCATATTGATGGGCCAACAGGTGCGACTGAATCTGCGCCACGGTGTCCATGGTCACCGTCACCACGATCAGCAGGCTGGTGCCGCCGAAATAGAACGGCACGTTAAAACGGCTGATAAGGATTTCCGGCAGAATGGACAGGCCAGCCAGATAGGCGGCGCCCAGCACGGTCAGTCGGGTCAGCACGAAATCGAGATAGTCCGAGGTGTTCTTGCCGGGACGGATACCGGGAATGAAGCCGCCGTACTTTTTCAGATTGTCGGCGGTTTCCACCGGGTTGAACACCACAGCGGTATAGAAGAAGGCGAAGAAGACGATCAGCACCAGGTACAGCATCAGATAAAGCGGCTGGCCGCGGCCCAGCAGCGCCAGCAGCGTGTTCAGCCAATCGGGGCCGTGCGCGGCGAAAAAGCCGGCGGCGGTGATGGGCATCAAAAGAATCGAGCTGGCGAAGATCGGTGGGATCACGCCCGAGGTGTTGAGCTTCAAGGGCAGATGCGAGGTTTCACCGCCAAACACCTTGTTGCCCTGCTGGCGCTTCGGGTACTGCACGATGATGCGACGCTGGGCACGCTCAATAAAGACGATGAAGGCGACGATGGCCACGGCCATGATCATCAGGAAAACGATGAGAACCGCCGACAACGCCCCGGTGCGCCCCAGTTCCAGGGTGCCGGCGATGGCGTTGGGCAGATTGGCGACGATACCGGCGAAGATGATCAGCGAGGTGCCGTTGCCGATGCCGCGGGCGGTGATCTGCTCGCCCAGCCACATCAGGAACATGGTGCCGCCCACCAGGGTGACCACGGTGGTGAAGCGGAAGAACAGGCCGGGGCTGAGCACGGCGGCACCCGAATGGCCGCTCATGCTCTCCAGGCCGACGGCGATGCCGTAGGCCTGCACAGCGGCGATCACCACGGTGGCGTAGCGGGTATACTGATTGATCTTCTTGCGGCCCTGCTCGCCTTCCTTCTTCAAGGCGTCGAGGCTGGGGATGACGGTGGTCATCAGCTGCAGAATGATCGAGGCCGAGATATAGGGCATGATGTTCAGGGCGAACACGGTCATGCGGCGCAAGGCGCCGCCGGCGAACATGTCGAACATCCCCAGAAGACCGCCGCCGGAGCTCTTGAACACATCGGCCAGCACATGCGGATCGACGCCGGGCACCGGAATCCAGGTGCCGAAGCGGTACACCACCAGAGCGGCCAAGGTGAACCAAATGCGCTTCTTCAGCTCGGTCGCCTTGGCGAAAACGCCCAAATTCATGTTGGCTGCAAGCTGCTCGGCCGCCGATGCCATCCTGATCTCCGCACCAGAGTATCCCGACCTGCGCCACGCCGGTGGCGGGCGGGTCTTACACGTTACTTATGCGACGAACCAAGGTCTCCGGACAAGCCGGAGAATCCTTGGTTCCTCGTCATGTCCCCAAAGCCTTAGGCTTCGGCGGCGGCCTTGACCGGCTTCAGCACCACCGACCCGCCCGCCTGTTCGACGGCGGCCTTGGCACCGGCGGTGACGCCGGCGACTTCGATGGTGATCTTCGAGGTCAGGGCGCCACGGCCCAGAAGACGCAGACCGGCCTTGGTGGCCGACAACAGACCGGCCGCCACCAGCACCTCGCCGGTGATGGTTTCGGCGGCATTGATCTTGCCGGCGGTAATGGCGGTCTGCAGACGGTCCAGGTTCACTTCCGCATACTCCAGACGGAAGATGTTCTTGAAGCCGCGCTTGGGCAGACGCCGGTAAATCGGCATCTGGCCGCCTTCGAAGCCGTTGATGGCCACGCCGGTACGCGAGCTCTGGCCCTTGACGCCGCGGCCACCGGTCTTGCCCTTGCCCGAGCCGATACCACGGCCAACGCGGATGCGGGCCTTGCGGGCGCCGGCATTATCGCGAATGTCGTTCAGTTTCATGTTTTTTCCTTCCGGCGCGACGCCGTTTCCTTAAAGGACGGCGGCGCCGCCCACAGTCGAAGGTCGGCGGTCCGGCCCTCCTTTAAGGAAGGACCGGACCGGACCCGTTCAACTCGCCCTTACTACGCCTCGTCGACGCGCAGCAGATGGCGGACCTTGTTGATCATGCCGCGCACCGAGGGAGTATCCTCCAGTTCGCGGGTCCGGTGCAGCTTGTTCAGCCCCAGGCCGATCAGGGTCGCCTGCTGGTCGGCAGTGCGACCGATCGGGCTGCCGACCTGCGTCACCTTGACGGTCTTCTTAGCCATCACGATCACTCCTTGGCGGTGGCGGCGGCGGCGGCGCCATCACGGCGGCCGACGATCTCACCGACCTTCTTGCCGCGCTTGGCGGCCACCTGACGCGGCGAAGCCACGTTCACCAGGGCGTCGAAGGTCGCCTTGATCATGTTGTGCGGGTTGGAGGTGCCAATGCACTTGGCAACCACATCCTGCACACCCATGGTTTCGAAGACGGCGCGCATCGGGCCGCCGGCGATGATGCCGGTACCGGCCGGAGCGGCCCGCAGCACCACGCGACCGGCGCCGAAATGGCCGTTGGCGTCGTGATGCAGGGTGCGGCCTTCGCGCAGCGCCACGCGGATCATGTTGCGCTTGGCCTGGTCGGTGGCCTTGCGGATGGCCTCGGGCACCTCGCGGGCCTTGCCGGAGCCATAGCCGACGCGGCCCTTGGCGTCACCGACCACCACCAGAGCGGCGAAAGCGAAACGACGGCCGCCCTTCACCACCTTGGCAACACGGTTGATGTGGACGAGCTTGTCCACGAACTCGCTTTCCTCGCGATCCCGCGGCGACTCGCTCTGCTGGTTGGAGCGGCGCTGGCCGCGCTCGCCCCGTTCACCACGTTCACCACGGTTGGGCCGATCGCCCCGCTCGGGATTCGGGTTACGTGCCATTTTGAGATCCCTTTAGAACGACAGCCCGCCTTCGCGGGCGGCATCGGCCAGGGCCTTGACCCGGCCATGGTAAATGTAACCGCCACGGTCGAACACCACCTCGGTGATGCCGGCCTTGATGGCGCGTTCGGCGATCAGCTTGCCGACGCGCTGGGCGGCGGCGATATCGGCGCCGGTCTTCAGGTCGCCCTTGATCTCAAGATCGATGCTGGAGGCAGCCGCCAGGGTCTTGCCCTGCACATCGTCAATGAGCTGCACATAAATGTGCTTGGAGGAGCGGAACACCGAGAGACGCGGACGGCCACCGGCCTTCTTGCGGAGGGCAAAGCGGTTGCGCGTCTGGCGGCGCAGGAAAAGGTCTTTCGACGACAGCATGGCGCGGCCCTACTTCTTCTTGCCTTCCTTGCGGAGGATCGTTTCAGTCTCGTACTTGATGCCCTTGCCCTTGTAGGGTTCGGGACCACGGTACGCACGGATTTCGGAGGCAACCTGGCCCACACGCTGGCGGTCCTTGCCGGAAATGGAGATGCTGGTGGGCTTCTCGCACTTGATGGCAATGCCTTCGGGGATCGGATAGATCACGTCGTGCGAGAACCCCAGCTGCAGCTGCAGGGCGTTGCCCTGCACGGCAGCGCGGTACCCCACGCCGTTGATTTCCAGGTTGACGGTGAAGCCTTCGCTCACACCCTTGACCATGTTCGCCAGCAGGGCACGGGTGGTGCCCCACATCATACGGGCGCGCTTGGTCTCGGAGCGCGGCTTGACCCACAGCTTGTCGCCTTCCAGCGAAACCTCGACATCGTCAACGGCGGTCAGCGCCGAGACGCCCAGCTTGCCATTGACGGAGACATCGGCCCCGGCGACGGTGACGGTGACGCCGCTCGGCACCACCACGGGATATTTACCAACTCGCGACATTCCGGTGGCTCCTTAGAACACCTGGCAGAGGACTTCACCGCCGACATTGGCGGTGCGGGCCTCGGCGTCAGACATCACGCCACGCGGGGTCGAGAGAATCGAGATACCCAAGCCGTTGGACACCTTCGGCAGGTCCTTGATCTTCGAATAGACGCGGCGGCCCGGCTTGGACACACGAGAGATCGTGTTAATCACAGGCAGGCCTTCGTGATACTTCAGTTCGATGGTCAGCTCGCTCACGCCCTCGCGGACGGAGTTTTCGCTGTAGCCACGGATATAGCCTTCACGCTTCAGAACTTCGAGAACATTGGCGCGGAGACGGGAAGCCGGCGCGGTCACAGAGGTCTTGCGAGCCATCTGGCCATTGCGGATGCGCGTCAGCATATCCCCAAGGGGATCGGTCATCATCTTCGGCGTCTCCTTACCAGCTGGACTTCACCAGACCGGGGATCTGGCCCTTCGAGCCCAGTTCCCGCAGCTGGATGCGGCAGAGTTTGAACTTGCGATAGTTGCCGCGCGCACGGCCCGTCACCGCGCAGCGCAGACGCACGCGGGTGGAGGACGAGTTGCGGGGCAGCTGGGCCAGCTTGAGGACAGCCTCGAAGCGGTCTTCCGGAGCCTGATCCTGATCCTTGATCAAAGCCTTCAGCTTGGCGCGGCGGGTGGCGTACTGGGCCGCCATGCGCTCGCGCTTCTTGTTGCGCTCAACCGAGCTAGTCTTAGCCATTTTGGGTTGATCTCCTGTCGGCTCAGCTGACGAACGGCATCTGGAAGCCCTTGAGAAGCGCCTTGCACTCCCCATCGGTCTTCGCCGTCGTCACGAACACGATGTCCATGCCACGAACGCGGTCGACGCGGTCGTAATTGATTTCCGGGAACACGATCTGCTCCTTCAGGCCCAGGGCATAGTTGCCCTGACCGTCGAAGCTCTTCCCGGGCACGCCGCGGAAATCGCGGACGCGCGGCAGGGCAATGGTGATCAGGCGATCAAGGAATTCGTACATACGCTCCTTGCGAAGGGTAACCTTCACACCCACGACCTGATTTTCGCGCAGCTTGAAGCCGGCGATCGACTTCTTGGCGCGGGTCACCACCGGCTTCTGGCCGGAGAGTGCGGTCAGGTCGGCAATAGCGCCTTCGATCTTCTTGGCATCGAGCGCGGCTTCGCCGACACCCATGTTGATGACGATCTTGTCCAGACGCGGCACCTGCATGGGGTTCTGATAGTTGAATTCGTCCTGCAGGGCCTTGCGGACCACAGTTTCGTAATGCTCACGCAAACGAGCAGCCATAACGATGTGCTCCCTCAGCGATCGATCTGCTCGCCCGACTTGCGGGCGATACGGACCTTGGTGCCGTCTTCAAGAGACTTGAAGCCGACGCGGGTCGCTTCGTTGCTCTTGGGGTCGACATGCGCGACGTTGGAGACGTGAATCGGCGCCTCCTGCTTCACCAGGCCACCCTGGCTGCTCATGCTGGGACGGGTGTGCTTGGTCACCACGCCCACGCCCTGAACCACGACGCGGTTTTCGGAGGGAATCACACGCAGGACTTCCCCGCGCTTGCCCTTATCCTTGCCGGCGATCACGACAACCTGATCGCCCTTCTTGATCTTCGCGGCCATTAAAGCACCTCGGGAGCCAGGGAGATGATCTTCATGTACTTCTTGGCGCGAAGCTCACGAGTCACCGGCCCGAAAATACGCGTGCCGATAGGTTCGCCCTGCTTGTTGATGAGCACGGCGGCATTCCGGTCGAAGCGGATGGCGGAGCCATCGGCACGACGGATCTCCTTGGCGGTACGGACGATCACCGCGCGGTGAACGTCGCCCTTCTTGACGCGACCACGCGGGATCGCCTCCTTGATGGACACCACGATCACATCGCCGACATGGGCGATGGTACGGTGAGAACCGCCAAGAACCTTGATGCACTGCACCCGGCGGGCTCCCGAATTATCGGCGACGTCCAGGTTGGTTTGCATCTGGATCATGTCTACTTATCCTTTCTCTGCCGAAAGGCCACGTCTTACGACGCAGCCTCCTCGGTGATCACGGTCCAGCATTTGGACTTCGAAATCGGCGCGCATTCCTCGATGCGCACGACGTCTCCGACCTTATAGCTGTTGTTTTCATCGTGAGCGGCATACTTTTTTGACCGCCGGATGAATTTTTTATACACGGGGTGCATCACGCGGCGTTCGACGCGGACAACGATGGTCTTGTCCATGGCGTCGGAGACCACAACACCCTGAAGAATGCGCTTGGGCATGGGTTCCTCTCCTACGACGCGGCGCTGTTGGTGAGCAGCGTCTTGATGGTCGCGATTTCACGACGCACCTGACGCACCCGGGCGGTGTTTTCCAGCTGACCGGAGGCCTTCTGGAAGCGCAGATTGAACTGCTCCTTCTTCAGCTCCAGCAGCCGTTCGTTCAGCTGGTCGGCAGTCTTGCCCTTCAGCTCGGTGACGACATTGGCCATGATCAAGCCTCCCCAGCCAGGCGCTGCACGAACTTGGTCTTGATCGGCAGCTTGGCGGCGGCCAGGGCAAAACCTTCGCGGGCGATATTCTCCGGCACACCATCCACTTCGAAGATGATGCGGCCGGGCTTGACGCGCGCGGTCCAGAATTCGGGAGCACCCTTACCGGAGCCCATGCGGACTTCGGCAGGCTTGGTCGACACCGGCAGATCCGGGAAAATCCGGATCCACACGCGGCCGACGCGCTTCATGTGGCGGGTCAGGGCGCGGCGGGCGGCCTCGATCTGACGGGCGGTGATACGTTCCGGTTCCAGGGCCTTGAGGCCGTAGGGACCGAAGTTAAGTTCGAAACCGCCCTTGGCCAGGCCGTGAATACGGCCCTTGTGCGCCTTGCGGTATTTCGTACGTTTCGGGCTAAGCATTTCCGTACAGGTCCATCAAGGGGTTAGCGCTGGTGCTGATGGTGATGGTGCTGATGCGGCTGAGCCTGACCCTGGCCTTCCTGGGCACGCTTTTCGTGCGCCATCGGGTCATGGGCCATGATCTCACCCTTGAACACCCACACCTTCACACCGCAGGTACCATAGGTGGTCTTGGCGGTGGAAACGCCATAGTCCACGTCGGCGCGCAGGGTGTGCAGCGGCACACGGCCTTCACGGTACCATTCCATACGGGCGATTTCCGCACCGCCCAGGCGACCCGAGCAGTTGATGCGGATCCCCAGGGCGCCCAGACGCATGGCCGACTGCACGGCCCGCTTCATGGCGCGACGGAAAGCCACGCGGCGTTCCAGCTGCTGGGCGATGTTCTCGGCCACCAACTGGGCATCGAGTTCCGGCTTGCGGATTTCGACGATGTTCAGGTGCACGTCGGACTTGGCCATCTTCGAGAGCGACTTCCTGAGCACCTCGATGTCAGCGCCCTTCTTGCCGATCACCACGCCCGGACGGGCGGTGTGAATGGTCACGCGGGCCTTCTTGGCCGGACGTTCGATCACCACGCGCGACACGCCGGCCTGGGCCAGCTTGCCGTGCAGGAATTCGCGCAGCTTCAGATCTTCGTGAAGCAGCTTGGCGTAATCACCATCGGCGTACCAGCGGGAATCCCAGGTCCGGTTGATGCCGAGGCGCAGCCCGATCGGATTAACTTTCTGACCCATGATTACGCCTTTTCCTCAGCGGAGGTTTCTTCGCGTTCGCGAACGATCACCGTCAGATTGCTGAACGGCTTCACGATCTTGCCAACACGGCCACGGGCGCGGGCGCGCCAACGCTTCATGATGATGGCCTTGCCCACAAAGGCTTCGGACACCACCAGACGGTCGACGTCCAGCTGGTGATTGTTCTCGGCATTGGCGATCGCCGACTGCAGGACCTTTTTCACGTCCTGAGCCACGCGGCGCTTCGAGAAGGTCAGCTGCGACAGGGCGGCTTCGGCCTTCAGGCCACGGATCGACTGGGCGACCACATTCAGCTTCTGCGGGCTGATGCGGATCGAAGCGGAGAAAGCCTTCGCCTCGTTGTCGGCCAGATCGCGCGGAGCGGTCTTCTTGCTCATGGCCTTATTTCCTCTTCGCCTTCTTGTCCACGGCATGACCGTAGTACGTGCGAGACGGCGAGAATTCGCCGAATTTATGACCGACCATATTCTCCGTCACCAGCACCGGCACGAACTTCTGGCCGTTATGCACGCCAAAGGTCAGTCCGACGAACTGGGGGAGAATCGTGGAACGACGCGACCAGATCTTGATCACTTCGTTGCGCCCCGACGAACGAGTCTTCTCTGCCTTGTTCAGCAGATAACCGTCGACGAAGGGACCTTTCCAAACGGAACGAGCCACGCGTCCCTCCTTACTTAGTCTGCTGGCGACGGCGCATGATCAGCTTATCCGTCTGCTTGTTATTGCGAGTCTTCTTGCCCTTGGTCGGCTTGCCCCACGGCGTGACCGGATGACGGCCGCCGGAGGTACGACCCTCGCCACCGCCATGCGGGTGGTCGATCGGGTTCATGGCAACGCCACGCACATGCGGACGGAAGCCCAGCCAGCGGGTGCGGCCGGCCTTGCCCAGGCTGACGTTCTGCTGGTCGGGGTTCGACACGGCGCCGATGGTGGCCATGCACTCGCCACGCACCATGCGCAGTTCGCCGGAGGACAGTCGGAGCTGGGCATAGCCCTGATCCTTGCCCACCAGCTGCACATAGGTGCCGGCGGAACGGGCCATCTGGCCGCCCTTGCCCGCCTTCAGCTCCACGTTGTGCACGATGGTGCCCACGGGGATGTTCTTCAGCGGCAGGGCGTTGCCCGGCTTGATGTCGACGCGCTGACCGGCCACCACCTGGTCGCCGGCGGCAATGCGCTGCGGAGCCAGGATGTAGCGCAGTTCACCGTCTTCGTACTTCACCAGAGCGATGAAGGCGGAACGGTTGGGATCGTATTCCAGGCGCTCGATGGTGCCGACAACGTCGAACTTGTTGCGCTTGAAATCGATGATGCGGTAGCGGCGCTTGTGCCCGCCGCCACGGAAGCGGACGGTGACACGGCCCATGTTGTTGCGGCCGCCCTGCTTGCGCAGGCCTTCGGTCAGCGACTTCTCGGGCTTGCCCTTCCACAGTTCGGAACGGTCGACGATGACCAGCTGGCGCTGGCCGGGAGTCGTCGGCTTAAAGCTTTTCAGGGACATGGCGTCAGACCCCCGTGGTCACGTCGATCGACTGACCTTCGGCCAGCGACACGATCGCTTTCTTGTAGTCGGAGCGCTTGCCGACATAACCGCGGAAGCGCTTGGTCTTGCCCAGCTGACGCAGGGTGTTCACGGCATCCACCTTGACGCCGAACACGGCTTCGATGGCGGCCTTGATTTCCGGCTTCGAGGCGTTCAGCGGAACGCGGAAGGTCACCTGATTGTGCTCGGAGCCCATGGTGGCCTTCTCGGTGATCACCGGCGAACGCACGATGTCGTAGGCGCGGGCCTTGCTGATCTGCACCTTGCTCATTTCAGTCGAGCCTCCAGGGCCTGCACGGCATCCCTGGTCACGACCAGGGTGTCGCGGCGCAGGATGTCGTAGACGTTGGCGCCCTGCGCGGGCAGCACGTCAATGAAGGGGAGGTTGCGCGAGGCCAGGGCGAAGTTCAGGTCCACCTCGGCGCCGTCGATGAACAGGGCGTTGCCCAGGTTCAGCTTGGCGAGACGCGAGACCAGATCCTTGGTCTTCGGGCTGGGCACGGCGGCCTTTTCCAGCACCACCAGCTTGCCTTCGGCGGCCTTGGAGGACAGAGCCACCTTCAGCGCCAGGGCACGCACCTTCTTCGGCAGGTCGTGGGCGTGCGAACGCACCACCGGGCCGAAGATCACCCCGCCGCCACGGAACTGGGCGGAGCGCAGCGAACCCTGACGGGCATTGCCCGAGCCCTTCTGCTTGTAAGGCTTCTTGGTGGTCCCGGAGACCTCCCAAATCTGCTTGGTCTTGTGGGTTCCGGCGCGGCGCTTGGCGAGCTGATAGTTCACCATGCGGGCCAGGATGTCCCGGCGGACCTCAACCCCGAACACCGAGTCGGCCAGCTCCACGGAGCCGACGTTCTGGGCATCGAGATTAACGACGTCGATCTTCATCGCCCTTAATCCTTTTGCTCTTCGGTGCCAGCGGCAGCGGCAGCCTGCTTGATACCGGCGGGGAACGGAACGCCCTCCGGCAGCTTCTTCTTCACGGCGTCGCGCAGCAGGACCCAGCCACCTTCGGCGCCGGGAACGGCACCCTTGACGAGGATCAGGCCGCGATCGGCGTCGGTGCTGACCACGGTCAGGCTCTGGGTCGTCACCTGGACGTCACCCATGTGACCGGCCATCTTCTTGTTCTTGAAGACCTTGCCGGGATCCTGACGCTGGCCGGTCGACCCATGCGAACGGTGCGAGACCGACACGCCGTGGGTCGCTTCCAAGCCGCGGAAGTTGTGGCGCTTCATGCCACCGGCGAAGCCCTTGCCGATGGTGGTGCCGGTCACGTCGACGTACTGGCCGGCGACGAAATGATCGGCAGCCAGCTCGGTGCCGACTTCCAGAAGAGCATCGGGGCTCACGCGGAATTCAACCACCTTCTTCGGGGGTTCCACCTGAGCCTTGGCGAAATGTCCGCGAGCAGCCTTGCTCACGTTCTTAACCTTAGCCAGGCCGTAGCCCAGCTGCACGGCGTTGTAGCCGTCCTTGTCCACAGAGCGGGTCGAGACCACCTTCACGGTGTCAACCTTCAGCACGGTAACGGGCACATGGGTGCCGTCTTCGGTGAAGATTCGGGTCATGCCGACCTTCTGGGCGATGAGACCGGATCGCATCGTCACTTCCTTACAACTTAATCTCGACGTCGACACCGGCGGCGAGATCCAGCTTCATCAACGCATCAACGGTCTGGGGCGTCGGATCGACGATGTCCAGGAGACGCTTATGCGTACGGATTTCGAACTGTTCACGCGACTTCTTGTCGATGTGCGGCGAACGGTTCACGGTAAACTTTTCGATCAGGGTGGGCAGCGGAATCGGCCCCCGGACCTGAGCACCCGTGCGCTTGGCGGTGTTCACGATCTCGCGGGTGGACTGATCCAGCACGCGATGATCAAACGCCTTCAAGCGAATGCGAATGTTTTGACTTTCCATGTCGGTTCCAATCGTCCTCCAACTCCACCCCCTGGAACCAGGGGGTGGAAGCGGGCGGTTATATACGTTCTCGACGAAGGATGCAACCTTACTGTCGCAATCCTTACTCGATGATGGAAGCCACCACGCCGGCGCCGACGGTGCGGCCGCCTTCGCGGATGGCGAAGCGCAGACCTTCATCCATGGCGATCGGAGCGATCAGGTTGACGGTCATCGACACGTTGTCGCCCGGCATCACCATCTCGGTGCCTTCCGGCAGGTCCACCATGCCGGTCACGTCGGTGGTGCGGAAGTAGAATTGCGGACGGTAGTTGGTGAAGAACGGGGTGTGGCGGCCGCCTTCCTCCTTGGTCAGGATGTAGGCTTCGGCCTTGAACTTGGTGTGCGGGGTGATGGTGCCCGGAGCCGCCAGAACCTGGCCGCGTTCCACGTCCTCACGCTTGGTGCCGCGCAGCAGGGCGCCGATGTTGTCGCCGGCCTGGCCCTGATCGAGCAGCTTGCGGAACATTTCGACACCGGTCACCGTGGTCTTCACGGTGTTCTTCAGGCCGACGATTTCCACTTCCTCGCCCACCTTGACGATGCCGCGTTCCACACGGCCGGTCACCACGGTGCCGCGGCCCGAGATCGAGAACACGTCTTCGATCGGCATCAGGAAGGCCTTGTCCACCGGACGCTCCGGCTGCGGAATGTAGGCGTCGACCTCGGCCATCAGCTTCAGGATGGCGTCGCGGCCGATTTCCGGATTGCGGTCTTCCAGGGCGCACAGGGCCGAGCCCTTGACGATCGGAATATCATCGCCGGGGAAGTCGTACGACGACAGCAGCTCGCGCACTTCCAGTTCCACCAGTTCCAGCAGTTCCGGATCGTCGACCATGTCGCACTTGTTCATGAACACCACCAGGGCGGGCACGCCCACCTGACGGGCCAGCAGGATGTGCTCGCGGGTCTGCGGCATCGGGCCGTCGGCGGCCGACACCACCAGGATGGCGCCGTCCATCTGCGCGGCGCCGGTGATCATGTTCTTCACATAGTCGGCGTGGCCGGGGCAGTCCACGTGGGCGTAGTGGCGGTTGCCAGTCTCGTATTCCACGTGGGCGGTCGAAATGGTGATACCGCGGGCCTTCTCTTCCGGCGCCTTGTCGATCTGGTCGTAGGCGGTGAAGGTGGCGCCGCCGGTCTCGGCCAGCACCTTGGTGATGGCGGCGGTCAGCGAGGTCTTGCCATGGTCGACGTGACCGATGGTGCCAATGTTGCAGTGCGGCTTAGTGCGCTCAAATTTAGCCTTAGCCATTTTTCATCTACTCCGTATTAAAAATCAGCCGGCCAGCTTGGCGCGGATTTCTTCGGAAACGTTCGACGGCACTTCAGAGTAGTGGTCGAAGGTCATGGTGTACTGGGCGCGGCCCTGGCTCATGGAACGCAGCGTGTTCACATAGCCGAACATGTTGGCCAGCGGCACCATGGCGGTGATGACACGGGCGTTGCCGCGGCTGTCCATGCCGTTGACCTGGCCGCGGCGGCTGTTCAGATCGCCGATCACGTCGCCCATGTAGTCCTCGGGCGTGACCACTTCCACCTTCATCATCGGCTCCAGGAGCTTCGGACCGGCCTTGGCGATGCCTTCGCGGAAGGCGGCGCGGGCGGCGATTTCGAAGGCCAGAACGCTGGAGTCGACGTCGTGGTAGGCGCCGTCATAGAGCTGGGCGGTGAAGTCGACCATGGGGAAGCCGGCCAGCACGCCGGTTTCCATGGCCGAACGCAGGCCCTTTTCCACGCCGGGCACATATTCCTTCGGCACGGTGCCGCCGATGACGGTGTTTTCGAAGGAGAAGCCGGCGCCCTTTTCGGCGGGGGCGAAGCGGATCTTGACGCGGGCGAACTGGCCCGAACCGCCGGTCTGCTTCTTGTGGGTGTAGTCGATCTCGTAGGTCTTGCTGATGGTTTCGCGGTAGGCCACCTGGGGGGCGCCCACGTTGGCTTCCACCTTGAACTCACGCTTCATGCGATCGACGAGAATTTCCAGGTGCAACTCGCCCATGCCCTTGATCACGGTCTGACCGGATTCGGCATCCGAGGTGACGCGGAACGAAGGATCCTCGGCGGCCAGGCGGGCCAGAGCCAAGCCCATCTTTTCCTGATCGGCCTTGGACTTCGGCTCCACGGCCACTTCAATCACCGGCTCGGGGAATTCCATACGTTCCAGCACGACGAGATCGTCCTGGGAGCACAGAGTGTCACCGGTGGTGGTTTCCTTCAAACCGGCGAAGGCGACGATGTCGCCGGCGCGGGCTTCCTTGATTTCCTCGCGGCTGTTGGCGTGCATGAGCAGCATGCGGCCAACGCGCTCGCGCTTGTCCTTCACGGTGTTCTGAATGTAGGAGCCGGACTCCACCACACCCGAATAAACACGCACGAAGGTGAGCGAACCCACGAAGGGGTCGTTCATGATCTTGAAGGCCAGACCGGCGAACGCCGAGTCGTCGGTCGAGTGCTTCTCGATTTCCTCGTCGCTGTCGAACTTCACGCCCTTGATGGCGGGAATGTCGATGGGAGCGGGCAGATAATCCACCACGGCGTCCAGCAGCGGCTGCACGCCCTTGTTCTTGAAGGCCGAGCCGCACAGCACCGGCACGAAGGACATGCTGATGGTACCCTTGCGGATGCACTTCTGCAGCACTTCCACCGAGGGCTCCTCTCCGTTCAGGTAGGCTTCCATCGCCTCGTCGTCCATTTCGACGGCGGTTTCGATGAGCTGCTTCCGGTATTCGGCGGCCTTGTCGGCGAGATCGGCGGGGATCGGACGATCCTCGAACTCGGCGCCCAGGCTTTCGTCCTTCCAGATCACGGCGCAGTTGCGCACAAGATCCACCAGGCCGGCATATTCGGATTCCGAACCGATGGGCAGATGCACCACCAGCGGACGGGCGCCCAGGCGGTCGACGATCATATCGACGCAGCGATAGAAGTCGGCGCCGATGCGGTCCATCTTGTTGACGAAGCAGATGCGCGGAACGCCGTACTTGTCGGCCTGGCGCCACACGGTTTCGGACTGGGGTTCGACGCCGGCCACCGAGTCGAACACAGTCACGGCACCATCGAGCACGCGCAACGACCGTTCGACTTCAATGGTGAAGTCGACGTGGCCGGGCGTGTCGATGATGTTGATGCGATGGTCACGCCAGAACGCGGTGGTCGCGGCCGAAGTGATGGTGATACCGCGTTCCTGTTCCTGCTCCATCCAGTCCATGGTGGCGGTGCCTTCATGCACTTCGCCGATCTTGTAGGACTTGCCGGTGTAGTAGAGGATTCGCTCGGTCGTAGTCGTCTTACCGGCATCGATGTGCGCCATGATGCCGATGTTGCGGTAACGTTCGAGAGGAGTCTGGCGTGCCATTTTTGCTTCCGGAGCCTGAGGTTACCAGCGGTAGTGCGAGAAGGCCTTGTTGGCCTCCGCCATACGGTGGGTGTCTTCGCGCTTTTTGACGGCGGCGCCACGGTTGTTGGCGGCATCAAGCAGTTCACCCGACAGCCGGTCGATCATGGTGGTCTCACCACGCTTGCGGGCGTTGTCGATCAGCCAGCGGATGGCCAGGGCCTGACGGCGCTCGGTCCGCACTTCGACCGGAACCTGATAGGTGGCGCCACCGACACGGCGGGAGCGCACTTCCAGGGCGGGCTTCACGTTGTCGAGGGCGGTATGGAACAACTGCAGGGCATCGGTGCCGGCCTTGGCGCTGACCTTGTCGAGCGCACCGTACACGATGGCTTCGGCGGCGGACTTCTTGCCGTCGAGCATCAGGCAGTTCATGAATTTGGTCAGCACCACGTCGCCAAACTTGGCGTCGGGGAGCACTTCGCGCTTAATCGCGGCGTGACGACGAGACATGGGCGGTAATCCTTACTTCGGACGCTTGGCGCCGTACTTCGAACGACGCTGGCGACGGTCCTTGACGCCCTGGGTATCCAGAGTGCCGCGAATGATGTGATAGCGCACGCCGGGCAAATCCTTGACACGGCCGCCGCGGATCATCACGACGGAGTGTTCCTGCAGGTTATGACCTTCACCCGGAATGTAGCTGGTGACTTCGAACCCGTTGGTCAGACGCACGCGGGCCACTTTACGCAGCGCCGAGTTCGGCTTCTTCGGGGTGGTGGTGTAAACGCGGGTGCAAACACCACGCTTCTGCGGGCAGGCCTGGAGGGCCGGCACCTTGTTGCGCGCGGACAATGGCTCGCGCGGCTTACGGATCAGCTGATTAATCGTGGGCATACATCATTCCTTTAGCCTGACAGGCACAACGATAAAAAGCATCCGCCGGCGGCTTTCCAGCTTCCGGGGATGGTTTCGGGTGTTGATCGCCTACCCGCCGGCGTACCACAGTGTGATCGTTACTCCGCCTCGCCGGAGCGCAGACACAATTCGCCTGACTCCCGCTTACCGGAAAGGCCCGGATCATAGGGACGCGCCCCGCCGCCGTCAAGCGATTCCGGCACGACAGCGAGCGGCCCCGGAAACAGCGGCGCCGCCCCCCTCTCGGGGAGCGGCGCCGGGGCATTCCAGGGCCGGTCAGCAGGCGCCGGCGCCGAACGGGCACATCCGCCAGACCCCGGTGATCTCCTTCACCTTAAGACCCGAAATCAGGCAATGGCGGGGATTGCCGGGACGCGGATCCATCTGCACATGCCCGCCCAGATCGAGAATGGTGCGGGCCTCGGTCACCCCCCAGGGCCGGGCCGGCGGCGGCGGCGGCCCGATATACCAGTTGCGGGTGGTATCGGTGGCGGCCAGCAGCGCCGTGGCGGCGCGGGTGCGGGCGATGGGCCCGGCCGAGCACAGGGCCGACACCTCGGACAGCGTGCCGTTCATATCGGCCAGCTCCTTGGCATAATTGGCTTTCTGATTCGCCTCGTCCTGCCGCAGCACGATGGTGTTGCGCGCCACATCGGGTTCCGGCGTCGCCCCCTTGGCCAGCACCGTTCCGGCCCCCAGCGACAGAACCAGCAGAACCAGCCCACTGATGATCCAGGATCTCTTCATCTCTTCACTCCTCCTGCAGTGCCGGGCGCCCCATGGCGCCCCGGACCATGCTGGCGCAGAGCGGCTGGTGCCGGCCCCGGGAAGAGATCCCCGGAAAAAAAGGCCAAGGCCCCGCCCCTCTTACCGAGGAGCGGGGCCTTGCAGCCTTGCGATGCCGTCGCCGATGTTATTCGGCGGCGGTGGGCGGCACCTCGCCGGTCAGGACGGAGACATCGCCATCCGGCGCCCCCTCGCCCACCCCCAGCTCGCGATCGCGCTTGGCGGCGATCTCGCGCAGGCGGTTCATCACGGCGCCGGTGCCGGCCGGGATCAGACGGCCGACGATGACGTTCTCCTTCAGACCCAGCAGGGTATCGACCTTGCCGGACACCGCCGCCTCGGTCAGCACCCGGGTGGTCTCCTGGAAGGAGGCCGCCGAGATGAAGGAGTGGGTCTGCAACGAGGCCTTGGTGATGCCCTGCAGCACCGGCATGCCCGAGGCCGGACGACCGTTCTCGGCGATGGCCTTCTGGTTTTCCGCCTCGAAATCGTGGCGGTCCACCTGTTCGCCCACCAGCAGGGTGGTGTCGCCGCCGTCGGTGATTTCCACCTTCTGCAGCATCTGGCGGACGATGACCTCGATATGCTTGTCGTTAATCTTCACACCCTGCAGGCGGTAGACTTCCTGGATCTCGTTGATCAGGTAGTTGGCCAGCGCCTCGACGCCCATGACCTTCAGAATGTCATGCGGCACCGGGTTGCCGTCCATCAGCGAGTCGCCCTTGCGGACATAATCGCCTTCCTGCACCGAGATGTGCTTGCCCTTGGGGATCAGATATTCGATGGGATCGCCGTCCTCCGGCACCACCAGGATGCGGCGCTTGGACTTGTAGTCCTTGCCGAATTCCACGCGGCCGTCGATTTCCGCGATGATGGCGTGGTCCTTCGGCTTGCGGGCCTCGAACAGTTCGGCCACACGCGGCAGACCGCCGGTGATGTCGCGGGTCTTGGAG
Organism: Pseudomonadota bacterium; assembly: GCA_021798485.1. GTDB lineage: Bacteria > Pseudomonadota > Alphaproteobacteria > Rhodospirillales > Magnetospirillaceae > JAJZGK01. The sequence goes on from JAJZGK010000001.1 coordinate 45,782, forward strand.
GATTCGCGCGGGATGCGGGCCAGCACGTCGCCGGCATGCACCTTCTGGCCGTTCTCCACCGAGAGAATGGCGTCCACCGACATGAAGTAGCGGGCTTCCAGGCCGTTGGACAGCAGCAGTTCCTCGCCCTTGTCGTCGCGCAGGGTGATGCGGGGACGCAGATCGGAGCCGCGCGGCTGCTGCTTCCAGTCCACCACCACCTTGGAGGTGATGCCGGTGGCCTCGTCGAGCACTTCGCGCACCGACAGGCCTTCCACCAGGTCGACGTAATGCACCACACCCTCGCACTCGGTGAGGATGGGCAGGGTGTAGGGATCCCACTCCGCCAGCTTGGCGCCCTTGCCCACCTGGGCGCCGTCATCCACCAGCAGCTTGGCGCCGTAAGGCACGCGGTGGCGGGCCTTTTCGCGGCCGTTGGCGTCGATCAGCAGCAGTTCGGCGTTGCGCGACATCAGCACCAGCTGGTTGGCCGAGTTGGTCACCACCTGGCGGTTCAGGATCTGCACCCGGGCCTCGAACGAGGATTCGATGCTCGACTGCTCGGCGCCGCGCTGGGCGGCGCCGCCGATGTGGAAGGTGCGCATGGTCAGCTGGGTGCCGGGCTCGCCGATGGACTGGGCGGCGATAACGCCCACCGCCTCGCCCACATTGACGCGGGTGCCGCGGGCCAGATCGCGGCCGTAGCAGGCGCCGCAGATGCCGACTTCGGTTTCGCAGGTCAGCACCGAGCGGATGCCCACGGTTTCGATGCCGGCGGCCTCGATCTGCTCAACCAGGCTCTCATCGATGAGATCGCCGGCCTTGCAGATGATGGTGTTGCCGGCCGGATCCACCACATCGCGGGACGCGGTGCGGCCCAGGATGCGTTCGCCCAGCGAGGCGATGACCTCGCCGCCTTCCACCACCGCCGAGACGGTGAGGCCGCGATTGGTGCCGCAGTCCTCCTCGATGATGATGGCGTCCTGCGCCACGTCCACCAGACGGCGGGTCAGATAACCGGAGTTGGCGGTCTTCAGCGCGGTATCGGCCAGACCCTTGCGGGCGCCGTGGGTGGAGTTGAAATACTCCAGCACGGTGAGGCCTTCCTTGAAGTTGGAGATGATCGGCGTCTCGATGATCTCGCCCGAGGGCTTGGCCATCAGACCGCGCATCCCGGCCAACTGCTTCATCTGGGCGGCGGAACCGCGGGCGCCGGAGTGGGCCATCATGTAGATGGAGTTGATCGGCGTACCGGGTTCGGTGCGGCTGATTTCCTTCATCATGGCGTCGGCCACGTCGTCGGTGCACTTCGACCAGGCGTCCACCACCTTGTTGTACTTTTCGCCCTGGGTGATCAGGCCGTCCTGATACTGCTGCTCGTATTCCTTGACCCGCTGCTCGGTCTCGCCCACCAGGGTGACCTTGGAGGCCGGAATCACCAGATCGTCCTTGCCGAAGGAAATACCGGCGCGGCAGGCGTGGGCATAACCCAGCGACATGATGCGGTCGGCGAAAATCACCGTCTCCTTCTGACCGCAATGGCGGTAGACGATATCGATGACGTTCTGGATGTCCTTCTTGGTCAGCAGGCGGTTGATCAGCGAGAACGGCACCGCCGGATGGCGCGGCAGGATCTCGGACAGCAGCATGCGGCCGGGGGTGGTTTCCACGCGCACGGTGATGGGGGTGTTGGTCTCATCCACCGTGTGGTAGCGGCACTTGATCTTGGCGTGCAGGCTGATGGCCTTGTTGTCCAGGGCCTGCTGGATTTCCTGCACGCTGGCGAAGGTCATGCCCTCGCCCAGTTCGCCGGGGCGGTCCATGGTGATGTAGTAGATACCCAGCACGATATCCTGGCTGGGAACGATGATCGGCTTGCCGTTGGCCGGGCTGAGGATGTTGTTGGTGGACATCATCAGCACGCGCGCTTCCAGCTGGGCTTCCAGGCTCAGCGGCACGTGCACGGCCATCTGGTCGCCGTCGAAGTCGGCGTTGAAGGCGGTGCAGACCAGCGGATGCAGCTGAATGGCCTTGCCCTCGATCAGCACCGGCTCGAAGGCCTGAATGCCCAGGCGGTGCAGGGTGGGGGCGCGGTTCAGCATCACCGGATGCTCGCGGATGACCTCTTCCAGGATGTCCCACACCTCGGGACGTTCCTTTTCCACCATGCGCTTGGCGGCCTTGATGGTGGTGGCCATGCCGTAAAGCTCAAGCTTCGAATAGACGAAGGGCTTGAACAGCTCCAGGGCCATCTTCTTGGGCAGGCCGCACTGATGCAGCTTCATTTCCGGGCCGACCACGATGACCGAACGGCCGGAATAGTCGACGCGCTTGCCGAGCAGGTTCTGACGGAAGCGGCCCTGCTTGCCCTTCAGCATGTCGGAGAGCGACTTCAGCGGACGTTTGTTGGCGCCGGTGATGGCGCGGCCGCGGCGGCCGTTGTCGAACAAAGCGTCCACCGCCTCCTGCAGCATGCGCTTTTCGTTGCGCACGATGATCTCGGGCGCGCGCAGCTCGATCAGGCGCTTCAGGCGGTTGTTGCGGTTGATGACGCGGCGGTAGAGATCGTTGAGATCCGAGGTGGCGAAACGGCCGCCGTCCAGCGGCACCAGCGGACGCAGTTCCGGCGGAATGACCGGGATCACTTCCAGAATCATCCATTCGGGGCGCGACTGGGATTCCAGGAAGGCTTCCACCAGCTTCAGGCGCTTGACCAGCTTCTTACGCTTGGCTTCCGAGGTGGTTTCGCGCAGATCCACCTTGACCTGCTCGTATTCGCTCTGCAGGTCGATGGCCTGCAACAGAATGCGGATGGCCTCGGCGCCGATGCCGGCGGTGAAGGCGTCCTCGCCGTATTCCTCGACGGCGCGGATATACTGCTCCTCGGTGAGCAGCTCATGCATCTTGAGCGGGGTGAGGCCGGGCTCGGTCACCACGTAGTTTTCGAAGTAGAGGATGCGCTCCAGATCCTTCAGCGTCATATCGATCAGCAGACCGATGCGCGAGGGCAGCGACTTCAAAAACCAGATATGGGCGACGGGCGAGGCCAGTTCGATATGGCCCATGCGCTCGCGGCGCACCTTGGCCAGGGTCACTTCCACGCCGCACTTTTCGCAGATGATGCCGCGATACTTCATGCGCTTGTACTTGCCGCACAAGCACTCGTAATCCTTGATCGGACCGAAGATGCGGGCGCAGAACAGGCCATCGCGCTCCGGCTTGAAGGTCCGGTAGTTGATGGTTTCGGGCTTCTTGATTTCGCCGAACGACCAGGAGCGGATGCGCTCCGGGGAGGCAATGGAGATCTGGATCTGGTCGAAGCTCTGCGTCCCGCTGGCCTGACCAAAGATCTTCATCAAATCGTTCATGTGCTTAACTCTCCCGCTCTAGGGCTTTAGGAGACCGGGAGGGCCGCTTATGCATGCGGCCCTCCCCTCTGCAATGCATTTAGAAATTGCGCTGGTTCAGTTCGACGTTCAAGCCGAGGGACCGCAGTTCCTTGACCAGCACGTTGAAGGATTCCGGAATACCGGCCTCGAACGTGTCGTCGCCGCGCACGATGGCCTCGTAGACCTTGGTGCGCCCCGAAACGTCGTCCGACTTCACCGTCAGCATTTCCTGCAGGGTGTAGGCGGCGCCGTAGGCTTCCAGCGCCCACACTTCCATTTCACCGAAGCGCTGGCCGCCGAACTGGGCCTTGCCGCCCAGCGGCTGCTGGGTAACCAGCGAATAGGGGCCGATGGACCGGGCATGGATCTTATCGTCCACCAGGTGGTGCAGCTTCAGCATATAGATGTAGCCCACCGTGACCTTGCGGTCGAAGCATTCGCCGGTACGGCCGTCGATCAGCGTCACCTGGCCCGAGGTGGAGCACCCGGCCTTGATCAGCATATCGACGATGTCGCTTTCACGGGCGCCGTCGAACACCGGAGTGGCCATGGGCACGCCCGGACGCAGATTTTCGGCCAGTTCCAGGATCTCGCCATCGGTGAGATCAACGATTTCGGCCTTGTAGTTGCGATCGCCGTAGACGTCCTTCAGGCGTTCGCGCAGGGCCGGAACCTCGGCGGTCTGACGCTTGATACCATCCACCATCTCGCCGATCTGCCGGCCGAGATTGGCCGAGGCCCAGCCCAGATGGGTTTCCAGGATCTGCCCAACGTTCATGCGCGAGGGCACGCCCAGCGGGTTCAGCACCAGGTCGACGGCGGTGCCGTCTTCCAGGTAGGGCATGTCCTCCACCGGCATGATGCGCGAGATGACGCCCTTGTTGCCGTGACGGCCGGCCATCTTGTCGCCCGGTTGCAGCTTGCGCTTCACCGCCACGAACACCTTGACCATCTTCATCACGCCGGGCGGCAGTTCGTCGCCGCGCTGCAGCTTCTCCACCTTGTCCTCGAAGCGCTTCTGCAGTCGGTCGACACCGTCCTCGAACGACTTCTTCAGGGCTTCGATGTCGCTCATCACCTGATCGTTCTCGACGGCGATGCCGCGCCAGGCGCTGTGGTGATGCTGGCCCAGGGCCGCCTCGTCCAGGGTGGCGCCGATCTTGAGGCCCTTGGGCCCGTTGACCAGCACCTGGCCCAGCAGCAGGCCCTTGAGACGGGCGTAGAACGAGCGTTCCAGAATGGCGCGTTCGTCGTCGCGGTCCTTGGCCAGGCGTTCGATTTCCGACCGTTCGATGGCCAGGGCGCGTTCGTCCTTCTCGACGCCGCGGCGCGAGAACACCCGCACCTCGACGATGGTGCCGGCCACGCCCGGCGGCAGACGCAGGCTGGTATCGCGGACGTCCGAGGCCTTTTCGCCGAAGATGGCGCGCAGCAGCTTCTCTTCCGGGGTCATCGGCGATTCGCCCTTCGGCGTCACCTTGCCCACCAGAATGTCGCCCGGCTTCACCTCGGCGCCGATGTAAACGATGCCGGCCTCGTCCAGGTTCTTCAGAGCCTCTTCACCCACGTTGGGAATATCGCGGGTGATTTCCTCCTGGCCCAGCTTGGTATCGCGGGCCATCACCTCGAACTCCTCGATATGGATCGAGGTGAAGACGTCGTCGCGGACGATGCGCTCGGAGATGAGGATGGAGTCCTCGAAGTTGTAGCCGTTCCACGGCATGAAGGCCACCAGCACGTTGCGGCCCAGGGCCAGCTCGCCCATCTGGGTGCTGGGGCCGTCGGCGATGATGTCGCCCTGCTGCACCAGATCGCCCACCTTCACCAGCGGACGCTGGGTGATGCAGGTGTTCTGGTTGGAACGCTGGAACTTCAGCAGATTGTAGATATCGACGCCCGAGGCCGAGGCCGAGGTTTCCTCGGTGGCGCGGATGACGATGCGGGTGGCGTCCACCTGATCGATCACGCCGGTGCGGCGGGCGGCGATGGCGGCGCCGGAATCGCGGGCCACGGCGGCTTCCATGCCGGTCCCCACCAGCGGAGCCTGGGCCTGGATCAGCGGCACGGCCTGACGCTGCATGTTCGAGCCCATGAGGGCGCGGTTAGCGTCGTCGTTTTCCAGGAACGGAATGAGGGCGGCGGCCACCGACACCAGCTGCTTGGGCGAAACGTCGATGAAGTTGACCTCATGCGGCGGCACCAGCATGAACTCGCCGCCGCGGCGGCTGCTCACCAGCTCCTCGGCGAAGCTGCCGTCGGCATTGAGGATGGAGTTGGCCTGGGCCACGGTGTAGCGGCCCTCCTCCATGGCCGAGAGGTAGAGCACCTCGTCGGTCACCTTGCTGTCCACCACGCGGCGGTACGGGCTTTCGATGAAGCCGTACTGGTTGACGCGGGCATAGGTGGCCAGCGAGTTGATCAGACCGATGTTCGGGCCTTCCGGCGTTTCGATCGGGCAGATGCGGCCATAGTGGGTGGGGTGCACGTCGCGCACTTCGAAGCCGGCGCGCTCGCGGGTCAGACCGCCCGGCCCCAGGGCCGACAGGCGGCGCTTGTGGGTGATTTCCGACAGCGGGTTGGTCTGATCCATGAACTGCGACAGCTGGCTGGAGCCGAAGAATTCGCGGACGGCGGCGGCGGCGGGCTTGGCGTTGATCAGGTCATGCGGCATGACCGTATCGATATCCACCGAGGACATGCGCTCGCGGATGGCGCGCTCCATGCGCAACAGGCCCAGGCGGTACTGGTTTTCCATCAGTTCGCCCACCGAGCGCACCCGGCGGTTGCCGAGATGATCGATGTCGTCGATCTCGCCGCGGCCATCCTTCAGGTCCACCAGAACCTTGATGACGCCCAGGATATCGGCCTTGCGCAGCACGCGCTGGGTATCGGGCACGTCGGTGAAGCCCATGCGGGAGTTCATCTTGACGCGGCCCACCGCCGACAGATCATAGCGTTCGCTGTCGAAGAACAGACCGTTGAACAGCGCTTCCGCCGTTTCCAGGGTCGGCGGCTCGCCGGGGCGCATGACGCGGTAGATGTCGATCAGCGCTTCCTCGCGGCAGGTGTTCTTATCCGCCGCCAGGGTGTTGCGCATATAGGGGCCGACATTGACGTGATCGATGTTCAGCACCGGCAGATCGACGATGCCGCCCTTTTCCAGGTCGCCCAGCAGCGCCAGGGTCAGCTCGTCGCCGGCCTCGCAGAAGATCTCGCCGCTCTGTTCGTTGATGATGTCCTGGGCCACGTAGGAGCCCACCAGCTCCTCGACGGGCACCACCACATCCTCGACGCCCTGCTCGCGCAGCTTCTTGGCGGTGCGCGGGGTCATCTTGGTGCCGGCCTCGGCCACCACGGCGCCGGTCTTGGCGTCGATGAGGTCGGAGGTGAGCTTGACGCCCTTCAGCCGCTCGGCGTCGAAGGCGGTCTTCCAGCCCTGGGTGCCGCGGGTGTAGGTGACGGTGCCGTAGAAGTAGTTCAGCACTTCCTCGGCGGTCATGCCGCGCACCAGGGCCGGGTCCAGCGGCTTGTCGCCGTTCTGGGCGCGCAGGGCCTCGGTCGCGGCGCCGTCCAGGGCGTAGAGCAGCGTCGTCACCGGCAGCTTGCGGCGGCGGTCGATGCGAACATAGACCATGTCCTTGGCGTCGAACTCGAAATCCAGCCACGAGCCGCGGTAGGGGATGACGCGGGCGGCGAACAGATACTTGCCCGAGCTGTGGGTCTTGCCCTTGTCATGATCGAAGAACACGCCGGGGCTGCGGTGCATCTGCGAAACGATGACGCGCTCGGTGCCGTTGATGACGAAGGTGCCGTTGGCCGTCATCAGGGGCATGTCGCCCATATAGACGTCCTGCTCCTTGATGTCGCGGATGGAGCGGGCGCCGGTATCCTCGTCGATGTCCCACACCACCAGGCGCAGGGTCACCTTCAGGGGCGCGGCGAAGGTCATGCCGCGCTGCTGGCATTCCTCGACGTCGTATTTCGGCTGTTCCAGTTCGTACTTGACGAACTCCAGGGTGCCGCGTTCGGAGAAATCCTTGATGGGGAAGACAGACTTGAAGACTTCCTGCAAGCCAACACTGGCACGGGCCTCCGGTTGCGTGTCCATCTGCAGAAAATGATCGTAGGAGCTCTTTTGCACCTCGATCAGATTAGGCATGGGTGCGACCGAAGGAATGCGCCCGAAATTCTTACGAACGCGCTTCCGTCCCGTATAGGATTTAGCCATTGCCGCTCCTCGTAACTCGTCGGTTAAAATCCCGCGATATTGCGCTTTCCCCTCCCCCGACACTCTCGCAGTCTTGCGGGGAGGGAAGGCCGGGGCCGCGCCGGTAATGAACACGGCCCCCTGCATACCGGTACTCGTTAAAAAATCACTCAACAAATCGTCCGGCCCCGGTGTCGCCGCTCCATGCGGCAGCGCCACGACGCCGAACGCGGTTCCCACCAAGGGGGGAGCCGCTATACATCTTTTTTACCCATAATACAAGCGGCATAAGGCCGGGAAGCGGAAACGCCTCCCGACCTTTGCCAAACTGTCCCAAGGAGATCTTACTTGATCTCGACCTTGGCGCCAGCTTCTTCCAGGACCTTCTTGATCTTCTCGGCTTCGTCCTTGGCCACGGCTTCCTTGACGGGCTTCGGAGCGCCTTCGACCAGGTCCTTGGCTTCCTTGAGGCCCAGGCCGGTGATGGCGCGGACTTCCTTGATGACGTTGATCTTCTTGTCGCCGGCGTCCACCAGGATCACGTCGAACTCGGTCTTTTCCTCGACGGCGGCAGCGGCGGCGCCGGGAGCGGCAACGGCGGCCACGGCCACCGGAGCGGCGGCGGAAACGCCCCACTTCTCTTCGAGCAGCTTGCTCAGTTCAGCCGCTTCCAACACGGTCAGGGCGGACAGGTCATCAACCAGCTTGGCGAGATCAGCCATAATTTTGTACTCCAGAGTAGGCTTGAATTTTGGGTTCGAAAAAAAGCTTTAAGCAGCCTCGTCCTTCTTCGCGTAGGCAGCCAGCACACGGGCGACTTGACCGCCCGGAGCCTGCAGGATGCCGGCGATACGAGTGGCGGGGGTCTGAATCATGCCCACCAGCTTGGCGCGCAGTTCGTCCAGCGACGGCAGGGTGGCCAGGGCCTTGACCCCATCCACGTCCATCATGCTGGAACCGAGCGACGCACCCAGAATGGCGAGCTTGTCATTCCCCTTGGCGAAGTCGACAACGGCCTTGGCGGCCGCCACCGGATCGACCGAATAGGCGATAGCCGTCGGTCCGGTGAACAGATTGCCAAGACCCTCGAACTTCGTGTCCGCCAGGGCGAGACGCGTGAGCCGGTTCTTCGTCACTTTGAACTTGGCGCCGGCGGCACGGACACGGCGGCGAAGGTCGGTCATTTCGGCAACCGTCAGACCCTTATTCAGGGTGACGACCACCAGACCGGCTTCCTCGAACTGTCCATGCAACGCTGCGACCAGCTCTGACTTTTCTGTGCGGTCCACGTTGGTCTCCACAATAAAGCGCCGCGGGGTTTATCCCCCAACGGCAACTTCGCCTTGGTTTCCCTTAAGGAAACCGAGGCCGGAACCTCGGTCCCCCAGGCGGGAAACCGGTTGGCCTGTCCCAGAATTCAAGCCGCTCCCCGCCGGAACAAGGGCGGATATGCGGTTTCAAACTCTGTCTATGCAGGAGGTTTCCCCTTAAGCCTGGACCAATGTCCCGGCACCTACAGTCTCGGACAGGAGTGCCGTTCGCGGCCTAGGCCGAAACGGCGGCCCGCCGGCTCCCCGAAAGGAACCGGCGGGAAACACGAAAAAACCTTTAGGCCAGGCTGCCCAGGTCGAGCTTGACGCCCGGCCCCATGGTCGAGCTGATGGACACCTTCTGCAGATAGGTGCCCTTGGCCCCGGTGGGCTTGGCCTTGTTGATGGCCTCCACGAAGGCCTTGATGTTCTGCACCAGGGCATCTTCGCTGAAGCTGGCCTTGCCGACGCCGGCATGCACGATACCGGCCTTTTCGGCGCGGAACTGCACCTGACCGCCCTTGGCGGCCTTCACGGCGTCGCCGACATTCATGGTGACGGTGCCGAGCTTGGGGTTCGGCATCAGGCCGCGCGGCCCCAGAACCTTACCCAGACGGCCCACCAGACCCATCATGTCGGGGGTGGCGATGCAGCGGTCGAAGTCCATCTTGCCGCCCTGAACCTCGTCGGCCAGATCCTCGGCGCCCACCAGGTCGGCGCCGGCGGCCTTGGCTTCATCGGCCTTGGCGCCCTTGGCGAACACGGCGACGCGCACGGTCTTGCCGGTGCCGGCGGGCAGATCGACCACGCCGCGGACCATCTGGTCGGCATGGCGGGGGTCGATGCCCAGGTTGAGGGCGATTTCGATGGTTTCATCGAACTTGGCGGCGGAGCGGGCCTTGATCAGGCTGACCGCTTCGGCCACGGTGTAGAACTTGTTCCGATCGAGATCGGCGTAGGCGTTCTTCAGTCGTTTTCCGAGAGCCATCCGTCTTACTCCTCGACCTGAATGCCCATGGAGCGGGCGGAACCGACCAGCATGGCCGAGGCGGCCTCGACGTCGTTGGCGTTGAGGTCGACCATCTTCTTCTCCGCGATCTCGCGGATCTGGGCCATGGTGACCTTGCCGACGGCGGCACCCTTGCCGGGCGTGGTGGTGCCCTTCTGGATGCCGGCGGCCTTCTTCAGGAAGTAGGTGACCGGCGGGGTCTTGGTCACGAAGGTGAAGGTGCGGTCGGCGTAGGCGGTGATCACCACCGGAATCGGCATGCCGGGCTCCAGACCTTGAGTCTGGGCATTGAAGGCCTTGCAGAATTCCATGATGTTCAGACCGCGCTGACCGAGCGCGGGGCCGATCGGCGGCGAGGGGTTAGCCTTGCCGGCCGGAACTTGCAGCTTGATAAAGCCGACGATTTTCTTAGCCATTGAGAGTACCTCGGTTCAAAAACCTGGGTGGCGGTGCGGCCATGGCTGGCCTCCCGCCTTCAATACCCGTTCCCGGCCCCAGGCAGAGCCGGTCGGGATGGGATGATCAGATCTTTTCGACCTGGGCGTATTCCAGTTCCACGGGGGTGGAGCGGCCGAAGATCGACACCGCCACCTTGAGGCGGGCCTTTTCCTCGTCGACTTCCTCGACCAGACCGTTGAACGAGGTGAAGGGCCCGTCGCACACGCGGACCTGTTCGCCCACTTCGAAGGTGATGCTGGGCTTCGGACGATCGACGCCCTCCTGCACCTGACGCATGATGCGGTCGGCCTCGGCCTCGGTGATCGGCGAGGGACGGCCCTTGCCGCCCAGAAAGCCGGTGACCTTGGGCGTGTTCATGACCAGATGCCAGGTTTCGTCCGAGAGGTCCATCTTGACCAGCACATAGCCGGGGAAGAACTTGCGCTCGGCGTTCACCTTGGTGCCGCGGCGCACTTCCACCACTTCCTCGACCGGAACCAGAACCTGCTCGAAGCGTTCGGCCAGCCCCTTCTGTTCCGCCTGTTCGCGGATGGACTGGGCCACCTTCTTCTCGAAGCCCGAATAGACGTGAATCACATACCAGCGATGAGCCATGGTTCTAGGCTCCCAGCCCAAAGATCAGCTTCACAAGCCGGGCAAAAACCTGATCGACCACCAGGAAGAACACGGACGCAAAAACCACCATGACAAGCACCATGGCGGTCGAAACAGTGGTTTCCTTGCGGGACGGCCACGTCACACGGGCGACTTCCTGCCGAACCTGACGGAAGAACTGGCCTGGATTGATCTTTGCCATAACGTCTAACTACCTACGCGCAGAATTCGCTTATCCTGTTTCACGGGTTGGCAGGAGTGGAGGGGCTCGAACCCCCAACCCCCGGTTTTGGAGACCGGTGCTCTACCAGTTGAGCTACACTCCTAGACCCGCACACCGCCGGAAAAGCGGCGGTGTTACAGGGGTGCGCCCCCTGTCCGCCCGTGAACGACGGACAGGGCTACGCGTTATATCCTTACTCGATGATCGACGCAACCACGCCGGCGCCGACGGTGCGGCCGCCTTCGCGGATGGCGAAGCGCAGACCTTCATCCATGGCGATCGGAGCGATCAGGTTGACGGTCATCGACACGTTGTCGCCCGGCATCACCATCTCGGTGCCTTCCGGCAGGTCCACCATGCCGGTCACGTCGGTGGTGCGGAAGTAGAACTGCGGACGGTAGTTGGTGAAGAACGGGGTGTGACGGCCGCCTTCCTCCTTGGTCAGGATGTAGGCTTCGGCCTTGAACTTGGTGTGCGGGG
>JAJZGK010000280.1 GCA_021798485.1 Pseudomonadota bacterium
AGCAGACGCGGCGTGCGCCCCAGGGCCCGGGCCAGGGCCGCCGCCAGCTGCGCCGTGGACAAATCCTCGCCGTCGCTCAGCAGATAGGTGGCGAAGCCTGACGGCGCCGCCTCCAGGGCGCGGCGGATGGCATGGGAAAAATTCTCCACATTGAGCAGGCTGCGGCGGTTGTGCAGGCTGGCCAGCGGCAGCGGCAGCCCGGCGCGGAGGGCCTTCATCAGGCTCAGAAGATTGCCTTTCACCCCCGGCCCGTACAGCAGCGGCGGCCGCAGCACCGTGACCGCCAGCCCCTTTTGCGCCGACAGCCCGCACAAAATCTGCTCGGCCTGCCATTTGCTGCGGCCATAGGCGTCTTCCGGCGCCGGATCATCGTCGGGGCGGAAGGGACGGCCCGGCTCCGTGCGCTCGCCATTGACCTTGATGGTGCTGGCAAACACCAGCCGTATCCCCCCTTGCGCCGCCATGGCCTGGGCCAGACGGCGGGTGCCCTCCACATTGACGCGCTGATAATCGGCTTCGAGGCTGTCGGGGGAATGGACGCGGGCGGCCAGATGCACCACCGCCTCCATGCCCTCCAGAACCGGGCCCCACTGGGTTTCGGGGCCGATATCGCCCACGGTTTCGCGCAAGACCGGACGCACCTCATGGCCGCAACCGCTGAGATGGGCGCACAGCGACCGCCCGACGAAGCCATTGGCGCCCGTGACCACGATCTTCATGCGCCCCTCCCTTCCTCCAGCATCTCCGCCACCTTTTCGGCGATGGCCAGCGATGAGGTCAAGCCCGGCGATTCGATGCCGTATAGCTGCACCAGCCCGGCCACCCCATGTTCGGCCGCCCCTTGCAGCACGAAATCGCGGGCCGGATCGCCCGGCCCCTGGATCTTGGGGCGGATGCCGGCATAGCCCGGTTGCAGGGCCCCCTCCGGCAAACCCGGCCAATAGCGGCGGATGGCGCCGTAGAACACCTCGGCGCGATGGGGATCCACCTGATAATCCTCGGCGTCGATCCACTCCACATCGGGGCCGAAACGCCCCTGCCCGCCCAGATCCAGGGTGTAATGCACCCCCAGTCCGGCGCTGACCGGCACCGGATAGACCAGACGGCTGAAAGGCTGGCGCCCGGCCAGGAGGAAATAATTGCCCTTGCAAAGAAACGCCGGCGGCACCGACCCCTGCCGCACCCCGGCGATGGCGGCGCCGACGCGGGGCGCCTCCAGACCGGCGCAATTGACCACCTGGCGGGCCAGGATGCGGCAGGGTTCGGCCCCGCCCACCTCCAGCAGAATCCCCCTATCCCCGGCTTCGCCCGACAGTACCGGGCTTTTCAGGGCCAGCACGGCGCCGTGATCCTCGGCCTCGCCCTGCAGGGCCAGCATGGCGCCGTGGGTATCCAGGATCCCCGTGGCGGGCGACCACAGGGCGGCGCAACAGGACAGCGCCGGCTCCATCTCCCTGGCGCGGCCGGCCGGGATAGGCTCCAACCCCTCGACGCCGTTGGCGCGACCGCGCGCCAGAATCTCGTCCAACCGCCCTTCCTCCTCGGCCGAGGTGGCGACGATCAGCTTGCCGGTCATACGATGCGCCACGCCGTGGCTGGCCAGAAACGCCCGCAGCAGGCGGTTGCCGCGCACGCAAAGCGCGGCCTTCAGGCTGCCGGGGGTGTAATACATACCGGCATGGATGACCTCGCTGTTGCGGGCGCTGATGCCGCCGCCGATAGCCTCCCGGCTTTCCAGCACCACCACGTCGCGCCCGGCCAGCGCCAGGGCGCGGGCCACGGCCAAACCCACCACGCCGGCGCCGATGACGACGGTATCGACGCTATCGGTCACGGACGGCCCCGCCCCAGGCCGACACGGTCCGCCTTATAGCCGCGCTGCAGGATGGCCTGCCACCAGGCGCGGTTGTCCAGATACCATTGCACGGTTTTACGCAGGCCGGTCTCGAAGCTTTCCTGTGGCTTCCACCCCAGATCGCGGCCGATCTTGTCGGCATCGATGGCATAGCGCTGATCATGGCCGGGACGATCGGAAACGAAGGTGATCAGGCGGCGACGCGGCCCCTGTCCGTCCGGGGCCAATTCGTCCAGCAAATCGCAGATGGCTTCCACCACCTGCAGGTTGGTGCGCTCGTTATGGCCGCCGATAGTGTAGCTTTCGCCGATGGCGCCTTTTTCCAGCACCAGCCGCAGGGCGCGGGCGTGATCCTCGACGAACAGCCAATCGCGGATATTGTCGCCCTTGCCGTAGACCGGCAGGCTTTCTCCGGCCAGGGCGCGGATGATCACCAGCGGGATCAGCTTTTCGGGAAAATGATAGGGGCCGTAATTGTTGGAGCAGTTGGTCAGCACCACCGGCAAGCCATAGGTATGATGCCAGGCCCGCACCAGATGATCCGAGGCCGCCTTGCTGGCTGAATAGGGCGAGCGGGGATCATAGGGCGTGGTTTCGCTGAAGAAACCGCTGGGCCCCAGCGAGCCGAACACCTCGTCGGTGGAAATGTGATGGAGGCGGAAACCATCCTTTTTCGGCCCCGCCGCCAGTTCCGACCAGTAGCGGCGCGCCGCCTCCAGCAGGGTGTAGGTGCCGACCATATTGGTCTGGATGAAGGCGCCGGGACCATCGATGGACCGGTCGACATGGGATTCGGCGGCCAGATGCATCACGGCATCGGGAGCGTGGATGGAGAACAATCCATCAAGGGCGGCGGCATCGCAGATATCCACCACCGCCAGATGATAGCGGGGATGCCCCTCGCCTTCGGGAATCGAATCGGTATTGGCGGCATAGGTCAGCTTGTCGATATTGACCACCCGCCAGTCGGTTTCGCGCAAGACCTGGCGCACCACCGCCGAGCCGATGAACCCGGCGCCGCCGGTGACGAAAATGGTTTTGCCAGCACCCGACATGATGAAAGACCGCACCTTGAATCCCGCGGGGCGGCCCATCCGCCCTTTCGCCTGCGCACTGGAGAGTACCCGCTTTCCCCCGCCCGGAAAACCGGCAATCCAGGCTTCCGATGCACGGCGAATAGCGCTATCGTCGCCGCTGCGAAGCATTCGGAAAAATCAGGTCTTTCAAGAGGGGGATAGCGTGAAGCGCAAGGGGATCATCCTGGCCGGTGGGGCTGGAACCAGACTGCACCCGGCCACACTGGCCATGTCGAAGCAGCTGCTGCCGGTGTTCGACAAGCCGATGATCTATTACCCGCTCTCCACCCTGATGATGGCGGATGTGCAGGAGATCCTGATCATCTCCACCCCGCAGGACACGCCGCGCTTTCAACAGCTTTTGGGCGACGGCGCGCAATGGGGGCTCAGCCTGTCCTACGCCGTGCAGCCCAGCCCCGATGGCCTGGCCCAGGCCTTCCTGATCGGCCGCGCCTTTCTGGCCGGCGCCCCCTCGGTGCTGGTGCTGGGCGACAACATCTTCTACGGCCACGATCTGCCGCAGCTGCTATCGCAGGCCTCGGCGCGCAGCGAGGGAGCCTCGGTGTTCGCCTATCACGTCACCGATCCCGAACGTTACGGCGTGGTGGCCTTCGATGCCGGGCAGCGCGCCACCTCCATCGAGGAAAAACCGGCCCGCCCCCGTTCCAACTATGCGGTGACCGGGCTTTATTTCTACGACAACAGTGTGATCGAACGGGCGAAAAGCCTGAAGCCCTCGCCCCGCGGCGAGCTGGAAATCACCGACCTCAACCGCCTCTATCTGGAACAGGGCAAACTCTCGGTCAGCATC
>JAJZGK010000281.1 GCA_021798485.1 Pseudomonadota bacterium
GATGTGGGACGATATAATCGCTCCACATCCTTAAGCCCGAGCGGCGCTTGAGCCCGCCGAAAGCGGAGCGGAGGCGTCTGAATAAACCTTAGGCTCTGGAGCGGTTGTTTCGCGCCAGAGCCTAAGGAGCACAAGAGCGGTTCCGGCAATGATTTGCCCCAACGGGTCGGATCATTGCCGGGCGGTATAAACCGGTTCACCCGGCCGGACCTCCAGACATATCCATTGTTCTTGTCCTTTTGGACAGGGGGCTATCCTTCGCCCCCACGGCCCATGCTTCCGGCTGATTGAGCGCCCCCCGGCCAATCCGGCATGCTGGTTCCAGTGAAATCAGCTTGAAGGAGGGTGCCATGTCCCGTCGCCTCTCGGCCACTCTGTTCGACGGCGCCGCCGTCCTTACCGGCGCCACCCTCACCACCCTTGCCCTGCTGGCTCTCGATCCTGCCCAGGCCTCCGGCCTTGGCGCCGTGGCCCACAGCAGCGTGGTTCAGCCCACCCTGCTGGTGATGGGGCTGCTGCTCTCCACCCTGCCCGGCAGCCGCCGGGTCTTCTGGCCCACCCTGTTCGCCCAGGACGATCTCAGCGAATGCCACGATGTGGCCGATGCCCTGTGCCGGGTGGGCCTGCAGCAGCGGGTGCAGGCCGCTAATCTCTATATGAACGATCTCAGCGACGAGGCCCTGGACCGGGCCTTCGAAGGCGACAACGGCATCATGGAGTGGTTCCGCCCCACCCTGGCCGATCACCGCCTCAGCAATCAGATCGATCCCTTGCTGCTGAAGCGCCTCGAGGTGATCGCCCGCCGCAGCGAGCACGGCCTGCAAGGCTGAGCCCGGCGCCATGATAGAAAACGCCGCGCCTTGCAAGGGCGCGGCGTTTTTTTATGAATTGAAGCTTTGCACCAGCGATCCCGCCACCAGATACCAGCCATCCACCAGCACGAAGAAAATCAGCTTGAACGGCAGCGAGATACTGGCCGGCGGCAGCATCATCATGCCCATGCTCATCAGCACCGAGGCCACCACCATGTCGATGATGAGGAAGGGCAGGAAGATCAGGAATCCCATCTCGAAGGCGCGGCGCAGTTCACTGATCATGAAGGCGGGCACCAGGGCCTGCAGCGGCGCGTCGGCGGGCTTGGCGATCTGCGGCGCGTGGGACAGATCCAGAAAAAGCTTCAGATCCTGAGGCCGCACCTGCTTCAGCATGAAGGTCTGAAACGGTTTGACCGCCAGCCCGAAGGCGGTCATTTCGTCGATCCGGTTTTCGATCAAGGGTTCGATGGCGGTGGTGTAGGCCTGTTCGAAGGTGGGCGCCATGACGAAGCCGGTCAGAAACAGGGCCAGGCTGATGATCACCATATTGGGCGGCGTGCCCTGCGTGCCCAGGGACTGGCGCAGAAACCCCAGCACGATCACGATACGGGTGAAGGAGGTGACCATCACCAGGATCGACGGCGCCAGGCTCAGCACCGTCATCAGGGCGATCAGTTCGACGATACGGCCGGTGGTGGAGGCGCCATCACCCAGATCCAGGCTGAACTGCTGCGCCATGGCCGGTCCGGCCGCCACAAGCCCGGCGGCCAGAGCCGTCCAGAACAGCGAACGCTTCAGATGGATCACGACGCCTCTTCCTCCCGTTCCGCTCTGGCGATGCCGTTCTCTACCACTAAATCACCGGCCGCGCCCAGAAGAAGAAGATGCTCCCTCCCGTCGCGCCGCACCAGCACCAGACGGCGGCGGTTATCCAGCCCCAGGCTTTCCACCACCTGCAAGCGGCGGGGTTTCCCCAATGTGCGGGGCATGCCGCCAAAGCCGTAACGGCGGGCCGCCCAGGTCAGCAGCGAAATCAGTCCAAGAACGAAGACCAGAGCCAGCAGGGTGCGCAGATAAATAGTCCACTCCATAACGGCTCAGGCCCTGCCGCCGTCATGTCGCTCGTTCAGGCTGCGCATGTGATCGCGCAGATCGGCGGCCAGGCCATCCAGGCGGCGGATCAGCCCCAGCATCTGCTCGGCCAGACTGCGGCCATCCTCGCGCGGCATGCTTTGCACGGCGTTGCACAAGGCGCCCACCCGGTCCCGCAGCACCGAAAGATCCACCAGGGCGCCGGTGGCCAGCAGACGGCGGGCGGCCAGCACCAGGGAGGACACCTTTTCCAGTTCCTCGCGGGTTTCCGCGGCTGTCGTCATGGCGTTGCCTCCTGCTTGCGGCCGGTGCCGCGGAAGGATGGCGGCATCGGCTGATGATTGGCGCTGTAGACGTATTTCAGAATCTCCGCCACCGCGACGAAGGCGCTCAAGGGAATGACCGCATCGATCTCGACCGCCGCCAGAATTTCGGCAAGATCGGGATCCTCGCGCACCCGCACGCCCTGCCGGAAGGCCAGGTCCAAAATCTGCTCGGCCTCGGCGCCGCGACCGCTGGCCGTCACCTTGGGCGCATCATCCCCCCGTTCGGGGGAATAAGACAGCGCCACGGCGATCTGCCGTTTATGGCCCGGCTCCGGGGAAGATTCCGCTTGCGTCACGACAACCGTCTCCTTCTGCAAAGGAAAGGGTTCCGCCGCCGGTTTTCCACCGGGGCGGCCGGCATGGCCGGGCCTTACTGCAGTTCGGGCTTCAGCAGCGGCACCCCGGCGATGGTGGCCCAGGCGTCGCGGGTTTCGGCCACGGCGCCCACCAGGCGCTCGCAGGCTTCGGCCCCGCTGGTCTTGCCCACCGACCGCAGCAGCGCGCGGCTGACCGCTTCGTACATGTCGCGCAGCGACTGGGCCGTGCGGCCGCCCTGGTCCATATCCAGGCAACGGTTCAGACCGTCGATAATGCGGGTGGCGTTCATCACTTCGGTGAACTGGGCCTGATAATCCCCGGCACTGGCGGCGGCGCCGGCCCGGTTGATATGCAGCATAATGGTGTCGTAGAGCTTGACCACGGCAACCGGCGAGGATTCCAGGCTGTCGGCGGCGGCCGCGTTCTGAGAGGCATTGGTCATGGCATGGTGCTCCCGTCTGGCCGCCCCCATGCGCCAAAATGCGCGCAAAAAAGACTCGTGGGGCGCGGCGATCTTTCAGGATCATGCGCCCGCCACACTTAACGAATTCCTAAGAATAAGCTGCTAAATCTGAAGGCACCCAAACACGGGACCGGAAAAAAACCGACGATTGGCCTCGCCGGTCTTTCCGGTTCTTCCCGGTGCCTTGGCCGGCACCGGATGGCAGCAGGTGCATGCTTACCTCCTGGCTTCCCACAGTGTCTTGGGTAAAGGGGGGAACGCGGGACGGGTGGCGCCCCATCCGCTCCGCGTTCCCATCCTTGCTGAAGCCAGGCCGATAAGCATTCCCCCGTTTCCAGCCGGTATGGCGCTTAAAAGGCCGCTTAGCCCTGGATCAGCTTCAGAAGCTCCGACGGCAGCTGCGACGCCTGGGTCAAGGCGGCCACGGCGGCCTGGGTCTTGACGTCGATGGACGACAGCGAGGACTTCACCGAGGCCACATCGGCATCCATGATCACCGACTGGGCAGAGGAAATATTCTGCACGTTGGTCTGGATGTCCTGCAGGCTGAAGTTGAAGCGCGATTCGTAGGCGCCGATCGAAGCCCGGTCCTTCGAGATGGTGTTGATGGCCGAGTTCAGATTGGAGATGGCCGTCAGCGCCGTGGTCGAGGTCTTGACCGAACCGCTGATGCCCAGGCCCGACAGCGACACGCTGCTGACGGTGACGCTGATGGTGT